>CACYXJ010000034.1 GCA_902778375.1 uncultured Erysipelotrichaceae bacterium
TGCCGGATCCATGCCGATGGCAATTCCTGCTTTATAGGCACGGACCATGAAGACGATGCATACGGCCGCCACAAACGCGACGATGCCTCCGCAGATCACATACAGCGGTATACTGTTTAACTGTGCAATCATACCTGTCTCCCTTCTGATTCCTCATTATCAGGATGTAAATAACTGATGCATTCATTATAACAACCCTGCACTGACATGGAGATTTTCAAAACGATAAAAAGGTATTTACAGCTGAAACAGCACAGAAAAGCATCAGGGATCCGATGCCATTCCAAAGAACAGAATATATAATGAAACTGCAGAAAACATAAAGGACAGACATCATATGAAAGAGAACAAAAAGATCGAGATCCATTCACCAATGATTCACGTAACCGGCATCGAGACAGAAGGATGCCGTCAGTTTCTCGGTATTCCGTATGCCAAAGCGACACGGTTCCGTTATGCACTGATGATTGAAACATACGAAGGTGTCGTTGATGCGTCATCTTTCGGAAACTCCTGTCCGCAATACCGGCAGTTTTATCCGCAGCTGGATAACCCCGAACGGCTGTTTTACTACCGGGAGTTCCGGAAAGATCTGACTTTTCATTATGATGAAGACTGTCTGAATCTGAATATATTCACACCTGTAAACGCAGAGAACTGTCCCGTTGCAGTATTTGTGCATGGCGGCGGCTTCAACTCCGGTTCCAATCAGGAAGAACCATTCCGCGGCTATGAGCTGGCAAAGCGCGGCATCATAACTGTTTTTATCAATTACCGGGTCGGAGTCTTCGGATACATGACCCACTCGGAGATTCAGAGGGAGTACGGCCGGGACGGCAATTTCGGGCTGGATGATCAGCGGACGGCGCTGCTGTGGGTCAGGAAATTCATCTCGAGTTTCGGCGGTGATCCGGAAAATATCACCCTGTTCGGCCAGAGTGCCGGAGCCATTTCCATCCAGTATCACTGCCTCAACCCGGCAAACACAGGTTTATTCAAACGCGTTTTCATGATCTCCGGCGCCGGTCTGTTCCCCAAGTTCGCCCTGCCGCGCAGAGCGGAAGACACAAGAGAATACTGGCTGCAGCTGATGGAAAAAACCGGCTGTTCCTCATTGGTAGAACTGCGCCGTATTGACGCTGCAGCTGTTCTTTCGGCCGCCCAGGAAATGAAGAGTGAAAGAAAAGACACGCTCTACAATACGATGCCGGTGATCGACGGCTTCCTTCTGAAAAAACCGGTCGATGAACTGATCAGTAACCCGATCAGAACAGACTGCATGATCAGTTTTACCAACAACGACATGTACGCCGCCCTGATGGCATATATCGGCTGTCAGTACGGCCGTGCCAATGACGCGTATATCTGTTATTTCGATCAGGATGCCCCGGGCGATGACAACGGCGCGTTCCATTCGTGTGACCTACGCTATCTCTTTGGCAGACTGGAGCAGTCATGGCGTCCGTACACGGAACGGGATGAAGAAATCTCCTGCCAGCTGATGGACTATTTCGCAGCATATGTGAAAACCGGCAACCCCAACGGCGACGGCAGGCCGGACTGGCAGCCCTGCAAAAACGGAAAACTTCACGTTCTGCAGATCACAAATGAAAAGACTTCGATGGGGAAAGTCTCTTATCCGAAACTGGGCATGAATATGATCAGGAAAGGAACTCCGAAAGCATGAAATTCCATCATGAATTCCAATTGAAGAATAACGGCGGCACGTTTGCGGAATACGAAGCAGACGGCATCATCATGCGTCTGGATTTCTTCGAGCATATCCTGCGTGTTTCCCTGATCCATGACAGAAACAGCCTCCTGCCGACCTGGAGCGTGGATCCGGACGGTACCTGTCCGCAGTCCGGCCGCAGCAAACTGTCTCAAAAAGGATTTGTTGCGGTATCACCTGTCCTTTACGAAAAAGACGGTGTATTTTCTTTTGAACTGTATGGTCTGCGGTTCCGGATCGAACTGCTGAATTTCAGGATCACGGCAGAAAACGAGAATGGAATTCTCTATCAGGACCGCAATGGACTGGCTTATAACTTTGCCGGCGAACTTGGTGACGGCTCGGTGCATTTCACTATGCGCACACCGGACCAGATGATATTCGGTCTGGGCGACAAGAGCGGTCATGTGAACAAGAACGGCCGCAGTTTTGAACTCGGTACTGCTGATGCCATGGGCTTCAAAGCGGAGTATTCCGATCCGCTGTACAAGCATTTTCCCTTTTACATCTGTGTCAACAATGCCGGTTCCTACGGCCTGTACTATGACACATACAGCAGCGGCAGAGTGAACTTCGGCGAGGAACATGACAATTATTTTGAACCATTCAATTCTATCCGCTACGAAGAAGAAAACATGGTTTACTATCTGATCACCGGTTCACCAGTCGAGATCATTCAGCGCTTCAATGCCATGACCGGCGGTATTGCTCCGGTGCCGGAATGGGCATTTTCCTATTGCGGAAGCACGATGGAATATACCGACGCGCCTGACGCGGATGAGAAACTGCGGGGCTTTGTGCGGCAGTGTGAAGTAAACGGCATCACAGCCCGCGGTTTTTATCTGTCCAGCGGCTATACACAGATCAGTGATTACCGCTGTGTGTTTCACTGGAACAGAGACAAGATTCCTGCCCCGGAAGCCCTTGCCGGCTTCTTCCGCGACCACGGTCTGGAAATCCTGCCGAATATCAAACCTGCATTTCTCACCGTGCACCCTTTATATCAGATGATTTCCGAAAACGGCTGGTTCCTGCATTACAAAGACGGATTTCCGGCGGTTTTCCCGTTCTGGGGCGGCATGGCCAGTTATCTGGATTTCACAAATCCCGGTGCTTATGCATTCTGGCAAAAATGTGTCCGGGACAGTCTGATCCGCTATGGCTATCAGAATCTATGGAATGACAACAATGAATATGATGTCTGGGACAAAGATGTCTATGCCTGCGGCTTCGGCAAAGAAATACCCGCGCGTCTGATCCGGCCGCTGTTCTCATACCTGATGGCACGGGCCGGCCGGGAGGTCTGCCTGCAGGAGGCGGATTATCATGGCGATGATCCCTTTATGATTTCCCGCTGTGCTATTCCCGGAACCCAGCGCATTGCGACAACCTGGACTGGTGACAATTACACCGATTTTAAAGACCTGCGTTTCAATCATTATCAGGCGATGACCATGTCGCTTTCCGGCTTTGCCTTCTTCGGCCAGGACATCGGCGGTTTTGCCGGTCCGAAACCCGGTAGAGAACTGTTCCTGCGCTGGCTGCAGTACGCCGTATTCACACCGCGCTTTGTCCTGCATTCCTGGAAACCGGGTGAACCGTCCAACATGCCGTGGCTGTATGAAGATCTGATGGAAGAAGTCAGAACGCTGTTTGCCCTGCGGGAAAAACTGGTGCCTTATCTCCATGAACAGATGAAGCAACGTGCAGCAGACAATCTCCCACTGATCTGGCCGGTTTTTCTGAAAGAGCCCGGCTACGACACGGAAGCGGACTGCTTTATGTGCGGCGATTCCGTCCTGGCATGTCCGATTTTTGATGCGGGAAATAATTCTGTTCATGTACAACTGCCTTCTTTCAGTTCATGGAAACTGCGGGGAGAAGGAGACAATATAAAAGGAGGCACGGAACTTGATGTTGCCTGTGCCCCCTGTGATCTGCCTGTATGGTTTGAGAAAGCTTAGATTTCGATTTCCTTGTTTTCGTATGATTCCTTGAGCTTCAGCTCTTTCTGAGTCTGGAGCTCTTCTGTTTTTTCCTTGGAAAGCGGGTAGGAAACAAACAGCAGGATCGCCATGATACCGAACATGACAGCCGGAATCAGGGTTCCGAGATCATACATGATTTTCAGATTGGCCAGTGTCTGCACTGCGCCTTTTTCATATTTGTAATGCATGCCGAGCAGCGCGCCGTTGACGCAGATGGCAGCCAGCACCTGTCCCACCTTGCGGAACAGATTGAACACGGAATACGCGGTTCCGTCATCCCGGCTTCCGGTCTTGACCTCGATATCGTCGATCGCATCAGCGACCATTGCCCACAGTTGCATGACCAGCGTCGTCAGACCGCAGCCACTGATGAAGTTCATGGCCAGGAAGATCCACAGCAGTTTTGATGGATCCATGCCGCGCAGGAAGAACAGGACAAGATTGGCCAGTGCCGCTACGGTCATACCGACAGCGGTGACTTCCTTCTTGCCTTTTTTCCCGGTCAGTTTCGGCAGGAAGAACATGAAGATGATCATCGGTGAATATGTACATGCCTGGGTTGCCAGGTTCATCCAGTTGGCATGGAAATAGTCGTCGAACAGATAGGTATAGAAACTCTGGGTGAACATCTGGCCGGCAAGCAGCAGCATCGATACCATCGTGATCGCGACAAAGGCACGGTTGCGGAACAGCATGGTGATGGCTTTCTTCGCGGCGCCTTTTTCTTTCGGCTGCGGTTTTGTCTTCACGCGCTCCTTATTTAATGTGAAGCTGATCAGCAACAGCACGCAGGAAATGACAGCCATGATGATGACGCCTTTGATGACCGGCCCGTACTGCATATCGGTAATGACTTTTCCGTTTTCACCGATCACCGGATTACCGGCCGTATCCAGACGGTCGGCGTAGGCAAAACTGGCAATCAGCAAAACCGGAATGGAACCCAGGGCGGCGCCGATGGAGCGGAAAACCGAAAGCTTTGAACGCTCATGAGCATCCGTGGTAACGACTGAAGCAAGCGATCCATAAGGAATCTGCAGAACCGTATAGGCCATGCCGAAGAAGATATATGTGCATGTGGCGTAAATACATGTGGCGGTGTAATGGCCTTCCTCACCAATGCCCGGCAGTTTCAGAAACATCAGGACAGCGGATACCGCCAGAGGAACCGCCGCATACAGGATCCATTTCCTGTAGCGGCCCAACGGACCCGGCTCCACCGTATCACAGATGCGGCCCATAATCGGGTCATTGATACCGTCCCATACTCTGGCGACGATAAACATGATCATGATAAACAACGGACTTAAATGGAAAATATCCGTGTAGAATTTCTGAAGCAGTGTGGTAACCAGCGCAAAAACAAGGCAGCCTGCCAGATCGACCATGGCATAGCCTATGTAGTCTTTCGCTTTCAGTCCGCTGGTCCGGCTGATATAGCTTTGTTCATTGTCCTGTGACACAATCATCCCTCCTGAAGAAGTTTTTGTTGTTATTATCGTATCACAATACACATTTTCAACTGAAAGAAAGTCAACGAAATCCGCTGATTCTCCTTCTTGACGAAGCGACAAGAGCCCTGGACAATGAAAGTGAGATACCGATTGAGAAGAAGCCGGAACGGCATCTTTAGGGAAGAAAGAGACACAGATCTATGATTACAGTCAAAACCATTACAACCATTGAGGAACTCGGTCCGATCATCTTTGATCAGGACTACAGCAAAGAGATGGGCAGGTACCGCTCACGCATGCTTTACAAAGGTCTTTCCAATGCCCAGTGGCATCTTTCCACAAGCCTTTACCGCAACTGCATGACAAAGAAAAACGAACTGGAAGAAACGATCCTGCGCAGTTTCACAAAATATGCGTCATCTGAAGATCCGGCCCTGAAGGATTCTGTCTGGCGGCAGCTGATCATCGGCCAGCATCACGGTCTTCCCACCCGTATGCTGGACTGGACATATTCACCGCTGATCGGCCTGCATTTCGCAACAAGCGCGGAACCGGTCAAACTGGGGACAAGAGATGCCCTGCTGTGGAAGATCGACGGGAAAGAACTGAACGAACGCCTGCCGGACAAATACCAGCGCGAACTGAAAAACAGCAACGCCCACATGTATACTGTGGAGATGCTGCAGAGAGTGACCGACTCACTCAGGGAATATGATCTGGATATGAAGGATCACGCCATGGTACTGATGGAGCCGCCTTCGATCGACCAGCGCATTATCAACCAGTACGCCAGCTTCACGATCGTTCCTCCCGGAATCGAAAGCGCCGATGGCACATGCACGATTGAGCAGTGGCTGGACAAAAACACGGAAAACACCGTCAAATACATCATTGACAAGGATATCATCTGGCGGATCCGTGACATGCTTGACCAGATGAATCTCAATGAGCGTATCATCTATCCCGGTCTCGACGGTCTTTCCCAGTGGCTGATGCGCCGGTACTATGTCATGAACAGGGAATAAACTATATCAGAACTCACGGCTGTGCTGAAGTGAACCTCCATTGAGGTTCACTTTTAATATGGAACATAGTAAAGAACTTAAATTGGAATGAATCCGGGAATAAACGCAGTCAGAATTGTGTCCGGCACCCCACACATGCCATATGCAAACATGGTCAGAAACGTTTATCACAATGCATGTTCAGTGTTGATGCACAGGCTGTTTTAACTTCGTTTCATGCCGGCTTTCCGCTTATTCCGCGCCTCCCCTGAAGGTTCAGCTTTCCTGCCGGACCTTCAGGTCAGAGCTCTGCTGCATTAATCACCGGAGGCAGCTGCAGTTACATACGGGGTTTCGCTCAGGAAAGCGGAGAAGAGAGCGTTGCTGATAAAGGCATATTCATCTCTCTGATGGCCCATTTCAGTCATCGAATTGGCGAAGAGCGTGATCTTCACATCGTGTCCATCTTTGTCCGTGCCTGCATAGGAGAATCCCATGATGCCGTTCAGGAAGGCGTTTATGCCCGCTACATCGCCGTCCAGAATGCCTCCCAGGACTGCGCGGCTGCCATCCCGCTGAACAAGAACCTTTGCGTCTTCGGGCAGAGCTGTGAAATAGCTGGTGCCGCTGCCGTAAAATACGTCGTCTTTATCCAGAATGTAACTGGCGTTGGTCAGTGTTTCCTCCGGATAGATGACATAACCCAGGCAGTCTGTTCCGTCCACGTAATCCGTCCCGACATCAGGAAGGAGGAACTCTTTAACAGCCTCTGTGGCATTTTCACCGTAGCCCACATAAGGAGCACCTTTTTCTACAGCAGCCAGTCCTTCTTCGTCAAGTCCGCTTCCGCCCACTACCGCATCCGCTTTGGCGGCGTCTTCGGTGATTGTGAAGCCCATCAGATTCAGGGCGGTCCGGTCATAGTTGTAGTCACTGGAAAAAGACACGAGGTCATTGTACACATAGCCCGCAGGCGCTTGTGTCAGTGCTTGTCTGGTGCCGCTGATGTAAACTGCGGGCGTCTTCCCGATGACATATGCACTGACCTTCGTATCCTTTATGCCAGTGCCCGTAAGTATGTAATCATCCGACACAGACTTCCAGTCATCCCAGGAACAGATAAAGTCCCCTTTATATGCGCCTTCGGTAATCATGCCGACCTGTTTTCCGGAGGCAAGCAGAGAGTTCACGGCAGCGGTGGAACTTTCGGAAGCGTTAGAAATGATCACGTCATATCCCTCCTCGCCGCTGAACTGAGATACAGCGTTCTCTTTGAGAAAAGACGACAGCGTATCATAGGTGACGGTCTCACCCAGAGCGTCTTTGATCATAATGTATTCTGCAGGTTTCACACATGTTACCATGTCAAATCCTCTGGTATGGCTGAATGCGTTGACCGGCGAGTTGGACAGGTGTTCCCAGGTGCTGATGAAGGTTCCGTCATAAAGAACGGCGTTGGCCACAGAACGCTTTGCCTGATACATGGAAACTACAGCTGTCCCTGCCGGCAGGACTGATCCGTCCACCGTAACGGGAGAATCCGCAATACAGACCTTCACATCGTTGCGGGTCAGATATTCAATCATTTCAAAAGCCGCCTGAAGATTGGTCTGGTGTTCCGCATCAAGGGGAATCAGATAGCACTCGGGGAAGAACTGTCCGTTTTCTCCTTCTCCCGCATGGGAGGGACGGAAAATCTCTGCTTCGGCACCGGTGTCGTCATGATTATCCGCGAACCAGGGCGCGACATCGGCATCAGTGTTTCGGTTCTCTATGCCGCGGGAGTAGATCTCCGCCAGCCCTGCAAAGTAGCTTTCCTTGTTTGCAGCCACGAAATCAGCCAGTCCCAGCAGTCCGAAGGTGGCTGCCTCACGGGTGGTCTCCGAATAGGCAGGCAGTTCGACGGTATAGCCGACGCAGCCATGAAGCGCAGCAAACGAAGGCGTGAATATAACGGGCAGATCATTTCCGTCAATCAACCAGGAGGGTGTGCCGTTTTCATCATTGAACATGGTGTCGCGCATCAGTATGACGAAGCTCTGATATGCCGGGTTATTACCTATGGCAGCCGCACCGAATGCTTCCGCGCCAGCCATTTGATGCCGGGCGAGAATGTCATATTCAAAGTTGGGCTGGTGAGGCGGCACGCTGGGCTCCAGCTGGAAGCTATTGACCTGTCCGTGAATCTCCATGAGGGTGACAGGATCATACATGCCGATCAGATGCTGCATGTTCTGCGTCTCCGGAGTAACCTGGAAACTGTTGTCACGGTTGAGGTTATAGCCGCTGGCAGAGCAGCGTGTGTAATACATTCGCGCATCTACGTTCTGTTCCGGCACAATGATGAAAAAGACGTCATCCAGAAGATCTGCCACATTAACAGAGATCTTCTCGGAAGTGTAATAACGGTCGAATCCGTCCACTTTGGCAGAATCCATCGAAAAACCGGACCAGATGGACCCCAGATAATTGCACTTATCCCTGATCAGCTCCGGGGTGTGCAGATTGAGTTCCTTCCGCTGTTCCTCAACTTTAGACCACCCTTCCTCGGTAAAGCCGGTGAGCTTCGTATATTCAATGACAGGTTCCTCAATCAGCAGCCGGGCATATTCCAGTACCGCATCCGCTGCCGCAACCTCGTTTGCGTGAATGTTGGTATAAAGAATCGGCACCTGATAGTCATCATCACCGGAGCGCATGAGCTCGTCCATCACCGCGGTACCGTTTTCCTCGGCTTTTTCGGAGAGTTCCAGCCACTTCTGTATGGATTTGCTGTCGCGGGCAATGATAAGATACGGCATGTCATAGCCAAGGTAGGACTTGCCCATCACGTTGTATTCGACATATGGTTTTGGCGTATCTATGTCATCATCACCTTCTTCAGCCAGCCGATGAATTTCATCATACATCTCCCACATGGAGTGGAAGGAGGCATAGGGCTTGATGATTACGTTTTCAATGGACGCCAGGATAACTCCGTCGAGTTCGGCAGTAAGGCTGAACTGACCGCATATGTCCATAAACCTGCCGCCGCTTTCGTGGGGCATGCCGTCATTGCCCAGACTCTGTACAGGAACAGTAGCGAAATCGAGTTTCAGAGTGGAACCAGCAAGTGTGGTTTCAAAATGCTCCATGGAAAAGGCCTGTTCCGTCTCATACAGGTCACCATATCGGAGGGACGCAAAGTCAATTGTCTCCTGTTCGTTGGGGTACATTTTTTCTTCGTCATGGAGAGATATGAAATTTCCATCAGCGGGATTGCCGTACGGTGCGGTTCGGTGAAGTGTCCAGGTTATCTGATCCACGCCAGCTTTTTCAACTGCGGCCACTTGTTCTTCCGTGAGAGGGAAGGTAAGCGAACTGCTGGTTTTTTCGGTCAGCGAAAGAAAAAGGTCAGTCGGACCGGAGTTTTTGGAAGAGGGTTCTACTGCGGTCGCTGAATTTGTCTCGCCGACACAGGCTGCGCTGCTGAAAATCAGTAAGGGAGACAGAAGTGAGGATAGAAATCTGAAAGATTTTTTCATAAAATATGAACCTTTCTCTGGAGTGATTTATGTTTTGTGAACGATTCGTTCCGAAAGATCCTTTTCCTTCGTTCGTACCATAAATCATAGCGTATTTCTCAGTACTTGAGAGTCCGATCTCCCCATTATGTGAACAGATACTGTGCTTTGACAGTGAAATTGATGCCGAATCGTTTGTTAAAAACAAAACTGCAGTATTCCTGATCATGCCGGAAGAGGGACTTAAAATTCCCTGGTATCTCTGCTCCTTCCCGGATTCCCTCCATAGCGATTTCAGCATAGGACTTACACATGTTTTCTCCCCTCTTTCCTGTTTTCGCAAATTTGACAAATATGTTTGTCAGAATGAGAAAAACCCGATACTCATCTGGAATACCGGGTTTTCCGTTTATATGGCGGCACCCTACTCTGAAATCTCAAACTATTTTCCAGATACCGCTAAATTTCTAATGTCATTCCCGATGTAACGTACTGTCTTATTATAGCAACAATTAAGTAATCATCAATGATGCACCATGGATGCCATTGTGTAAATATTGACACAAAATGACTGTGTGAAGCCTGTTGTAATTTTACAATTACCAAACACTTACTGTGACAAAGCCTTCTCTTAATATTTGTCGGCATTGGAGAAGATGTGTTTTGCCACAATGAATATATTAGTCCTTGCATATTCAGTACACGGGAATATAGCGGCATTTACAAGTGCAGAGAATTAACCGTATTTCGGTTAAAAATATTGACTAAATTATTTCGGTGGTTTAGGATGATTCCGACAGATAGGAGGATATTATGGGCTATACAAGTTTTGGAGAATTAATGCGAATATTGCGCATTAAACATCATGAAGTAATGGGTGATGTCGCAAAGATGTTAAGTGTAACAACCCCATTCTTGTCAGCAGTTGAAACAGGCAAAAAAAATGTTCCGGAAAGCTGGTTCGAATTAATTGTTAAACACTATGATCTGAATACTGAAGAACAAAGCAAATTATGTGATGCAATTGAAGCGTCAAAGACACAAATGAAATTAAATCTAATTGGCTCTTCAAATTACAAAAGAGAGATGGCATTACAGTTTCAGCGTTCATTTAATGAAATTGACGAAGAAACTGCCAAAAAAATTATTGAGCTGTTAAACAGTAAAGAAGGTGATGAGTAATGGACTATTTAACAAAAACCGTTTCAAGAAAGGAATTGCGCGAATATGCCGTTGTATTCCGAACGCTGTTTGGAATACCGCTGCTTGGAAAAGTGCCGGTAATGGAGGTTCTCGAAAAGCTTCATCTGGTTTTCCCAGGATCATTCTTCAGTATTGTGGAGGATACAGTCCTACCAGCAACATTACCAGCGCGATGCAATGTACTTGGAAACGGGAAATTCGAGATAGAAATCCGGCAGACAACATACGACGGTGCATACAAGAATATAGGGGCATATCGGGATCACATTATTCATGAGATTTGTCATGCATTTCTGTATACACTTGGATATACGCCAATCATGCAGCGCAGTTTCAAAAATGGTGAAATTGTAAATTATAGAAGTTCTGAGTGGCAGGCAAAGGCATTATGCGGTGAAGTGATGATCCCTTTCGAAGAAACAGTGTCGTTATCCGCAAGTGAAATTGCCAAAGAATATGGTGTTTCGCCGGCGCAGGCATGGTTTCGCACAAGACTGGATTAAGTCACAAGAAAATCGTCGCGTTTAGTATTATTCAGGTAGATAGAAAGGGGTGATTTATATGATTGGATTATAGACCAATGAATTCAGTGCTACCAATACTGATATATATTAAAACAGCGTTCGCAGACACTACTACCAATAGTGTAACGAATGACATCCTGGGATACGAGTGTCCTTCAAATAAGCAATTTGCACTCTGTATCCCTTAATCGAAGTTTTTGACGGATATGGAGGTGTAAAAAATGGATTCAAAAACTTTTCGCAATTCAGCATTATTTCTTCGCAACGGGTTTCAGACAGACGGTGTTTACGGTTTTCCTCTTATTCGTAAGCAGGAAATCTGTTTAAATTCTGTCGAATTGATTGCCTGCTCCGACACAAGAGCAAATGACAGAAACAACACAAATAAAGGCGTTCACTTTTTCACAGATGATTATAGATTCATGGGGACATATGATCATCCTGACAGATCGTTAGAGAAACTCAGACAGTATCGTTTTGTACTCACACCTGATTTCTCTTTGTATTCAGAAATGGATCCATGGAGGCAGATTGAATCAATTGGTAAATCCAGGTGGGTTGGAGCATATTGGCAGAGCCGTGGGTTGATTGTTATCCCTACCGTCAGCTGGGCACAGCCAAGCAGTTTCAGATACTGTTTTGACGGAATTGAAAAAACATCTGTGGTTGCTGTTGGAATGATTGGATGCAAACATGAACGTATTGCTTTTATGAAAGGTTACAATACAATGCTGGATAAGATTGATCCCGCTGCAGTTATCTGCTTCGGTACGCCCTTTCCGGAGATGCGCGGTAATATCATATCTGTTGATTATCTTTCTTCCAGAAAGGTGGTACGCAGCTGATGGGTGGAAGAGGTACGTTCGCAATAGGTAATATGGTTGCCTATACATATGAAACGATTGGTTTCATTGAAGGAATCAAAATTCTTTCCGGTCTGAATGGCAAGCATGGGCTTCCTGAAGAAGCACATTCAAGTCATGCATACATCAAATTAAAAAAAGACGGAACATTTCATGAAATGCGCGTTTATGATAAAGATCATTATCTAAAATTTGAGATTGCATATCACCCTGAGCCATCGCTTGATAAATCAAGAAAACCCGTTCTCCATTATCATGTTTATGACCGGAATTTTCACCGCTCATCCGCAATAAAAATGTCAAAGCCTATGAAGAAACATTTCAAGAAATACTTGAAGGGAGTAACAGTATGATTGGCGGAAAATATACAGAATTTATCGACTTATTGTCCTACGGAGAAGAACTTGTCTTTGTTTTTAGAGAGAACAAGTACTTTCTTCAAGGCTGGTGGAATGATGACAATACTCAGGCAACGATGGTTCTGGCCGCAATTGACGGAAAAGATTTTGATGGCTATCTTTGGGAAACTCATCAGGACCGTATGAGTAAATGTGCCGATCTGTTCTTATCAGCGCCATTGTGGCACGGAAAAGATTTCACTCAGATACAGGAAGAAGTCATCTGGACAGATTGGTAAAAAAATACAGGTGCTACCAACACCTGTATTTCATTCTTGGGATACGAATATCCTTCAAATAAGCATTTACATTATATAAAGTACCTACATCATATTTCAATCATAAAATCCTAACGTTAAAGTTATTGTCTATGACCTTATTGTCTAGGATTCTTCAAATGTAAAATCTCCGAAATTTTCTCATACAGCAGGAAGGATTTATGCAGTTGTAATAGACGTTGAGTTGAAACACCTGGCCTGTTATGACGAAAATCACAAACAGGTTGTCAGCATCGATCTGGCTCATGCCCATCGTGGAGTACAGCCCCATAGACATGTTTACATGAGCCACAGCGGAAGCAATCCAGGAGTTCCGCCAACGGCGGAAGAAAGTAAGCTCATTGCCAAAATCAAAAAGGAGTTTCGCTTAAAATGAGAAAGAATGAATTCACATCTGTAGAACAGTTTAAAGCTCAGTATATTGGTATATGGGGACCCTCAGATAACCACTGGCTTGGTCTTGACTTTATTTACCATGGCATTGAATATCGTTTCAACACCGGTTCGATGTACAGTAGCAGAAATACCATTCTGCCAGAGGGGAAAGAAGCTTTGTTCGGATTATATCGCAAAGAAACCGACACGAATAAAAGAGGTTCCTACATACTTCTCGAAGAATTTGCAACGATTGACGATGCCCTGAATAGCTGCTGTATTGAAGCGACACCATCCAGAGAAATCATTGTTGCAGAGGAAACAGAATTAGTAGGTCAGGATTAACATCATCTGCAGCAATGTCAAAAAAAGGATCAGCGTTATGCCGATCCTCTTTTGTTATGGCGGTACCCTATTGCCAAGCGACAAACAAGACATCAATATTCATTAGATATCAACTACAGCTTAATTATATATTCATCGTTTTGATATAACAACGGGCTTCACATATGGCTTTTGTATACGATTTAATACATTGAACGGAATCTTTCTACCGATTATGCTGTTTTTTCTACATTTGTAATTCTTGCACGCCGCTGTTCCGAAATGTTACGCCGATTAAAGCGGAAAGGCTACGCCACTGATAGCGGAATTGGCACGCCGTTCGCCCGGAATATGCAAACAAAAGTATACGCAAAGTGATTTCCTGAAAAAAGATCAGCCGTGAACTGATCTTCTTTTGGATTAATCCTGATTGTTGGACTGAATTATTTCCGCAAGGCTGATTTCCGGATGACGGTAGCGGGCGTTGGGGTTCTTTTCCTGTAGAACCGCGTAGCCGATCGCCTTCTGCGGACAGGCATGGATACAGGACATGCAGCCGAAACAATTGGTGTAATCATAAACAGCCCTGCCACCTTCAACACGGATACACCCCTTCGGACACACACGGGTACAGATGCCGCAGCCGATGCATTTGTCAGACACTTTGTATCTGGGCTTTTCTATAGAGGCACTGTAGTCAATGGCATTCGCGATATAGCCTTCATAGAAGTCAACTTCTTCTTTCGAAGCCGGCTGGATGTAATTCTTTCTTTCCCCGAGATCCGCTTTGATCAGGGCAAGATGCTCATCCACTTTTTTCTCAGGATCCAGTTTTCTCTGTTCTTCGATATCAAAGACAGGCAGCGCGTTATCGAGCATCTGAACTGTATTGAAGTAATCGATATGCTTTCCTTCTTTTTCAAAGAATTCCGCATTGCGGGCAGCGCATCCGCCATGGTGCATTCCGTAAGTCATGACGATATAGAAATATTCTGTTTCAAACTCTGATCCCAGAATGAAATCCTTTACCAGCACCGGCAGGTCAAATTCATACAGCGGGCAGACAATACCGATTCTGTCTGCTTTGTATTTTCTGCTGTTCTTTTTCATTTCCTGGGGAATGCTGTAAAGCTCTTTATCAAAATGTTTTGCGGCATACAGGCTGTTGCCGGTTCCTGTGAAATAGAAAATCATATGCTCTCCTCAGTCTTATCTGTTCATCTGCATTCAAGAATGATCTCTCTGATTTCTTCACGTGACAGCTGACGGGCGTTGGTTGTGGTGACATTGCATGTCGCCGCAACCGCGGAAGCTGTTTCTTCCGTCACTTCGATTCCTGCTTCAGAGAATGTCATCGGCAATTCAAGACATTTTATAAATTCACGCAGTTTCGTAATGCCTTCCTTCGCGGTTTCAAGCTGTGTTTTTCCTTCCGCATCAACTTCCATGACATTGACCGCAAAGCGGGCAAACATTTCAGAACCAGCTTCAACAATATGGTCATAATAGACCGGCTGCAGGATTGCCAGCTGGCGTCCGTGCGCCGCATGGGTATAAGCTGCCAGCATGTTTTCAATGCCATGGGCCTGGAAATCGCCGGGCTTGCCTGTATAGAAGCTGAACGACTGGATCAGGGAGGAATCCCACATCAGATTGGAGCGGATCTCCATATTGTCAGGGTTTTTCATTAATGCTTTTCCGTTGCGGATGATATTCTTCATCAGGGATTCATTGATCTCATCCCAGACGTTTGTTCCCTGGCCGAAATAGGTTTCCATGCAGTGGCTCAATGAGTCAAATACACCCGGTGTAAAGGTGTGAAGCGGAACTGACATCACATAGGCAGGATCCTCAATGACAAAGTCTGCGTACGGACCGACGAATGTTTTCTTTTCATGTGTCTTTTCGTTTGTACACGCTCCGAGATGGTCCATCTCAGCGCCGGCGCCGGAAATTGTCAGGACAACTGCATATTTTCCCATCTTTTCTGGAATATTGTGTCTGATCATCTCTTCGTCCCAGATATCTCCCTCAATCTCTGCGCCGGCAGCCATGATCTTGGTGCTGTCAACAACTGATCCACCGCCAAGGGCAATCATGAGGTCAATGTTTTCTTTTTTATACATTGCGATTCCTTCCAGAATCTTTTCATAGGAAGGACTGGAAGCGACTCCGCCGAATTCAAACACAGTCTTGCCGCATTCTTCCAGGGTTTTTCTGACTTCATCCAGGATACCGTTCCTTTTGACGGAACCGCCGCCGTAAACGATCATGATATTCTTCCCGTATTTTTCCATTTCCTTAGAAAGGTATTTCTTTACACCGCCTTCCTCGAAATAGACCTTGACAGGCATGTGATAAATAAAATTCTGCATCGCTGTTCCTCCCTCTTTACAGTTACAGTATGCAGAATGTTTTGTGAAATGTGAAATGCCTATATCAAATTATCTGTCATTCAGATTATGAATTCCGAAGCAAGAAAGAAATTCATGCATTGCCGGGCTGTATACCGCCCTTTTTTTCCAGATCAGGGACGCGGAAGACGTCTTCTGCGGTGAAAGCGGGATAAAGACAAGGTTGTCTCCGGTATATTTTCTGGTTTCCAGGCAGATCGTCACCCAGTCACTGAGTTCAGTCAGGATCATGGCGTTTCTGAATAATGTATAAGTGGCAGCCACATGCGAGCGGGGACCGATCCATTCGCGGACGTCATTGCGCAGCCTGCTGTTGGCCGGCACAATCAGCGTTTCCTTCTGAAGTTCACCGGCAGTCACATACTCTTTTGCCGCAAGCCTGTGATTTCTGTTCACAAGGATACCCCATTGTTCAGAAGTATTCAGACTGAAGACTTCGTATTTCATAGTATTGACGGACTGAACTATATATCCGATGTCTGCCGTCCCTTTATCGATTGCGGCGCAGATCTCCTCCGCGTTTCCGGAGTGGATATGAAACTGTACTTTCGGATGATTCAGATGAAAGTCCCGGATTTTTCCAGCCACAAGATCGAACGACTCAATTTCGCCGCAGGCAATATAAATCTCTCCTTCCAGTTCATTCTGTCGTGTATGATCTGCCCTGGCCCTGTTATACAGTTTCAGAATGTCCTCGGCAGTTTCCCGGAAGAGTACCCCTTCCTCTGTCAGGATGACTTTTTTATTTGTCCGGACAAAAAGCTTTCTGTCCAGTTCTTCCTCCAGTTCCATCAGCTGTCTTGAGATTGTCGGCTGGGAAACATGCAGAAGTTCAGCGGCATGGGATATGTTTTCCTCATCCGCAACTGTGAGAAAATACTCCAATACTCTCAGATCCATAGGTTTCGTCCTCCTGCGTACATAGTCCTGTCACAATTATATACTGCCTGTCTGCCGTAAATGCATAGAGACATTGACCCTGCTGTTCAATCCACAGTTCATTTTTATGCGGCTGCTCAGAAAAAAGGAAAAGGACCCGCAGTGATAATAACAGCAGATCCTTGTAAACATGTTATGGATCCGGAAAAGAACATGATCCTTCCGGATATCGTGATTTATTTTTCTTCTGCTTTGCTGAAATCGTTAAGACCGACCGCGTTTGTGACAGGTACTGAGAACGCGATGCCGTTGGCTTCACTTTCCAGACCTGCTTTGGAATAAATCATGCGCAGCACTTCGTCCTTGAACTCCGCCGGAACAAGGATGATCACGACTTCCTTTTCCGGCTGGATTGTGATATTGAACATTTCTTCCGCTTCTGTAGAGGTTGTGCCGCGGCCCTTGAGGATTGTGGCGCCGGCAGCACCGGCTTTGCGGGCAGCCATCATAACATGGTCAGAGAATCCTGCGTTGATGACACAGAAGACCGCTTCGTATTTTTTGTCAGCCATTTTTACTTAGCTCCACCATAAAGTTCGCCGAAGACACCGCACCAATACCACTGCTTGATTTTCTCTTTGGTAGAGGTAATAAACATCTTGTTATTTTGAATCAATACAGCGCAGATTGCAGAAAGTGGAATTAACTGTGTGCTGTACGGAACGTCATCATCAACAAAGATTCTTTCTTCCTGTAGAAGTTTTTCTGCCTCCATGAAACCTTCCGTCAATGAATCAGCATACTTTTTGTATTCCACAAGAGTTAGTTAAGGACATCCTTCTTTTTACAGCTGACTGCTCCATTGGTAACACGACTCTTCATATATGAAGAAAGAAGTGTTAATGATGTTAGGAAATCTCCAACTTTTTGACTCTTTATGCTGTTTAATCCTGGTGTATACATCTGCAACCCGATAAAAACACAAACGAATATTAGTATGATCAGTACGGGACAATACGGGCTGTTAAAACTATTATGTAATACTGCTAACATTGTGTTTTCTTCTCCATTGTGAATAACAAAAAGCACGGTTATACGACCCTGACGGGAAGATTAATTAAACCGTACTTTCATTCACATCTTTCATATCAGCATCCGTACATGCGTACAGATCTGTTTCAAAGATGCTTAAGATTCCTTTTTTCAGAATTCTATCTTGAAGATGAATTTTGTGGATGTCTTTGCGTCATCATCCGCACCGGCGAAGTTTGTATAAGTGTTTTCACCGTCTGCGATCAGACGCAGTCTTTCAATCACATCATCCATTTCGTCACCGAATATTTCAGTGAGTCTGTCGATTCCTTCCGCCTTGAACTGTTCCATACCGCTCAATAACGTGCTCACACCTTCATCGAGTGTGCCGATGCCCTGATCCAGTCTGTCCGCTCCGTCATAGAGTGTTTCAGCGCCTGTGTTCAGTGCGTCCGCGCCGTTATAAGCCTGAGTGATTCCATCGGAAAGGCTCTTTGCGCCTGCAGCCACTGCATCCGCGCCATCCGCAAGCTGTACAGCTCCGGCAGAAAGGGATTGCGCACCGGTTTTCAGTCTGCCTGTGTTGGCATCGAGTTCACCGATGCCGCTGTTCAGCGCACCGGCACCATCATCCAGCGCCTTCGCACCTTCGGAAAGACTCTTTGCGCCTTCATTCAATGTACCGGTACCGGCTGCCAGCTGTTTCGCACCTGCATCCAGTGTTCCTGCACCTGCGGAAAGCTGTTCCGTTCCGTCCGCCATCTCTTTTGTGCCGGCCTGCAGCTGTGACGCACCGCTCTTTAATAAGCCGACTCCGCTTTCCTCATCATTGAGTGAGGCGGTTCCCTGCTTCAGCTGATCAAGACCGCTTGTAAGCTGTGTCAGACCTTCACCGGCAGAAGTTTTCATTGACTCAGCGCCTTCGGACAGCGCATCAATGCCTGCGCTCAATGAATCCATACCTGTGCTCAGCGTTGATATACCGTCCTTGAGATCACCGGCACCGGTGCTCAGCTGTGCCGCACCGCCGTTGATTGTTGATGCCGCAGAGACAAAGCCGCTCATCGTGTCGGCGATACTCTGGGAGGATGCGGAATTCACTGCTGATGCGTGATCCAGACTGCCGTTTGCACTATTGAGTGATGCCAGGATTGGGTCAGCCTGTTCCTGTGTCAGTGTGCCTGCTGTGACAAACTCCTCAATGCTTTCTCTGGCAGCCGCGATCTGTGTTTTCGCATCGTCCAGATCTGCTGTATCTGCCATAGCCGCACCGCTGAGCGCAGCTGAATTGTCACTCATTGACTGACTCAGAGCCTGAGCTCCGGCAGAAAGTTCCGTGAGATTTGTTTCAAGACTTTCCGCGCCTGTATATGCATTCTCAAGACCTGCCTTGATCTGTGAAGCGCCGGTGCCCGCATCAGAGATGCCTGCACTCAGCTGATCAATGCCGCCGCTCAGTTTTTCACTGAATTCACCGGCACCGCTCTGCACCTGGGCAAGGCCGTTATCCACCTGGGAAATACCGCCGGAAAGCTTTTCGATTCCCGCCGCCATGGAATCCGCGCCGGCGGAAAGGCTTTCAGCACCCTCATGCAGTTTTGCGCTGTTTTCGCTGAGTGCGCCG
This sequence comes from uncultured Erysipelotrichaceae bacterium, assembly GCA_902778375.1. Taxonomy (GTDB): domain Bacteria; phylum Bacillota_I; class Bacilli_A; order Erysipelotrichales; family Erysipelotrichaceae; genus Bulleidia. Next base: position 19,596 of record CACYXJ010000034.1, read on the forward strand.
GTTCCTTCGGAAAGCTGTTTCGCTCCGGTATTAACGGACTCTGAACCTGCGGACAGTTCTTCGGCGCCTGCCTTGAGGGAGGAGGTTCCGTCTTTCAGAGAATCACTTCCTGTCTTCAGACGGGCAATTCCGTCAACCGCACCGTTGATACCTGTTTCAAACTGTGCCGTGCCATCTTTCAGTGTGCCTGCGCCGGCGGAAAGAGAAGCAGTGCCGTCTTTGAGAGTCAGAGAACCGTTATTGATGGTAAACAGACCGTCTTTGAGTGAAAGTGTTCCCGCTTTCAGTGTGCCGGTGCCTTCGAGAAGCGCGCCGGAACCGTCTTTGAGGGCTGTGCTGCCATCCTTGAGCTGCTTTGTGCCGCTGACAAGCTGATCAGTGGCATCGGAAAGCTTTCTGATATCCTGTGTAAAGGATGTATCCAGCTGATTTCCTTCATAAAGGGAACTGATATCGCTGGTGGCCAGGCTCATGATCAGTGAGAGATCAAAGTCCTTTGCGTCCGCCTCCACTTCAATGGATTCGGGGATATCGATGTCTTCGAGCTTTTTATAAAGTTCATCATTTTCAGAAAGCGCCAGTGCGTCAATCAGACCGGGGAATGCCATGCCGATGACATATGAATTCTCTCCGTCATTGACCACTTTGCCGTTTGTAACAGTGATCTCAGAGAAATGTTCCGCCGGCAGCTGCATGCCGCTGATGACTGCGAAAGGCATCTTTGTCTGAATCTGTTTTCCGTTCAGACTGACTGTTGTCTCTGTTCTGTTTTCATAATCAAAGCGGATTTTCACATGACCGCTCTGTCCTTTGATTTCTTCGGGGGTGACTGTCTTTCCGTCCAGTTCATAGGTGACATTGACAGCAACCGGCAGTTCTTCATCGGTTGTGCCCTGATAATAAATATCATTGCCGCCGCTCTGCCATGTCAGCTCATCCCCGTTTTGGGTGAAGGTTTCCTCACCGCTCACATTTTCAATATTCTCAAGCGATGTGACATCTTTGAGCACATCCGCTTTCTTCACATTTTTCAGCCATTCGCTGACCACCACGTCATCCGGTTTTCCGGATCCGTCGGTGATGATATAAACTGTTTCATTCTTTTCTGTTTCGCCTGTTTCGTCTTCCGCATGTACCGCTGTCACGTCAGGGACTGCAGCGATCATACAGCATGCAAGCAGACATCCGATATACTTTTTCATAATCTGTTTCCTCCCTTAAACCTTTTGCGCAAGCGTTGTTTTTGTAATGATTCCGTCAAATGCCACCAGCACTGCCGGCAGCACCAGCAGTACGCACAGCATTGAGATCAAAGCGCCTCTGGACATCAGTGTGCATAGCGAGCTGATCATATCGATGTTGGAATACATGCCGACACCAAATGTCGAAGCGAAGAATGCCAGTGCGCTGACCATGACGGATTTCGCGCTTTCATTAACCGCATCCGTGACAGCTTTCCTCACCGGAACACCGGCTGTTCGGCTGCGTCTGTATTTTGTTGTGATCAGAATCGCATAGTCGACGGTTGAACCAAGCTGGATGGTGCCGATGACAATGGAAGCGATAAACGGAATCTTCGATCCCGTATATGCGGGAATTCCCATATTGATCATGATCCCGAACTCAATGACTGCCACAAGCAGTGCCGGCAGGGAAACCGAGCGGAACACAATCGCGATGATCAGGAAGATCACGCCGATGGATACGGTACTGACGGTGTTGAAGTCATGATCGGTGATTTCAATCAGATCTTTTGTGCATGGAGCTTCCCCAATCAGCATCGATTCCGAATCATAGGCTTTGGCGATTTCAGTCAGCTTTGCGACCTGATTGTTCACCGCTTCGGAAGCCACCTCATATTCCGATCCGATCAGCAGCAGCTGATAATTGTCACTGATCAGTGCGTCTTTCAGTTTTTCCGGTACGAATTCTTCGGGAATCAGCGGTCCTTTGACCGTGTTGAGTCCGAGCACGAATTTCACACCGTCTTCCTTTTTCATTTCATCCGCCATTTCCATGACCTTCTTTTCTTCAACACCTGCATCCATCAGAAGCATATGCGTGGAGTTCATGTTGAATTCTTCCTTCAGCTTTTCATTTGCCTGAATGGAAGCAAGGTCTCTTGGAAGTGAACTGTCCAGGTTGTAATAAACCGGTGTGTTGCGGTATCCGTGGACAACCGGGATCAATAACAATGCGCAGAGTATCAATACAATCTTTTCATGACCGATACTGAATGTTGCGATGCCTTTGAGGTCAGGCAATAAGGCTTTGTGTTTTGTTTTTCTCAAAGGTTTGTCAAACACAAGGATCATTGCCGGCAGGACTGTCAGACAGCAGACCACACCGAGCAGTACGCCCTTGGCCATGACAATGCCAAGATCAAGACCGAGTGTGAAGCTCATGAAGCATAAGGCGATAAAACCTGCGATTGTCGTGACGGAAGAGCCGATCACGCTTGACATCGTGTCTTCGATCGCATGCGCCATCGCTTTTTCCTTGTCTTCGGTTTCCGCATATTTTTCATAGCTGTGCCATAAGAAGATTGAATAATCCATCGTCACGCCCAGCTGCAATACCGCAGCCAGTGCCTTTGTGACATAGGAGATCTGGCCCAGGAACAGATTGGAGCCGAGGTTGTAGACAATCGCGATTCCGATACTTACCAGAAAGACAAACGGAACCAGCCAGCTGTCCATGGCAAGCATCAGGGTGATTGCGCATAGCACAACCGCCAGCAATACATACAGCGGCGCCTCCGCTTCGGAAAGCGCCTGGGTATCGACAAGCACTGCCGTCATACCGCTCAGGAACACTCTTTCATCTGCGATCTTACGGATTTCGCGCACCGCATCCATGGTGCCTTCGGCGGAGGATGTGTCATCGTACAGAATCATCAGCAGCGTCGCATCCCCGTGATTGAATGCCTCGTATAAATCCTTCGGCAGCATCTCCATCGGAACGGACGTGTCAAGCAGACTGTCATACCAGATGACATCCTTGACATGAGGAACATCCTGTATTTTTTCCTTCAGGGCACTTACCTCTTTCGGCTTCATATTCTCGCTGACAAGCATCGAGAATGCGCCGGTGCCGAAATCCTCCTTGAGGATATCCTGCCCTTTCATTGTGTCGATCTCTTTCGGAAGGTATGTCAGAAGATCGTAATTAATCTTTGTACTGATATAGCCAAACACGGAAGGAATCAGCAATACCAGAGAGATGATCAGGATCATCATTCTCTTTTTTACAATCAATGAACTGATCTTTTTCATATTGCATTTCCTTTTTTCGACCATCGGTCGATTTTTATTCTAATCTTTTTCGACCATTCGTCAAGTTTTTTTGTGATATTATTTGTACAGAAAAAAAGAGGACTTATGAAAACGGACGGCAAGGCAGCTCTGAACAAACTGAGAAAAAGAACCTCCCTGATGGAAGCGGCTTTTGCGCTGTTTACCGAGGAAGGTTTTCAGAATACAACGATCGCCGATATCGCAAAAAGAGCCGGGATCGGAAAAGGCACATTCTATTTTTACTTTGAAGACAAGTACGATATCCGCAACCGCATCATCATCACCAAATCATATGAAATCCTCCACGAAGCTCTGAACAGTCTACCGGATCAGAATGACACTTTTGAAAACAAAGTGATCTATGTGGCAGACAGAATCATTGAAAAACTTGCGGCGGACAGGATTCTTCTGCGCTTCATCCATAAAAACCTGAGCTGGGCGATTCTTGAAAACAGCGCGGAGATGTCGGAAACATTCAATAATATTCTGAAGCAGGCGCAGCAGACAGCCTCCTATCGTGATGTTCATACCATGATGTATCTGATCATTGAGCTGATCAACGGAGCCTGTTATTCGGCAATCATCTATGACTCCCCTGAACCGATTAAGCAGCTGAAGCCGAAACTCTTTGACTCCGTACGCGCGGTGATGAAAGCATTTGAAGTCCCCGCAGTGCATAACACCGTGCCCGAAAACTAAAAGCCGCATACAGATGTACGCGGCAATGAAAACCGTTTGGTCCGGTTGTCAGACAGGATATTCTCGCTGTGCTTCGGCATGGCTTTTCTTTTTCAGAGATTGTATCCATTTTAAAATCAGTTCAACATGGTCCGGCGCACTGATCGCAGAACAAAATGCCTTAAGGTGAAAAATACGCTCACCTTATGTGCTGTTTGAGCACAATATTTTTGTGTTAAAAATTTTATACAAAAACTTTTTCGAAATTGAGTTTGTGGTACGCTTCTCAGAAAACTCCATTTCTGTAAATGAAACTTCTGCCATCTCATCTTCCTGTAACAACATGTTTAAATCAGATAGATATTCATCTGTGATTCGCTTCTCAGGCAATAGGATCTTACAGTACTCACATCGATAGTACAAATACTTTGTACCACCCATTCCCTTTCCGACATAACAAGTCATCTTCCGACCACACTTTTTGCAAATCACAAGACCTTTGTATAGGTATTTATAGCGGACATATTCACTTCAAAATGTTCTATCCAAATCATTAGAATGGTATCAAATTATTGAATAATAACAATATAGAAAGCACCCGATCAAAAAGCGTGGCGGATTGCCACGCTCAAATAAAGAAAAAGCCATCCGAAGATGACATTCATGGAATTAATGGCCGTAAGTTATCATTTCCAGTCCCGGTTCAACCTCAAACAGCGATTCATCCGCTCTGTCATCGATACCGGTGATTCTGTAAACATACACATGTCCGTTGGCGGAAGCGGCGGGGTTTCCATCATCATCCGTATAAATAACCATGACAGGATCGCCGTCTTTGAAGAGAATACGCTTCAGTGCGGTGCCGCAGAGTTCCTCGAAGTGATACGTTTCACCTTCAAATTCCATGTCTCCCGTTTGCGAGAGATAATCAGAATCCCACAGGAAGGCGGTATTCTGATACTGTTCGGTAATTTCAATGATGCCGTCGCTTACGAGAGCACCGTACCACAGTACCGGCAGTTCATACAGATCCGGATTGAATACGATCCGGCAGATATCATAATCGTAATGATCATTATGAATCCCGCCGATCCGGTCGATACAGTACTTCTGCCCCAGCATCGCGTAATCATAGGAATACATTTCTTCACCGTCAGCGTATTAATCATAGGAATACATTTCTTCACCGTCAGCGTATACTGTCACATGCATCGTCATGCCTTCAGCAGCCCTTTGAACAAGAGACTGCACCAGGTCTGTCTCAGCAGCCGCATCGCTGTTTTCTTCGATCTGTTCAGGTTCAGTGATTTCTTCTTCCGTCTTCTCTGAGGAAGCTGCCGCGCCGCTGTCGGAAGAACAGGCTGCCAGCATTGCGACGATCAGAACAGCAATAATTATTCATTTCATCTCCCTTTTCAGTTATCATCTGATACTGAAATCATACCACAGCGCAGATAAAATACGGCATTTCAATGATGTTTTGCGTGTCATTACTCTGCCCCACCATCTTCCTGAGAGAAGAAACAGAGACCGGTTTCATACGCTTTCTTCATGTATCTCTCCCAGTTCTCCGATCGCAGCTCATACTCCCTGGCCGTACAGTCGAAAACGATGAAATCCTTTTTCTCTGCCCGGTCTTTGAGCCTGTCTTCCAGCATGACCTTCTTCATGCTTTCAAGCAGACCGGTTTCTTCCAGATATTCCAGACTGTTTCCGGCCGAGCACAGAATCACGGCTTTATCCAATACTTTCATCGTCCTGTTTCCATAGGCAAAGCCGTATGTCCATACCCTGTCAAACCACCCGACAAGCATCGCCGGCGCTTCTGTCCAGAACACCGGATACACAAAGGCGATCGCGTCGCTCTCATTGATCTTTGCCTGCTCAGCCAGAACATCTTCGCAAAGATCCGGCGTATTGCGGTAATACGCATCGCGCAGGTATTCCTCTTCCCGCATCACGGGATCAAAATGCATTTCATACAGGTCGGAAATGACATATTCATTGCCTGAATCTGTGATTCCCTTTACAAATGCGTCGCACATGTTCTTTGTGAAAGAATCCTTTGAGGGATGGCAGTATACAACAAACACCTTCATATCATCAGCCTCCTTGATCCGCCGGAAAAAGCGTCTTTTCCCGCTGCGGCAGCCATTATCTTACTGCTGTATCTTCCCTTCTATTTTTGCACAGATTTTCCCTGCGCAGTGCGCCGGATCAGGCACAGGGCATGATCATAAAAACCTTCCCAAATGCGGGAAGGCATTTTGAAAAACAATGGCACAGCAGAATCGTTCCCTGCTTTATTCATCATAATCATACACACCGGAGAAAGCATTAACCTTATCATTCATCAGAAAATCCGGACCCGCTTCACCCCGGTTGTCTCCAAAGCCGTTCTCTCCGCCCGGTCCGCCGGACTGTCCTCTCATATCTTCAGGCCTTTCGCCGCCAGTCGGCATTTCAGGTCTTTCAGACTCTGTGTTCCACTGCTCCGGAATTTCGCCCTCCTGCGGCCTGCCGAACATGCCGTCCGGTCTTGGAAATTGTCCGCTTGTGCCTTCACCTTCCGGAATTCCGGGTCTTTCAGATCCACCGGGCATCTCTCCTTCCGGTCTTCCGTTTGCAGCCGGTCTTATTCATAACCCTCTGCAACTTTAAGAAAAAATAGCACTCTCCTATTGACAGTGCTAAAAAAGTGAGTTAGAACATAATTGCAAAGGAAAAGAGAAGATCCCCGAAAAGAATCCAAACCCTCCTT
>CACYXJ010000035.1 GCA_902778375.1 uncultured Erysipelotrichaceae bacterium
GCGTTGCGGCTGTCAGACCTCGGTGGCCGAAGGGCCTCCGCAACAAAAGGCCCTTATAGGGCCAGTGGATACCACCAGTTTTACTGGTGGTTATGATATATAATGACAGTATGAATATCGCAGTATATCTGGGCGCTTATCCGGGCAATGATCCCAAATATGCCCGCCTTGCAGAAGAAACCGGAAGGATGATTGCCGGACACGGCGACACCCTGGTTTTTGGCGGCGCCCGTCTCGGACTGATGAATATCCTTGCTTCAGCGGTCAAGGAAGGACAGGGGAAAGTCATCGGCGTCATGCCGGAATTCATGTACGCAAAAGGCCGCGGCCGTAATGATCTCGATGAGATGATCATCACCGAGGACATGCCGACGCGCAGAAAAAAGATGCTTGAACTGTCCGATGTCTGTATTGCCCTGCCGGGCGGTGTCGGCACATTGGAGGAAATCGCGGAAGCGGTCAGTGCCCTCCGGCTCGGCCTGCATCAGAGTCCGTGCGTTTTCCTGAATCTCGACGGTTATTACGAACCGGTCAGGGATATGTTCGCGGCGATGACCGCCAATGGATTCCTGAAGCCGGAAGAAATCAGTCATGTCTATTTTGCCCAAACGCTCAAGGAAGCAGAGGAAATCATCGGGAAATACCGATAAATCAGTTTTCAGAAAAAAACGGCTCGCTGGATAAGCGAAGCCGTTTTGAAAGACAACAGATACAGAGTTACTGGTTCAGCCAGCCGGCATGCATATATACCTGATGATCGAAGGTATATACAGTAAAGCCGGTTTCATCGATCAGACCATAGGTACAGGGATGGCCGTTTTTGGGCAGGGATACCGATCCCGGATTGCAGAGCAGCAGGCCGTCTTTTTCATATGCTGTCGGGATATGGGTATGGCCGCTGAGAAACATCGTTCCAAAGGGAAGATCAGGAAGATGACCGGGACCGTAGACATGGCCATGGCTCATGAAGATACGACGGTCATGGAAGAAGAGGGAATTGTAATCAGCCATGACGGGAAATGAAAGTACCATCTGATCTACTTCCGCTTCACAGTTGCCGCGGACGGCAGTGATGCAGTCCTTCAGGGAATTCATGATTTCGATGACCTGTTTCGGGGCATAGTCCCGGGGAAGGTCGTTGCGCGGTCCGTGATAGAGTACATCGCCGAGGCACAGGATTTCCTTCACATCGTTGTGTTTTCTGGCTTTGAGGACCATTTCGGCACCGGAAAGGGCACCGTGGATATCGGAAACAACTAGCAGGGCATCATTCATGGTTCAGCCTCCTTTTTGATATTGACATTTTAACATATGACGGATGTTATAATTGGAACAGGAGAATTGCTTATGAAAAACAAATGTATCGTAGTCGGTGTGACCGGCGGGATCGCGGCCTACAAGATCGCATCGCTGGTTTCCTCCCTGAAGAAAGCAGACAACGAGGTCCATGTTCTGATGACGAAGGAAGCGGAGCAGTTCATCACGCCTCTGACATTCCAGACGCTCAGCGCCCAGAGGGTCATCACCGATATGTTCGCAGTGGATTTCCAGCCGGATGTGCATCATGTCTCGCTGGCCAAAAAGGCGGATGTCTTTGTGATTGCCCCGGCAACAGCCAATATCATTGCCAAGGTTGCCAACGGCATCGCTGACGACATGCTGACGACGACCTTCCTGGCAGCCGAATGTCCGAAACTGATCGTGCCGGCCATGAACACGCATATGCTCAACAACCCGGTCACCCAGGACAATATCGAAAAATGCCGCCGTTACGGAATGCATGTCATGAATTCCTCTTCCGGTTATCTGGCCTGCGGCGATACCGGCAGCGGCCGGATGCCGGAGCCTTCCGAAATCATGGATGCGATCGCTTCCATTGCCGAAGAAGACCGCTGGCTCAGCGGCAGAAAAGTACTGGTCACAGCCGGTCCGACCCGGGAGGAAATCGATCCCGTGCGCTATATCACAAATCATTCTTCCGGCAAGATGGGATATGAACTGGCCAAGGCAGCCCGCAACCTCGGTGCCGAAGTGACACTGGTTTCCGGCCAGTGCAGTCTGCCGGTCCCGCTGAACGTGAACTTTGTGTCCGTAACCAGCGCGGCAGATATGGCTGAGGCAGTCCTTTCCCGCCAGGAAGAGGAAGATGTCATCATCATGGCGGCAGCCGTTGCCGACTATACACCGCTGTCCAGGGCTGATCAGAAGATCAAGAAGAGCGATGACGACATGAGCATTCCGCTGGCCCGGACCAAGGACATTCTGAAAAACCTCGGTGCCAACAAAAAAGAAGGTCAGGTACTGATCGGCTTCGCGATGGAAACGGAAAACCTGCTGGCCAATGCCAGGGAAAAGCTGCTGGCCAAGAATACCGATTTCATTATCGCCAACAGCATTGCCGACAAAGGCGCGGGTTTCGGTGTCGATACCAATATCGTGACGATTCTTTCGCCGGAGGCGGAAGAGGCACTCGGCCTGCTGTCCAAGGAAGAAACAGCGGAAGAAATTCTGAAATACTGTCTGAAAGGATAACAACATGCTATTAACAATCGATGTGGGAAACACGAATATCGCTCTGGGTGTGATGGATGGTGACAACATCATCGGCCGATACCGTCTGATGACCAAGACAACGAGGACATCGGATGAATACGGCTCATTCATCATGACCTTCATGTATCAGGCGCAGATCACACCTGATGATATCGAGGATGTCATCATTTCCTCGGTCGTGCCGAAACTGATGTACGCCCTGACTTCGGCCATCATCAAATACGTGCACAAGCGTCCGATCATTGTCGACCACAAGCTGAAAAACGGCATTATCCTCTGTGCCGAATCGCCGTCTTCGGTCGGTGCCGACCGCATTGTCAACACCTCCTGGGCATGGCATACCTTCCATTCCTCAACGATCGTTGTCGATTTCGGCACCGCCACGACATTTGACTATGTCAGTCCGAAAGGCGAGTTCAAATATGTCGTGATCCTGCCGGGTCTGGAAACCGCCCTGCATGCCCTGATCGGCGGTACTGCCAAACTTCCGGAAGTGGAAATCGTCAAGCCGGATTCGATCCTGGGGACAAATACCGTGCACGGTATCCAGGCCGGTGTCGTATACGGTTATATCGGATCGGTGGAATACATTATCCGCCGGATGAAAGAAGAACTCGGCGATCCTGACTGCCGGGTCATCGCCACCGGCGGTCTCGGCAAGGTGGTAGCCAACGAGACCGATCTGATCGATGAATACGATCCCGATATTGCCTACAAGGGACTCAAGATCCTCTATGAAATGAACAAAGCACAGTAATGTGCTTTTTTTCAAGGTTCACCACGGTTTTCTGTTATCCTTTTGATTAAGGAGAAAATGAATATGTTACTCATCAGAAACGGACTGATTCACGATCTGGAACAGAAAGAACCGTATTACGGGGATCTTCTTGTCAAAGACGGAAAAATCGCCGCCATCGGAACGGATCTGACAGATGACGCGGAAGTTTTCGAAGCGGAAGGAAAAGACGTCTATCCCGGTATGATCGACGCCCATTCCCATCTCGGTGTTTCCGGCACCGGCATCGGTTTTGAAGGAAGCGACTACAACGAACTCGGGGATATCAATTCCCCGCAGGTACGCGGCATCGACAGTGTCAATCCGTTCGATCCCGCTTTCAAAACAGCCGCAAAAGCCGGCGTTACGACAATTGCGACCGGACCGGGCAGTGCCAATGCCCTGGGCGGAACCTGGCTGGCAATCAAGACAACCGGCATCTGCGTCGACGACATGGTCGTCAGGGATCCGGTAGCGATGAAATGCGCTTTCGGGGAAAATCCCAAGCGCTGCTATAAGGACCGCGGCAATTTCGCCCGCATGTCCACGGCTGCCCATCTCAGGGAAATGCTGTTCAAGGCCAGGGAATACATGGCAAAGAAGGAATATGCCGGCGATGATCTTTCCAAGATGCCGCCGTTTGATTTCAAGATGGAGTCGCTGCTGCCGGTCATGCGGAAGGAGATTCCTCTGAAGGCGCACGCCCACCAGGCCAACGACATCCTGACAGCGGTGCGTATCGCCCGCGAGTTCGATCTGAAAATGACGCTCGAACATGTGACGGAAGGACATCTGATCGCCGATATTCTGGCGAAAACAGACTATCCGATGGCAGTCGGTCCGACATTCACAGACGCTTCCAAGTTCGAACTGCAGTACAAATCCTGGACGACACCGGGTATCCTGGCTGCCAAGGGCTGCCAGGTTTCACTGATCACCGACCACCCGTTCTCACTGGAAGAATATCTGCCGATGTATGCGGGACTTGCCGTAAAAGCCGGCATGGATCCATATGAGGCACTGAAAGCCATCACGATCAACCCGGCAAAGCATCTTGGCATCGAAGACAAAGTCGGCTCCATCAAAGTGGGCAAGGATGCGGATATCATGGTCTATGAAGGTCCGCTGTTCGCTGCCGATACCAGTCCGGCAGCCGTGTTTATCAACGGTGAAATGATCCGTTGATAAAAAGGAAAGGATATCTCATGAACGAAAAGGAAATCAAAGAGAAGATCGCTGCGGGAAGAGCCTTCATGCATGAAGTGGACAGATCTGATCCCGACTACAAGACAGACCAGTATTCCGGTGTGAAACAGCCGCCGCTGTTCAAGGATCCGGTATCGGATGTCATCATCAAGCTGCCGACGGATTTCGAAAACCTGCCCGTCTGCAACGACTTCCTCAAAGTTGTCAACAGCCGCAGTTCCCACCGTGTCTACCGCGAAGAAGATATGAGTCTGCTGGAACTGTCCTTCGTTCTCTGGTGTGCCCAGGGTGTCAAGGGTCTTCGGGGTAAGTCCTATGCGACACTCAGAACCGTGCCCTGCGGCGGCGCCCGTCATGAATTCGAACTGTATCTCTGCGTCCAGCATGTCGAAGGTCTCAAAAACGGTTTCTACCATTATCTGCCGCAGACCCACAGTCTGGAATGCCTGAAGGAACAGGAAGACGTCAAAGAGTTTATTGATGTTTCGGTGGAAGGACAGTCCTGGGCGAAAAAGGCCGGTGTCGTCTTCTACTTCGATATGGTCGCTTACCGGGCGGAATGGCGCTACGGTATCTTTACCCACCGCGTCGCTCTTGTCGATGCCGGCTATGTTTCCGAGAATATCTATCTTGCCTGCACGGCGATCGGGCTTGGCAGCTGCGCACTCGGTGCTATCCGTGAAGATGTCGCTGACGAGGCATTCGGACTGGACGGCGACGAGGAATTCATTTTCCTGGCCCATCCGATCGGCAAAGTCAGTGAGGAAGACCATCAGAAGGAACTTGATTTCTATGCCTTCGTGCATGATTATGATCAATAAGGCAGGCAGCCGCCAAATAACAAATTGATATGCTAAACTGAAAGTATGCTGATACGTGATATTCTGAAACGTCAGGATACTTTTTCTGATAATGAGAAACTGATTGCTGAATACTTTCTGAAACAGAAGGAAGACCTGCAGAAAAAAGGCGTGCGGAGAATTGCCGCAGATGTTTTTCAGGCGCCTTCTTCCATTGTCCGTTTTACCCAGAAACTGGGCTTCAGCGGGCTTGAGGATTTTAAAGAACAGTATCTGAAAGAACTGTCCTATCATTCCCGTTACTTCAAGGATATTGATCCCAACCGTCCCTTTGAGGAAACTGATACGGAGATCGAAACTGCCGGCAAGATTGCATCGCTGTATCAGGAAACCATCCAGGATACGCTCTCTCTTCTTGATGGCCGGCAGCTGAAAAAAGCCGTCCGCCTGCTGGACCGTGAGACTGTCTATATCATTACGCTTTCCGCCCAGCGTGGCATTGCCCAGGTGTTCAAGGAAAAAATGGCCAAGATCGGAAGAAGAGTTGTGATCCTTTCATCCGACCATGACACGTTATTTGAAATTGAACATGCCGATTCTTCTTCCGCCGGTTTTCTCTTTCTTTCCTATACCGGCGAAAGCGAACACTGCCTTCGTTTTGCGGCCATGGCCAAAGCCAGACATCTAAACTGTGTGGCCATTACTTCCTACGGGATCAACCAGCTGTCTGATATGATCAGCTGCACGCTGCGGGTATCATCACGGGAAAAACTCGTCAGCAATCTCGGCAATTTCAGTTTCAGTCTGTCCTCACTGTATGTGCTCGACGTAATCTACGCAGAGATCTTCCGGCTGGATTACGAGAAGAACAGAGCCCGTAAAAAAGCGGCTTCCCGCCGGGAAGGGGAGATCCGGATCGTCTCCCGCGGCCGCCGTTCCAGCAACTCGACGCTGAACGAGTAAGGAACAGTGTTCCGTAAAACATGTGATTTTACAGGAACATCCGGGAACAGAGTTCAAATCGTCGCATACAGAATTGATGAGGCTATAACCGTCAACTATAATGAAAATGACAATAGGAGAGGACAAAACAATATGGAAAAGAAACCCGTAAAAATCGTTACCATCGGCGGCGGCAGCAGCTATACACCGGAACTGATGGAAGGTTTTATCAAGCGTTATGATGAACTTCCGGTCAGGGAAATCTGGCTGTGCGATGTCGAAGCCGGCAAGGAAAAACTCGAAATCGTCGGTGCCATGGCGCAGCGCATGTGGGATGCCACACCGTATGATGTCAAGGTTCATCTGACCCTCAATCGCAGAGAAGCACTGCCAGGTGCGGACTTCGTCACCACCCAGTTCCGTGTCGGTCTGCTCGATGCCCGTATCAAGGATGAAAGAATTCCGCTTTCCTACGGCATGCTTGGTCAGGAGACCAACGGTGCCGGCGGTATGTTCAAGGCTTTCCGCACGATTCCGGTCATCCTCGGAATCATTGAAGACATGAAGGAACTCTGCCCGGATGCCTGGCTGATCAACTTCACCAACCCGTCCGGCATGGTCACCGAAGCAGCCATCAAGTGGGGCGGCTGGAAGAAGACAGTCGGTCTCTGCAATGTCCCGGTCGGCGCACTGCTGAAGGAACCGCCGCAGTTCGGCCTGACCGAAAGAGAATGCATTCATCAGTTTGCAGGTCTGAACCATTTCCATTACCACAAGGTCACAGACCAGCAGGGCAACGACCTGACTGACAAGCTGATCGACAACATGTACGATCCGACAGTCGACGACGGTACACCGGCAAACATCTTCGAATGCAAGTTCCTCAAGGATCACCTCAAGCAGATCCAGCTGATCCCCTGCGGATACCACCGCTACTACTACATGCACGATGAAATGCTCAAGCATTCCATCGAAGAATTCAACACGATCGGAACCCGCGCCCAGCAGGTCAAGCAGACAGAAGCCGAACTGTTCGAACTGTATAAGGATCCGAATCTGAACTACAAGCCGGAACAGCTTTCCAAGCGCGGCGGCGCTCACTATTCCGATGCCGCCTGCGAGTGCATCTGCTCGATCTACGCCGACAAGCGGACACACATGGTTGTCTCCACCCAGAACAACGGTGCCATCAGCGATCTGCCGTATGACTGCATCGTCGAAATCTCCAGCATCATTACCGGCAAGGGACCGATGCCTTTGACATGGGGCAAATTCAACCCGAGCGAAAGAGGCTACGTCCAGATGATGAAGGCCATGGAAGAATGCGTTATCGAAGCAGCCATCACCGGCAACTACGGTTTGGCTCTGGCTGCCTTCGAAATGAATCCGATGGTTGAACACGGTCATGTCGCCCAGACAGTCCTGAATGAACTGCTGGTTGCCCATGAGAAGTATCTGCCGCAGTTCGCAGACAAAATCGCTGAACTGAAGGCGGAAGGCGTTTATCCGAAGGATCCGGTCGTCCAGGATCTGCTGGCCAACGGTAAATAAGTTTCTGTAAGCCGGGGCACAACCCCGGCTTTTTTCTCCCGGAGTAACAATGGCATTCACGATCATCGCAAACACACTGAAAAAGTATGAAGGAAACGACACGCACGTAATCATTCCCGACGGCATTGAAGCCATCGCCGATTACGCCTTTTACGGTGCCGCAATGATGGAACAGGTGACCTTTCCCGAAAGTCTGAGGGAAATCGGTTCCGATGTCTTCTATGGCTGTGAGAAGCTGAAGGAGGCATGGATTCCGGACGGTGTCAGCTGGATGGGCAGTGCTGTCTTTTCCCGCTGCGCAAATCTGGAAAAAGTGCGGCTTTCAAAGCGTCTGACTTCGCTGCCGAAGATCACGTTCTTTCAGTGCGCGAATCTGAAGGAAGTGATCCTGCCGTCAGTAAGACGGCTTTCCAGGGCCTGTTTCCAGCAATGTCACAGCCTGGAAAGAATCGAACTTCCTTCTTCCCTGAAATTCATTGAAGACAATGCCTTCGACGACTGTATTTCCTTGCAGGAAATCGAACTGCCGCAGGGTATCGAGGAAATCGGCGAGAACGCATTCTTCAACTGTGCTTCGTTAAGACGGATCAATCTGCCGTCCTCTCTGACTTTTATCGGCAAGGGAGCGCTGGAAACGCATGGCAGGATCCGCATCGACGCCGATGAAAGCATCTATCTGGCGGCAGGCATGCTGGAAAACAACTGGAACATGAACTGGAACTTCGGATCCAACGGCCATTACAACGGCCGCAACGAAGACAACTACCAGCTGTATGATTCCTGGCTGTGCAACCTCGACCTGAACCAGTGGAAGCCGTTTGCCCGATCCGTCCTGACCGTCAATTATCTGGAAAGTTTCCGGCGGCCGCTTGCCATGTATGACAGTTGGTTTCTTGCCAACAAAGAGGAATGTCTGGAAATGATCATTTCCCAGAAACGATATAAGGCCCTGTATCAGGCACTCGATCTGCAACTGGTCACATCCGCGATGATCGCCCCTTATCTTTCCCGTATCAAGGAACCGGACGAAAGGGCGAAGCTTCTGGAAATCAGCCGCAGTCAGGAAGAGGAGGATCTGCTTGATCTTCTCTAGAAAGGAAAGGCATGGATGAAGAACTGATTGAAATCAGCGAAGAGATCTTCCGCGAAGTGATTTCAAGACTGACGCTGCATCTGCGGTTTATGGACATCGCTCTCAACCGCTATGTATTCGCGGCCGATGCCACGGAGTTCCGATGCGACGGCAGGGTTTTTCATTATGCTCCGATTGCTTTGATCCGGATGTTCCGCAACGACCCCCGCAAGGTCACACGCGGTTATCTGCATATCGTCCTGCATTCTGTTTTCCAGCATCAGTTCTTTGCCGAAAACCGCAAACCTTCATTATGGAACCTGGCCAGCGACATCGCTGTCGAGGAAGTCATACGGCAGCTCGGTCTGGACTGCACAAAACAGGATGACGATGAGGAGATGGTGCGCATTCTCGAGCGTATCCATGAAGAAGTACCGGTTTTCACAGCCGCGAAGATCTACCGCTGGCTGGAAAACAGGGAAACGGACGAAGTCAGACTGATGGTGCCGCTCTTCCATTTCGACGAACATGATATCTGGTATCTTCTGCGGAATGTGAGAGGCAGCCGTGACATGCTGTTCGGCGAAGAGAACCGGGATGATTTCGCGGCTGAAGGAAACAACATCTTCGAAGGTGCATCCCATGATACCGGCGAGTCAGAGGAAAAAGAAGATCCCGATCAGAAAGACGCCGAGATCCGTCAGATCCGCAACGCCCTGCAGGACTGGAAGGAAATCTCGGAAAAGATCGAGATGGACCTGGAACTGTTCCAGAAGGAACACGGCGACCGGACTGATGCCCTGATCCAGTCACTGTCCGCATTGCGGCGGGAGAAATATGATTATTCGCAGTTTCTGAAAAGATTCATGCAGAGCGGCGAAAAGATGCAGATCAACGACGACGAGTTCGATATGATCTTCTACACCTACGGACTGCGGCTGTATGAAAACCTGCCGCTGATCGAACCGCTGGAATTCCGCGAGACGGAAAATGTCAGGGAACTGGTGATTGCCATCGATACCTCCGGATCAGTGCAGGGGGAAGTCGTACAGTCGTTTCTGCAGAAGACTTACAACATGTTCCAGCAGCGTGAGAATTTCTTCTCCCGCTTCCGGATCCATATCATCCAGTGCGACATGGTGATCCGCGATATCCGCATCATCGAAACCGCCCGGCAGTTCGAAGAATATATCCATAGTGTCGAAATAAAAGGTCTTGGCGGAACGGACTTCCGGCCGGTATTCAACTATGTCGACGAGGAAATCAAAAACCACAGGTTCCGCAAACTGGGCGGACTGCTGTATTTCACCGACGGTGACGGTGTCTACCCGAAGCATAAACCGTCCTACAAGACAGCGTTCCTGTTCACATCCGATGAAAAGAACACATCCGTGCCGCCATGGGCAATCAAATACATTCTGGAAGGAGAAGAGTAAACATGCATATTCAGGAAGCCAAGAACCAGATCAGAAATGCCGTGATCGCCTACGGCACAAAGGACGCGCATGGAAGACTGCGCATATCGACGGAAAAGCAGCGACCGATCTTTCTGGTCGGCGCTCCGGGTATCGGTAAGACCGCAATCGTCGAACAGATCGCCTCGGAACTGAATATCGGTTTTGTCTCCTATGCGATGACCCATCATACCAGACAGAGCGCTCTCGGTCTGCCGTTTATCGAAAAGAAGGAATACGGCGGAAAGACCTACAGCGTTTCCGAATACACCATGAGCGAGATCATCGCCAGCGTCTATGAGCAGATGGAAGAGACGCACTGCGAAATGGGAATCCTGTTTCTCGACGAGATCAATTGTGTCTCCGAGACCCTGGCTCCGATGATGCTGCAGTTTTTGCAGTACAAGACATTCGGCCGTCACAAGGTTCCGGAAGGCTGGATCGTCGTGACCGCCGGCAATCCGCCGGAATACAACGACTCCGTCCGCGAGTACGACATCGCCATGCTGGACCGCATGAAGAAAATCGAAGTCGAACCGGACTTCGAAGTGTGGAAGAGCTTCGCCGTCAAGAACCATGTCCATCCGGTCGTTCTTTCCTATCTCGATATCAGAAACCAGTATTTCTACCGGGTAACGACGACGGTCGACGGCATGTCTTTCGTTACCGCCCGTGGCTGGGACGATCTCAGCCAGATGATCTTCCTTTATGAGGAAAACAACCTGGCTGTCAATTATGACCTGATCAGTCAGTACGTACAGGATGAAGAAATCGCCCGCGACTTCGCCAATTACTATGACCTCTATCATAAATACGAATCCGACTACCGGATCAACGAGATCCTTGCCGGAAGTGCCGGCAGTGAAATCGTACAGCGGGCGAAGGATGCGAAATTCGACGAGCGTCTGTCCCTGATCTCACTGCTGATCTCCTCGCTGGAAGACAGTACCGCCAGCCTGAATCTGAATGAGAACTGCCTGCGCACCGTGCTGAAGGAAATCAAGGCAATGGATGCCCTGACTGAAGAGGAACTGCAGGCGAAGAAGGAACTCTGGCACCGCAAGAGTGAACTGACCGATGCGAAGGAACACGTCGATCTGGCATTTGCCTGCGAGGATCTGTACACGGAACTGCTGACTATGATGAAGAAGGGGAAGGATGAAACACAGCTCAGGGAAGCACTCAGAGAGAAAGTCATGGCTCTGAAAAACGACACGGTATTCCTGCAGGATTCTCTGGCGAATGTCTTTGCCTTCTTCGAAGAAGCTTTCGGTTCCGGTCAGGAAATGCTGATCCTGGTCAGCGAACTGACGGTCCGTCCGGCTGCCTCATCATTTATTTACAGCCACGGATGCGACAAGTATTATGAATACAACAGACAGCTGCTGTTTGCCGACAGGGACAGTGCACTGAACGAAAGAATCGATGCCCTGGATCTTCTGGAAATCTGAAACAGCAACGCAAAACGGAGAACAGTTATGACCTATACGACCGAAGAATACAGACAATGGATACTGAGACAGACAGATCCCCAGTATAAGATCAGTGAACCGAATGAAAACACGATCCGGCTCAGCACGGCTTATGCCGATGCGGATATTGTGTTTCATCCCCAGGACATCATCGAACTGATGATTATCAACAAAAAGGATGATTCCTATTCCTTTTATCTGCATTTCCAGCTCCATGAGCGCGAACATGCGGAATCGCTGTTCCGGGAAATGAAGAACACGCTTCTGAAACTGCGGGAAAAACAAAAAGTCAGGGTCCTGCTCAGCTGTACCGGCGGCCTGACGACGAACTATTTCGCCATGGAACTCAACAAGGCGGCAGAAACCCTGAAACTGAATTATGAATTCAATGCCGTAGCCTACAACCAGCTGTATCAGGCAGGCTTTGACTATGACGTGATCCTGCTGGCACCGCAGATTCATTACCTGCATGAAAAAGTCAGTTCGATCTTCACTTCGATTCCGGTCCTGAAGATTCCCGCTGCCGTCTTCGCCCAGTACGATACCGGTGCTCTGCTTGATTTCCTGAAGGAGGAGTACGGAAAATTCAGCGGCGGTCCGGCTGTGAAAAATGTCAATCCGGAGAAGCCGTTCGACAACGACCTGCGCATTCTTACCCTGGCATTCATCAACCACCGCGACATGTTCCGCATTGCCTACAGGATCTACGATCACGGCAAGAAGACACTGGACAAGGAAATCATCAAGGAGACATTTGTTATCCGTGATATCGAGGACCTTCTGAACTACATCACCGCCCGGCATAAAAAGATCGACGCAATCAGTATCGCCGTTCCCGGCGTTACCTATCACGGTATCCTGAATCATCCAGAACTCGGATTCATCAATCATCCGCTCGGTGAATATCTTTCCGACAAATACGGCAAACCGGTCATTCTGGTCAATGACGTCAATGCGGTGGCTCAGGGCTACCGGGCAATGCATGATAACTGCGACAACATGGTTTTCTATTTCCAGCCTCTGGGACTGGCCATCGGCGGATCGGGAATCATCATCGACGGCAAGCTGCACCGCGGCTTCAGACACGCGGCGGGTGAAGTCGGACCGATGGTCACAGCATTCATCGAGGATGCCGACAACAAGATCAATGACCCGCGTGGAGCACTTGAAATCGTAATGAAAAACCTGCTGGTTTTCATCATGACTGTCGCTCCCGAGAAGATTGTCGTCTACAGTACCCTGACTCCGAACATGGACGAACTCAGGGCAGCTTTAAGCATGTATGTCAGCGAGGAGTATATACCCGAGCTGATTCATGTCGACCAGCTGAAGACATATATGCTGCCAGGCGCGATGATCCACTGCCTGGAGGTCATTCAGAACGATCCTGACTGGATCAGGGAAAAGACGGTCAAAGAAAGTGAGTAAACGGACAAATGTCCGCTTTTTTATTATGTTTTTCAGGAATTCGCAGATGATGTAAACACATATCATTATGAAAAAAGGATATTCCTGTCTGTTGCCGGCGTGATTGCTGTGTAAAATAGTATGTTGTAACCATGGTTCACAGAATCATGATCAATTGCATATACTGTTGAAGCAAAATGCAAAACCTGTACAGGAACAGATTGGATTCAGACAATCGGGATTTGAGAGGATTGGGTTTGAATATGGGATATATAGATAAAATCTATACCGGCTTGCTGGTGTTTCCGTTTATTGCGGTAGTAATAACGTTACCCTATGTGATGTACCAGTATCACAAATACGGGTCAGTATCCTGGTTCAGGACCCTGGTTATATACAGTTTTATTCTTTATATGCTGATTGCCTACTTCCAGGTGATTCTTCCGCTTCCGTCGCTTGAATCGACTGTTGGAAACCGGTGGCAGGATCATCTGAATCTTATTCCGTTCTATCAGGTCTGGCTTTACTGGCACGATAAAGCATTCAGTATTGCCGAACTTGTTGCCTATTTAAAGAGTTTTTCTCTCTGGCAGCTTCTGCTCAACATTCTGCTGACGGTGCCATTCGGCGTATATCTGCGCTATTACTTCAAACAGGATCTCAAGCGCACGATCTTTTTCTCCTTTTTGCTGAGCCTCTTTTACGAGCTTACACAATTGTCTGCGCTGTACGGCATATATCCCGGTCCGTACCGGCTGGCAGATGTTGAGGATCTGATCTGCAATACCATGGGCGGCGCTGTCGGATGGCAGATTACCTATGTGTTTACAATGCTTCTGCCAACCAGAGATGAAATCGACGCAAGCAGCCGCATTGCGGGAATGAGAATAACAGGAATGCGGAGATTCTGGGCTGTACTTTTCGACTATGTATGCGCGACGAATCTATATGGATTTATACTCGGTCTGCTGGGTATATTAATTCCGGCCTTCGCCAGTTCTTCCGCAACTGAACAGACTTACCTCTGGACGTTCTTCTGCATACTGTCACTTGTTCAGGTCCTCATGACGAAAGGATCGACTCTGGGACATGCGATCTGCCGGATGACCCTTGTGTCTGAAAAAGGCGGCATAGCTTCGACGGGGCAGCTGGTAAAACGGTATCTGTATTTGTGGCTGTTTACCGGTTTTCCATTCATGATCGTGTGCTGGCTTACCAGCGGACAGTTCACAATGTTTAACAATGACCTGATCACCCTGGGACTGCTGGCCGTGGCAAGATTGTATTTCTTCTGGTATTTCATCAATATCGTTTTCAGAAAAGGTGCATTGATGCCGCATGACAAGCTAAGCGGAACGTACTATATACAGACCGGCAAGCCTGCAAAGTGATACAGATGAATGCAATCTTTGAGAATATCTGAAACAGTGAAAAAGATACCGGTGATTCACCGGCATCTTTTATCTGCTGTAAATTCTGTTCTGCGCAAAAATGATTAATTATAATTTGCTTTCAGGAATTTCATGAACTCGACATGGCTCATCGGTCTTCTGCCCGCAAAGAAGTAATCATTCTCACCATTGTCATCCCTGCTGACAGCAGCACCGGTGTAACCCGGAATATTGTCATGCATCCATCTGGCGAATTCAACCAGCCGAGGACTCTCGGGATTTTTGAAATAGCCCGGATCGGTTCTTAAAATGTACTGCTGCAGATAAGCAAGCGCTTCATTCCACTGAGTTTCACTGCCGCCGCTGATTGTTTCGAGGTTGTCTTCTGTAAGCATGATCTTATCTGTCATTTCTGATCTCCTTTTCCGGTTTGCCGGATTCAGCTGTTATGGAAGGCTGGTTTCCGAGCCATTTGTATTATAAGCAAAGCAGTGATTCTTCAAGTATGTAAATCTGATATTCTATTCTGCCAGGATGAAGAATGAGTGTTTATATTTGCCGCCTGCAGCGGCTGACAAATAAACTGGGTCCGAATGTCAGCATGGTTTTGTTTATGACGATCCATTAAAAAAGCCGGAAAACCTGAAAAGTCTCCGGCTGCAGTTCTTCTGAAGCAGATATCAGTTAAACTTGTTTATGACCCACTTATCATCAGGAGAAGCGGTCTGACATTCCTGACAGTACATCATATTGTTTTGAGCATACTCAACTACTTTATCCGGAGTTTTACTCTTACTTGTGATGTATGGCATTGGCGCACCGCAGTTTGGACATGCAGCTGTCCTGTATCCATGGTTCATACATGCGGTAGTAATTCTTTTCCATTCGTCTACATATTTGTTGTAATACTCCGTGGGGCCAATATACCCACCTTTTGCCGTCTCCAGAACTTCTTCATCTAATGCTTTATTTTTCTCGTCCATTATTTTTACCCTTTCCTTTCTGTATTACTTTGTCCTTTCGATTCCATTATTATTCTACATTTTATTATTATTTCAAGCACAGCTGATTTCTGTTGATTTATATCGGGAGTCTGAAGGAACGGAAATTTAAATGTCAGCAAAATGTCAGCACGAAGGACCGGAGAATATAAAAAAAGCGCCTGTTTAAAGCACTTTCCTGAGCAATGGTGCCGGATGGCAGAATTGAACTGCCCGCTCATCCTTACCATGGATGTGTATTACCACTATACTAATCCGGCATTGCCTATATATAATAGCAATTCTTTCGGCAGGTATCAATAAAGAGATATATTTTTTAATTCCTCGTATACGGAATTCAGCGGCAGACCCATAATCGCGTAATAATCGCCGTCGATGTTGGTGATAAACTTACCGGCTCCGCCCTGGATGGCATAGGCTCCGGCTTTGTCGTCGCATTCGCCGCTGCTGACATAGGCATCGATTTCATCTGCGGAAAGCGGGGCGAAAGTGACGTGGGAAACACTGACATCCTGGAAACAGCGGCTGCTGCTGATGACGCACAGTCCGGTAATGACCTGATGGGTATTGCCGGAAAGCATCTGCAGCATTTCCCTGGCTTCATTTCTGTCCTTTGGTTTGCCGAGTATTTTGCCGTCAACAGCAACGATCGTGTCACTTCCGATGATCACGGCATCGGGATGCAGGGCGAGAACTGCTTCTGCCTTGCGTCGGGAAAGACGGCGGATCTCATCGGACAGATCATTGCCTTCGGTGATCGTTTCATCGATGTCCGCAGGTTCACAGATAAACGGTATACCGCACTTTTCCAGAAGTTCCCTGCGGCGTGGGCTCTGGGATGCGAGGATCAGTTTTTTCATAACAACAATTATAAACAACTTCATCAGAAATGACAGTGAATGATATACTTAAGGAAGAAAATACAATCAAAGGAGAAATCATATTATGAACAAAAAACCTGCACTGGTCATTCTCGCAGCCGGTATGGGAAGCCGTTACGGCGGCATGAAGCAGATCGACGGCGTCGGCAATCACGGCGAACCGATCATTGAATTTTCCATTTTTGATGCCAAGGAAGCCGGCTTTGAAAAAGTCGTGCTGATCATCAGACGCGAACATGAAGAAGTGTTCAAAAAGGCTCTGACCGACAAGATCGCTCCTTACATGGATGTCCGTTTCGCTTTCCAGGATATGAACAATCTGCCGGAAGGCATCACTGTTCCGGAAGGAAGAGAAAAGCCCTGGGGAACGACCCACGCACTGCTTGCCTGCAAGGGTGTCGTCGACGAACCGTTTGCCATTATCAACGCTGATGACTTCTACGGCAAGGATGCCTACAAGGTCATCTATGACTTCCTCTGCAATGAAGCAGCAGACAGTCACTATGCAATGGTCGGCTATCAGTGCGGCAAGACACTGACCGACAACGGCACAGTCACCCGCGGTGTCTGTGAAAAAGATGAAGACGGTTACCTGACTGAGATCGTTGAAGTTTCCAAGATTGCCCGCAAGGACGGTGGAGCTGTCTATGAAGACGAAAACGGCGAATGGCAGCCGCTTTCCGAAGATGCTCTGGTATCCATGAACTTCTGGGGATTCACACCGAAGATCTTCGATGAGGCTGAGCCGCTGATGAAGGAATATCTGGAAAAGAATATCCCGCTTAACCCGCTGAAGTGCGAAAGCCTGATTCCGAGCACGGTCGGCGAACTGGTAAAGGCCGGTACCTGCAAGGTCAAGGTTCTCTCCAGCAAGGACAGATGGTTCGGTGTCACATATAAGGAAGACAAACCGGATGTCGTTGCCAGAATCCAGGAAATGAAGGATGCGGGCGTATATCCGGATGTTCTCTGGAAGTAAAAACACATCAGTAAACAAAACCGGAAAAGTGTGGTTCAATAGAACTGCACTTTTTTTTGTGAGCAGAAAGGGGAGGAAAGCATGATTCTCAATACCGGCAGCCGCACTGACATTCCGGCATTTTACAGTCAGTGGTTCATGAACCGTATCAGAGCCGGTTTTGTCATGGCCAGAAATCCCTATTATCCGAAACAGGTCTACCGGTTTTCACTGGATCCGAAAACAATTGATATTCTTGCCTTCTGTACCAAGAATCCGCAGCCGATGCTGGAATATATGTCTGAACTGAAGGATTTCCGGCAGTTGTGGTATGTGACGCTGACACCATACGGAAAAGACATCGAACCGAATGTTCCTGACAAGCATGAAGTGATCCGTTCCATACAGAAACTTTCGGAAGCGGTCGGCAGCGACAATGTCATATGGCGTTACGATCCTGTCTTTCTTTCTGCGAAATATTCCAAGGAATATCACAAACGGGCTTTTGAGAGCATCGCGTCAGCTCTGAAGGGATATGTGAAAAGAACCGTTGTCAGTTATATCGACCTGTATGAGAAAACAAAGAAGAATTTCCCGAAAGTATCGGAAGTGTCATGGTCAGACCAGAAAGAACTGACACAGTATTTTCAGAAGACTGCTGAGGCAAACAGCATGCAGGTATATATGTGTCTGGAAGATAAAAGACTTGGTGTCTACGGTGTCAATACCGGCGGCTGTATGAGCAAGGAAATGCTGGAGAAAGCCCTGCATATCAGTCTGGCAGTGCCGAAACTGACGAATGCCAGAGAGGGTTGCAGCTGCCTTCTCGGCAACGATATCGGCGCCTACAACACCTGCATGCACTTCTGCCGCTATTGCTATGCCAACTATGACCGCGGCACAGTTCTGAAAAACATGCAGGACCATGATCCCGACAGTCCGCTTCTGATCGGACATCTGCAGGAAGGGGACGTGATCAGGGAAGTCAGACAGGTATCCTGGATCGATCCCCAACTGAAACTGGAACTGTGACGGTTCCTGTTTTGTAACAGAACAAGAATATGATACGATTCTTGAGGAGGTGCATTTATGTTCGAAATCCTTGAACTGCTGTTAGGGCTGTTTATTCTTCTGATAGCCACCGGTATCGTACTTGCACCGCTGGTTGGTTTTGTTCTGCTGATTATTTATCTGGTGGCACCTCAGCTGCTGCCTTTTAAGAACAATAGAAAGAACACGACCTATACTTACAATTCCAGAAAAACTGCGTCCCAGACAAGAAGAAGGAAGACTGCCGGTACATCGCAGACAACAGCCGCGAAACCGAAAACAGAGAAAAAACCGGCAAAACCGAAACGACCTTCTGCCGAGATTATCATCGCCGAACTGAAAAAGCAGACCGACGGCATCATGGACGAGGAACTGAAAGCGGAATGCACTGAGATGCACGAGCATCTTGTCAAAATCCATGAACTGGAAGCGGAATCGAAGGAAATCACGGATCAGATGGAAAAGATGTACAGCAACTATCTGCCTTCCTTCATCAATGTTCTTTCCCGTTATGAACGTCTGCAGTATGCCGGAAACAGTGAAAATCTGGCGCAGTACAGGGAAAAGGTGGTTCATACTGCCGATGTCATCGATGATGCCCTGACGAACATACTCGACACCGCTCATCTGAAGAATCTCGATGCCCTGGGCCGGGATATGAAGGAACTGGAAACCGCTCTGAAGGCGGATGGTATTGCCGGTCAGCTGCAGCTGCCGAAGCAGCAGTAACCGTATCGCTGTTCCGATAACAGAAATGACTGAAGCATACCGCAGACCGGCAACTGCCGGCTGCGGTTTCTGTTTGTTGTTTTATCCGGACATCTGTACAAACAATCGTCTCTGCTGCAATTAATACTTGGAATCCTGCCAAAGTGTGGTACAATTCTTAATGCACACGGGGTCGTAGCTCACCTGGGAGAGCGCATCGCTGGCAGCGATGAGGTAGAGAGTTCGAGTCTCTTCGGCTCCACTGTAAAGCCGCGGATTTATGCGGCTTTTTTCTTTTTTTCCTGATTCGTAAACAGATTCGTAAACAGTTTCTTTGTTATTCTTTGTATTTCCGGTTCATCATTACATCGAAAACATCTTTGTCGGATGCGCTGGCATATGCATTCAGTGACATTTCTTCGCTTTTATGTCCCATCAGTTTCTTTGTGACTGCCGGATTGACACCGTTGGCATACAGATCGGCAGAGAAGGATTTCCTCAGCAGAAGGGCGTACACCTTGATTCCGCACTTTTTGCTTACATTTGCAAGCAGACTGTCTACAACACTGGTTTTCAATAAGCCGCCGCCATAATCACAGAAGAGAATATCATAGTCATGATAGGCCATTGTTTCTCTGAGGATTTCTGCACCATCCGGGCTTACAGGCAGTGTACGCACAGATTGCGGAGTTTTAGTTTCACGGACCACATCCATTTCAGTTAATGTAGATCCCATTTCCGTTTCTATACGCACTTCTGCCACTTCTGTGCTTGTCTGAGTGCCATCCTTTCCGTCAATGGTAACGGTCCGGAAGGTGATGTTGCTGCGATTGATCGTCCTGGCTTCGGCAAGACGTATACCGGTTATTCTCATGAAGCGAATCATCAGCAGCACAATATCTCTGCGGAAGATCGCTTTTTTTTGAATCGGTGCATAATTTCCGTATTCTGCCATAAATCCGCAGAACTTCTGGAAGTCCTCTTCTGTTATGTTCTGTTCCGTCAGACTGCGCTGGGTATGCTTGTCAGAAGAAGGAAGATCCACGATCTTACTCCAGTCAGTTACCGGAATGCCAAGCATCTGGGCTACACCGAAGATCTTACCCCACAGACTCTTCAGCTTGCTGGTATATTCCCTTGTGCAGACAGATGCGCAGCTCTTCAGACTGTCCAGTACATCCGCAACAGTTATTTCCGTTATCAGCTTATCTGCGTATTTTTCCTGAATATAGATTTTATATTGGAAACCCATATGCCGATATGTTCTTTTGCGCCGGCTGTAGTGTGCGGGAATCAGGTCGAAAAGCTCCTGAACTGTATGGTTTTCATAAGCAATGTTCTCGTGTTTCTTTTCCATTTCAGCCAGAATGACTATTCTCATTCCGGCAGGAAGAAGTGACAGGATCTCATCCGCGGTATAGTCCATGGCGCTGTCGTAGCGTATTTCCTGAATGCCTTTCAGCAGGGGAATCATGCGGTCGCGTTCCCGGGCCGCCGCCTTCAAAGCTGTTGCAGCAGTAATATAATCACTGACTTTGAAATTTCTGACGTACTGTTTCCGTTTCTTTGAATTGCCGTCATGCTCGTAATAGGGTATCTGAACGACATATGCAACTGTTTTGTCTTCTCTTCCTTTGACGGTACTCTTTCTTTCATAGATGAATTTTTCTTTTTCCATGATCGATAGCCTCCTGGGTTGATAAAAGGAAGAGATATTGCTGCTTAAATGCTAAATTACTGTTTCTTTGTGCGTTGCCTTCTGATCATCAGACAGCGTATTTTTTTCTTGCGGCCTCCGGTGTTAATTCCCTGAAATGCCAGAAGTCCTGGCCAAGATTCTTGAGGATAAAGTTATTGATATCCTCTTCTGAATACATCCAGTATTTGGCAAAACGGGTGCCGCGGATCAGTCCGTGCTGGCGCAGATGCGCGACTTGATGGGTGGAGCAATGCAGTTTTTCTGCAACTTCTTTTGTTGTCAGTAATTTAATTTCCATGGTAACCTCCTTATTTCGATCACTGATATGTGTAACTGACCGGAAAAAGAAAAACCGGACAGATACAGACTGTATATAAAACAGTGCGTTATCTGTTCCGGTATTACTCATTATGGGTTCCATGCCATAAAGGTTTACTCAAAAACAAATATCAATATTTATAGACCGGTATTCTCTGTTGATCAGCAGTGGAACGTATATTACCTTCGCTGGATGTGTTCTGCAAGGTCATATAAGTCGTTCTGCTGCAGGAAGACCTGGTGCGGCAGCAGGATCAACCAGTAGTTCTTTCGCGGTTATACACCTGCTGTAAGAGCTCATCCAAAAGGATTTCGCAGTTCTTAGCCACAAGGATCCGGCTGCCGTCTTCTGCAATTCTGTACATGCAGAAGAGCTTGCCATCTTTTGACTCGATTCGTTTTTCTGTATTTTTGTCTTTCATTTTCACTGCTCTTTCTTGTTTGGTACGAGCATTGCACCAAACGGATATTCTCCGACTTTATTGTCTCCGAATTCCGGCAGCTGGAAGATACTGATGGCAGGGGAATTATCGAACTCCTCTGCATTCAGCAATTTGCGTACGCCATTCTCATTTCTTTCCCCGTAAACCGGATCGACCTGCATACTCATCCATTTTGCGAATTCAGGATAAGCTTCAGTACATTTCCGATAAATCTGTTCTGAATAGTAATCGTCGAGTTTGTCACATGGTACATTTCCTAACACCAGAAAATGCGGCGCATGATACTGATTTTTACGGTCACGAATTTCAATGACATAAACGTTCCGGCACTGACTGGGCTTCACTGTTTCAATAATAATCCAGTCAGCAGGAAAGACCACATAACCTTCTTTCAGGTCGATGCGCTTCATCGGCTGCTTCTGCTTTGGAGGATTCTGGTATGACCGGAAGTTGTTAAACAGATTGACAAGTTTTTCGTATTGCTGTGCTTTATTATTCCGATCAGCTTTTTCAAATCCCTGTGACTTCTCGGCTTCAGCATAGTAAGTTTTCATCTGGTCATAGCAGAATGCATATAACTCCTCGCGGACAGTGTCATCAATGTCGATGACGGATTCCACCAGATAATTGACGATGTAGCCTTTGTTTATCACAGTGTTCGGGGCAACCGTTTCAAGCGAACTGATAAACGTATCCAGGCGATCATAGTTAGACTGCCAAAAATCGATGCTCAGCTTTTTCTTTAAAGGCAACTTCATACCATATTCCCCCACGCAAAACATCGTTGCATTATTATAATAACACGTAAGTGTTATATGTCAATTCAATGGAAACTGAAATTCCATAAAACGTGAGAAAAACAAAACGTTGTTTGGTGCAGGTAGAGCAAAATCCTGTACTCTGAAAGAACCGACTCTTACCTGTCAGCGGTGTTTGAGAACATTGCTGACTTATGTGATTGATTTTGAACAAAAGCAACATAAATGATCCTT
The DNA here is from genome assembly GCA_902778375.1 of uncultured Erysipelotrichaceae bacterium. Classification (GTDB taxonomy): domain Bacteria; phylum Bacillota_I; class Bacilli_A; order Erysipelotrichales; family Erysipelotrichaceae; genus Bulleidia. Next base: position 22,674 of record CACYXJ010000035.1, read on the forward strand.
ATTGTTATATTTAAGACACCTTTAGATTTAATGGTTGTTATACAAGTTTTGCAAATAATTGCAGTATCGCTAAATAGTTAGTGTCAAAGCAAACAGAAAAGACCCTGTTTTCCAGGGTCTTCTGTGTTTTTATTGTTGGACTATGAAGCAATACTTTCACGGAAGCTAAACGAATCCTGCACGTATCTTCACTTTTAGTCGTTATTTCTG
>CACYXJ010000036.1 GCA_902778375.1 uncultured Erysipelotrichaceae bacterium
AATCTTTTGAATCTGAAAAATCAGATTGCCTGCCTGACAACAGGCAAAAGTTCTTTGAAATCGTGAATATGTGTACGCTGAAAACAACTATACCTGATAGCTTTGAGTTTCTGTTGAATTATAGTGAATCGATCAGTGCAGCAGTACTGGACTAAATGACTCACCCGTCTTAAGAAGATGAAAGATAACTCTGAGAAGCTTACGGACGCAGTGCCCCTGGGCACAGCGGTGTGATTTACCCTGAGAGATCTTCTTGAGGTAATACGCTTTGAAAACAGGATTGTTCTCTATGACAGGCTGGATGATCTGATATAACGTCTTGCGAAGGTATTTGGAACCTTTCTTGGAAACCCGTGTCAGTCTTGCATTATACAGGCCGGATTGATATACAATAGGATTGGTTCCGGAATGACTGATGAGCTGATATGGGTTGTCAAACTTATCGATACTTCCGATCTCTGTGACAATGGATGTGCAGGAGAAATGGGAGATTCCGGGAATTGTAAGGATAGGAGAATTCAGTTCGCGGCTGTATTCTTCTATTTTTTTGTCCACTTCCTTGAGATCTTCAGTAATCTGTCGGATATGTCCGACGAGATGACGAATTTCCATCTCAATGACCATGTCCGGCTGTCCGACCGAATCTTTCGCCAGTTGCTTGAGCTGCTCGGCAGAGAACTGAGGAGAACGGCCCTTGGCACCTTTAGGATGGATGAGATTGCGCAGAGTGCGGATATCGGTATGAGCGATGGCATATGCGCTCTGACACTGTTCAAGAATGCGGATGTAGGCAGGACCATAAGCAGCGGAGAACAGAGAGTTAAACTCTGGGAATACCTTATCAAGATTGCGCTGCAGCTGTTCCTTGTATCGCGTGCAGGTTTCCTGCATATTGTGGTGATATCTGGTCAGCTCCCGCATGGCATGCGGATCCAGATCGCTCTTCTTCACGATACGGTACAGCTTTGGGTTCAGAAGGACGACGCCGATATTCTTGGTGTCTTCCTTGTCTGTCTTGGTTGATTTGAGAGATGCCTTGCGCATCGCATCGGTGGAAACAGGATTGATCATAGCGACAGTTGCTTTATGATTCAAAAGAAACATTCGAAGATTGTCACCATAATGACCGGTATCTTCCATACCTACCAGATGAGCCTTTTTCAGATAGGGATCAACAGCCCTATGAAGTTTCTTAAATCCTTTTCTGTCATTGGAGAACGGGAATGGATCCACGAGGATTTCTCCTTCCGGAGTCATGACATTGGCCCAGTGATTGAATTTGCCTACATCGATACAGATGAAATACTTGTACATAAAAAATGGGTTCCTTTCTGATTCTGTGAATGCGATGCACCGCAAGCTTTGGATACAACACAAAAGTGTCCTTAAGCCTGGACATAAGAATTCACCGCCCGCAGGGAGGGACTCACCTAACTTATCTCAAGTATGTATACAAAGATGCGGCTGCCATCTCTTTTATGAAGTCAAAGCTTCAAGGTGAATAAAGAAGTACACATCCACGGTTTCGATTCTAACAAATACATGTCGAACCCTGTGGACACTAAACACAGGGGAGAAAGGAAACGTATATACGAATTGCTCAGTAAGGTGAGTCAATTCCTATATACCAGGTGAAAATGAACAGCAGTTGAAGCAGAAAAGGGAAACAGTAATGAAACTGTTCCCCGGTGATCAGGTTGAAACTGTCAAGGGAATGAAGGATCCGTATCATTACCGTCATAAAGTTTATGCCAGCTTCTATCAGGACAGATACCACCGTATTCATGCAGGTCTTTATGAGGAAAACAGCCACCGGCATATCGACTCATCTGCCTGTCTGATCCAGCATGTGAAGGCAAACCAGATCCTGAAGACAATATGCACTGTCGCTGATCAGATGCGATTGAGCGCTTATAACGAAGACCGCAATACCGGAGTCTTGAGACATGCGTATATCCGTGTGTCCTACGCCAGCGGTGATGTGCTGCTGGTTGTCGTGATCGGCAGCCGCGAACTGCCGGGCTCGAAGCATTTCGTTTCAGAAATCACCAAGGCACATCCGGAAATACGCGCGATCGTATTGAATTATAACCATGAACAGACTTCCATGATTCTCGGAAAAAGAGATAAGGTGCTCTTCGGCAGGGGATATATCACAGACAGGATCGGCGATATCACGTTCCGTATTTCTTCCCGTTCGTTCTATCAGGTCAATCCCAGACAGACGGAAGTCCTGTATAAGACAGCTCTCGATCTGGCAGATATCAGAGAAGGGGAAACAGTTCTGGACGCATGCTGCGGAATCGGAACGATTTCGCTTCTTGCGGCAGGCAGGGCAGAACATGTGACCGGTGTTGAAATCAGCTCTGAAGCAATCAGGGACGCGAAAAACAATGCCGTGAACAATGGAATCGAAAACGTATCTTTCTATGCCAGGGACATCACGGAATTCCTGAAAAAGAATAACAGGGCTTTCGATGTTGTCATTCTGGACCCGCCGCGTTCCGGCATGGGTGAGGATGCCATGAAGGCAATCCGTAATATGATGCCGGACAGAATCGTATATGTATCATGCAATCCTGTTACCCAGGCGGAAGATCTCAGAACGCTGAAAGATATCTATAATATTCAGAAGATTATACCTGTTGATATGTTCCCGTTTACAAAACACATCGAGACCGTCTGTTTACTAACACATACCAATTGAGAGGGGCTCAAAAAGGCTTTAAATAAGGGCTTTCCGAGCGTTCGGATATCTGCTGATCCGGAGCACGGAAGGCTTTTTTCTTTCAATCAGAACATATCCAAAACCCGCTTAAATACAGGGCTTAAGCGCATATTTCACTATTTTTGCAAAACGAGAATACGATTCTCTTAATTGGCCAGGGTTGCGGATATGATTTTGTTAGTGGTTACCGAAGTGTCGCTGTTTCATATAAAAAAGGAGCGTGCACCTGTCGGCACATGCTCCAATACGCTTCTCTCAGATTACAAATTATGAGTTTATATCAATCCATTTCTCATACATCTTATTAATCCAGTTTTCTCGATGTTCTACGAACCACTCTTCGAACTTTTCGTGTTCATCCTCCTCGTAGCGTTCCCATTCTTCAGCAGCCCACGATTCGAAGCGTTCCTCATCCCATTCTGTCCATTCATCACCGTTATCTTCGGCTTCCTGCTTTGATTTCTTAAGCTCAGAATCCTTCCATTCTTCAAACTCTTTCTCCGCCTGTTTCATTCATTCTGTACGTTCTTGCTCCATATGTTCCTTCTCGATATACGGATGACCTCACGAAGATCAAAGGAAAACTGAATATCAACGGCACAATCGATAACCAAATACGACAGGTTCGCAAGATAACCTGTGAGTATGATGAGCTTACTGTAGATAACAGATTAAATCAGATTCTGAAATCAACAGCAGCATATCTTCTTAAACAGCCAGATGATATTGTTCGGAAGGAAAATAGCATACAAGTTTCTATATCAATACAACACATAATAATATCCGCACCCTTTGCAATAGTAGCGCACGCCTACATTTACCACAGGATGACACCACAGTCTCTGGCCGCATCTCGGGCATGTATACACGGAAACATAGTCTTCAACGCCGCCGGTAACGCTTTCCAGAAGTTCTTTCGGAATTTCCTTCCCTTCCGCTTTTAATTTTCCGCCAGTTTTCTCCAGTTCTTCAATAATCGCAGAATCAAATTTCTTCAATTCTTTATCCATGATAGTAACCTCATTGGAATAGTATCTACTCACAATTATATACGGATGAGGGAACAATCCGGACATGCATGCTCGGGGGTGTGAATGGCGTGGCGTTGTCTTGTTGTGACCTTCACACAATTTCACATCAAGGGAATATTGACAAAATAGTGACTTGGCCCTGACGCAGTCATATGGCATCAGCACTGATCGTTGAATTAGACACAACCTGTCAGCCTTGTTCATAATTTCACTATGTGCAGTGTTTTGCTTATTCGAACGAAGCCCCTTCAAATCCACTGTTTCAAGGGCTCAGAGTTCGGATATGGAATAGGCGAAGGGTGCCTTGCAAAAGTGAATGAATCTTTCAAACTTCTGCAGGTTTCCCTACGCCCCTCCCCGAACCGGACGTACATCTCTCGACGCATCCGGCTCTCACCCGATCATGACGTTTTGTTCCATGCGAACTATTACATTCCGCTGAGCATTTTCACAAAACGATCAGTACTCATTCGTGATGGTTAATTGAGGCCTTCCTCCCTCATCACATTTCATCCTGAAATGATCGGCTAGCCCCCATCGCCATGTAACAGGCTTTCCCTGTCTCGGACTACTATGGGGCCTCTGTTGTCTGCTATATACCTCCTTTCTGTTCGGTGAATATATAAAGCGCAGACAATCCACATTATTCTGACAACCCGGGCATGTGTGCAGTTTTTTTGCATAGACTCCCGTCTAAGGACATAGCATAGTCAGCGAGCCATGCATGTCAGCCGCTTTCGATCCTTTACGATACGATCCGGTACCTGTCGTGTACCCAATTACCACCAGCGTGACTTGGTGAATTTCACATCGGGGTACATCCGTTGCTAACAGAGCGTATTTCAACGTCACGACAAAGGTGAAACTCGGATCTCACGTTCTGAGAAACGCACCCTTACTCCTCATACTGCACTTTTTCCTGGAGACTCAGTCGCACCTTACGCTCTTCGGTGACTTGTCCCTTTAGCATCATGCTCTTGTTCTGTAATCGCTCACGCTACACAGTAAGATGCTTGGTTTCATCTTTGGTAATAAGACAGCGGGGCCCTGATCCCGCATGATTGTCATAAGCTCTTTGCCCTTTGCTTTCAGGGCACAGAGATGTTTGTGCGCGACACTAATTTGTCAGTATCCCTTTTGTGAAATGCACCGTTCCTTAAGCACTTACGAAATCCGCAGGACACTGCTCGCGCATGTGGCTTCACTTCATCTGAGACATTTCGTATAATTAATTAGAAAAGATATCTGGTATAGATCTCAGGTAAGGCAGAATGAATAATACAGAAGGATTCAGAGAAAGGAAGGAAAATCATGGCAGAAGAGAACAAGGTTGAAGAAGTAAAACTGGCGCAGATAGCTGGAGGACAGACAGAGGAAGAATACTATGCCGAATATGAAAAATATGGATTGCTCGATACGGAAGAACATCTTCTGCAGGGAAAAAAGTGTGATTTCTGTAATCGCGGTAAATTGCAGTTCTTAAGATATCAGCAGGGCCGCTTCGGAAATAAGGAAGCAATTTACCGTTGCAGTTTATGCAACGAATACGCTGTAACGGCATTGCGTAAGTGACGGAAGGATAAGATACTCTGCTCTTGAAATCAATACCGGAGGCCGGGCGTTGTACGCAGGAGGAAAACAGGAAAAACTATGGATAACACAAAGATTGACTTTGAAGAACTTGCGAAAGTATCTGGCGGCTGGGAATATGATGATCTGTCCCCGGAAGATCAGGAAAAGCTCAGCGAACTGCATACAGAGTATTTCAACAGTTACGGAACCAGAAGTGAACCGTATTGCAAGGAAGAGTATTACAAGTTCATTGATTATCTGAACAAGAAATACAAGTGAAAGAGCTGAAAAACTCTATCGCAGATGAAGTGAACCCCTAAAGTTGGACCAACCAACAAGGAGGTTCACTTTTCTTATGAAATACACAAAAGAATTCAAATTGGAATGTATCCGAAAACGAAAATCAGGAGAATATATTGAAACACCGCCAACAATCAGAAAACGCATACCATTTATAAAGCAAGGACAACAGCATAATGGAAAAGACATTTGAAGAAATCGTAAAGAACAGAAGATCGATCCGCAGTTTTACGGAAGAGCATATTCCTGATGAGACAATCAATAAGATCATTGAGCTGACAGCCTACGCGCCGTCATCATGGGGCGGACATCCGGTTGAATTCATTGTGATCCGCGACAGGGAAACAATGCAGGAACTCGCACGCTGCAAACAGATGGGAGCCGGTCCGCTTGCCTTCGGTGATGCGGCAATCGTGCCGATCGTTGACACCCGCAAACTGGAACTGTGGGTTGAAGATGCCGCGGTAGCTTCCACATATCTGCTTCTGGCAGCAGAATCATGCGGTGTCGGTGCCTGCTGGATCCATATGAAAGACAGAAAGGGACATACCAATTCTGCTCCGGAAGATATCAGACAGCTTCTGCATATACCTGAATACTATGAGATTCTGAATGCTGTCTCTCTCGGCATGCCCAAAAAGAGACCTGAAAGCCGCACAGTACAGGCCAGGATCCATCATGAAAGCTATTAGCTGTTGTCTGTACAGATAAAGAAACGGAAAACAAAGTCCTGCAATCGTCACATAAAGATTGCAGGATTTTTATCAATTATGGGATTCGGGTTTGAATGATTCTGCTTTCCGGCGGAAAGCTTCAAGGAATACTTCGCAGGCTCTGGATAAAGGACGGTATTGTTTCCAGGCGAAGACAAGCCGCCGTTCGATCACAGGTTCATACGGCAGAAAAACAAGCGGCGAGTTTTCGCCGGTATGCACGAGGCCTTCCAGGGAAAGAACCGCGCCTGTTTTCTGTTCGGCAAGAAGAGACATGTTGTAGATCAGGTTGCCTGTTGCGGCAATATTGAGCCGTTCAAGAGGAATATGAAATTCTTCAGAGTAATCCTCCGGGGTCATATATGACCTGACTGTCAGCAGAAGAGGCAGATCATTCAGGTCTTCGGAAGTGACTGAGGTTTTCTTTGCCAGAGGATGATCGTGATGGATGTAGATTCCGACACGGTCTTTCAACGGGAAATAGATTTTCTCGATATTCTGAAAACCGAAAGGCTCCACCATGACAGCGAAATCGATACTGCCGTGGTTCATGCGGGCATAGACATCATCGTAATTGCCGCTGTAGAAATGAAAAACGATATGCGGATATGAATTGCGGATTTCCTGTATGACTTCCGCCAGCAGGGTAAGAGACCTGCTCTCGGCTGCGCCGATATAAATGTCGCCGTATATATCTTCGCTCTCATTCTGCATGTCCTTTAATGTCTCATCGCAGAGAGAAATGATTTCCTCGGCTCTGCTTTTGAGAAACATGCCTTCTTCAGTCAGTGTCATTCTGCGGTTTGTGCGTATGAATAGCGACTTGCCTGTTTCTTCTTCCAGACGGGCAATCTGATAGGAAAGGGCGGGCTGTGAAATGTGCAGGCTGCCGGCTGCCGAAGTCATGTTTTCTTCCTTGGCAACTGCCAGAAAGTACCTTAATGTATTCAGTTCCATATTATCTCCAGATATAAAATGTATTTATAGTTAATAATCTGACATAAGTATTTCAGATTTCAATAATTGGCATATAAAATTTCATTGTAAGGAAAAGGTATAAAACATGAAACAGAGTAAAGTGATGTATATCGTAGCTGCCGTCTGCACATGTCTGATGGCTTGCGGAACCATGGGACTTGTTAATGCTTACGGTGTCTTCTATAAGCCGATGGCTGATGCGCTTAACAGCGGTCAGGGAGCGATCACGCTTCATATGTCTATTTCCAACCTGATCGTCGGTCTTGGCACGCCGTTTATCGCGAAAATGATCTCGCGCAATGTTCCGATCAAGAACATCCTTCTGGCCGGAGCGGTGCTGGTGCTGGCTTCCGGTATGGTGATTGCGCTTTGCCATAATGTCATGATCATGAATATCGCCGCCGTTTTCAGGGGAATCGGTTTTGCCGGTCTTTCGATGATGATCATCACTTTGATCATCGGCAACTGGTTCGTCAAATACAGAGGAACCCTGACCGGTATCGCACTTTCCTTCTCGGGAATCGGTTCGGCAATTGCTTCTCCGATTCTTTCCTCCATGATTCAGAACCTCGGTTATGAAAAGACATATATGATCTATGTCGCCGCAATCGTTCTGTTCATCGTGCCAGCCATCTTCCTGCTGCCGCTGAAACCGCAGGATATCGGTTTGCGACCGTTCGGTGAAAATGAAGAACAGGAAAATACGAAAACAGCTGCTGCCAACATGGACCTGCCGTTTACTTCCCGCTCCTTCATGTTTGTTTCTCTGATCGTGTTCGTACTCTGCATCGTATTGCTGACAAGCCTTTCCTCCCATCTTTCTTCACTTGCCCAGACATATGGCTATGAGGCAAGTGTCGGTGCCGCTCTGCTGTCATTCTCGATGATCGGCAATGTCGCATCAAAATTCGTTCTCGGTGCGATGGTGGACAGAATCGGTGCATTCAAGGGCGTGCTGTGCATGATGGCGACTTCTCTCGCCGGTCTGCTGGTGATTCTCCTCAATCCGGGCGGAACATTCTGGCTGCTCGCCGGCGGATTCCTCTATGGCACATGTTTCTCGATCGGTTCTCTGGGCATTTCGATGATCACAAGAACACTTTACGGTGACGCGCAGTATGGCAGCGCATATTCCGTGATCACTCTGTTTACCAGTGTTGCTTCGGCTGTCGGACTGACCCTGATCGGTATGATGTATGATATTACAGGTTCCTACAGCGCCAGTGTGATCGGCGGCATACTCATGATCACGATCGCGCTTGCCTGCCTGATTCTCATATTCACGAATGCTTCAAAGCAGCTTAAAAACCGAACGGTTTAAAACGATAATAAATATAAATATCAATTGACAGAAACGGAGACAAAGAGGAATCGAGGAATCGCAGCATGAGACATTTTCAAGAAACTGGAAAAAGGAACTTCTGAAGACAGTTTTACAAAAAATCATTATGAAACACACCCCTCGGGCTTTGTCTTGCCTGAGGGTTTTTCATCTAAGCATTGCGATTTGTTTTCCGGCTGTTTTATTGACGCTGAATCAACGGTATAAGAAAATGAAAAAGGTGAGATCTGTGTCCGGAAAGGCGCATACTTGCATGATCATCCGGTGATTATGATGAAGACTGAATTAAGAGAACTCAGAAACGATGAAACAGAATTGCTCAAAGAGTTTTTGTATGAGGCGATTTTCATCCCGGAAGGAACAGAACCTCCGGAAAGATCAATCGTGGAACTGCCTGAGCTGGCTGTATATTATGATCGTTTCGGAGAAGGGGAAGCGGACTGCGGTATCGTGGCGGAGCATGACGGGAAAGCCGTCGGTGCTGTATGGGCCAGGGTGATGAACGATTACGGCCATATAGACAACAACACGCCCTCGCTGGCGATTTCCCTGTACAGAGAATACCGCGGCAAAGGGATCGGATCTTTGCTGCTGGATGAGATGCTTAAGATGCTCAAAGCCAGAGGATATTCACAGGTCTCTCTGGCAGTCCAGAAAGCCAATTATGCTGTCCGCATGTATGAAAAGGCAGGCTTCAGGACAGTGGATGAGAATGAAGAAGAATATATCATGATATGCAGACTGTAAGCAGTCCTTTCATATCTGATTCGCAATAGGAGGATTCTATGAAAATCACGTTTTTCGGCACTACGACGCTGCTGTTCGATGACGGCAGGGACCAGATTCTTTTTGATGTCCATTTCACCAGGCCTTCGCTGCCGGAATATATATTCGGATCAAAGGCGACCGATACCGCTATCGCGGAAGAAATGATGCGGAAACATCCGATGGACAGACTGCGGGCGATATTCATATCACATACCCACCATGACCATGTCATGGACATGCCTTTTGTGGCGGAAAAAACCGGTGCAGCCGTATACGGAAGTTCCTCGGCGATGAATGTCGCAAGAGGCGGCGGTATTCCGGAAGAACAGCTGAAGGAATTCAAGGCCGGTGAGACCTATGAAGTCGGTGATTATTCGGTTAAAGTTCTTACATCCCTGCATTCGAAGCCGACCGTCCTGAACAATGACCTTGGCGAGACAATCGATGCTCCCCTGGTTCAGCCGGCAAGACTGCGTGATTACAAGGAAGGCGGTTCCTATGATTTTTATGTCAGAACGAAAGAGAAGACATATCTGATCCGTCCCAGTTTCAACTATATCGAAGGACAGCTGGACGGATATGAAGCGGATGTCCTGTTCCTGGGTGTTGCCGGTCTGGCCAAAGCAGATGAAGAAACAGAAAAGAAGTTCTTTATGGAAACAGTTGAAAAGGTGAAACCGCAGGTGATCATCCCGCTGCACTGGGACAATTTCTTCTCGCCGCTGGACAGACCGGTTATCGGCATGCCGAAGTTTGTCGAGCATACTGAGACTGTTTTCTTCCGGCTGGCACAGTACTGCGAAGCACATGATATCAGCTGTCTTGTACAGATTCCCCGTACCAGCATCGAATTATAGAAAGACCGTTTATATGATTGAAACTGTTTATAAATATGAAACGCACTGCCATACGGCTCCGGTAAGCGGCTGCGCGAAAGCATCAGTAAAAAATACCGTAAGGTTTTACAAAGATCTTGGCTATGACGGGATTTTTCTGACAAACCATTTCCTGGACGGAAATATCAACCGTAAAGTACGAAAACTGCCTTATGAAGAACAGATCGGATATTATTTTTCCGACTATGAAGAGGCTGTGAAGGAAGGGGAAACAGCCGGACTGAAAGTATTCCCCGGAGTTGAACTGTCCTACAAAGGCACCGATTTCCTGATCTATGGACCGGAGAAAAACTGGTACCTTCAGCATCCTGAGATCATGAGCATGGAGAAAACGGAAGAACTGCATCTGCTTGCGGATGCCGGCGCATTTGTCGTGCAGGCTCATCCTTACCGGGAAGCGCACTATATCGACCATATCCGTCTTTACCCGCGCTGCGTGCATGCTGTGGAAGTAATCAATTCCAATCAGCCTGTTCCGGTAAATGAAATGGCGGATCATTATGCTGATATGTACGGACTTCTGAAAACATGCGGTTCGGACAATCACTATGGTGATGAATTCTTCGAGCACCTTCGCCATAAAGATCTGGAACCTGTGATTGCCGGAATGTGTTCTGAAAAACCGGTTGAATCTGTTATGGACTTCATTGGTATGGTCAGATCCGGAGAAATGAAATGTTTCACACAGTCTGAGCAAGGAGATTTCCTGATCCTGTAACAGATTCAAAAATAAATTAAAAAGGAGTATATGGAATGGAACGAAAAAAAGCACTGATCACCGGCGGTGAGATGGGAATAGGCAGAGGGATTGCTCTCGAACTTGCAAGAGAAGGCTATGATATCGCATTCTCGTATTATCCGGCCTATCAGAATGATGATATCGCTGTAGAAAAAACAACAAAGCTCCTGCTGGAAGCCGGTGCCTCCTGCTGGTCCTATCCGGCAGATCTTTCAAAACCGGAAGCAGCAAAAGAACTCTTTGAAATGGCGGTTGCTGATATGAAGGGTCTCGATCTTCTCGTCAATAATGCAGGTGTCAACAAACCGCTGCCTTTGCAGGATCTGACAGAAGAAAACTTTGATTACCTGGTCACGCTGGATTTCCGTACCTATGTAATGCTGATGCATTACGCCGCAAGATACATGATCGATCATGAGATTCGCGGAAATATTATCAATATCACTTCATCACGCGGCGAACAGGCATATTCCAACGCCGGAATCTACTGCGGTGTCAAGGCTGGTCTGAATCATATGATCGAAGCTTTCGCACTGGATGTCTGCGACTACGGAATACGGATCAACAACGTTGCTCCGGGTGCGGTACGGATCCGCAGGAAGCAGGAACTTCTGGATATGAAGAGCGGCAGCGATATTGATTATTTCTGGAGAGATGAATTTCTCGAAAATCCGGAATCGGTAAACAATGACTTCTGGGACATTCTGGAGAGGAAAATACCTCTGGGAAGGGCCGGATTGCCGGAAGATATCGGCAATGCCGTGGCGTTCCTGGCATCTGATAAGGCTTCATATATAACCGGGGTAACGCTGAGAGTGGACGGAGGTCTGATACTGCCGGGAATGCCGGAGGATCCGGATATCCCCGGAAACGGCTGGCGGTAGACCAGCCATGCCTGAGATATATCTTTAAACAATCATCCGGAGGTAATTGCAAAATGTTCAACAAGAATGATATTTCAAGAGATCAGTTCCAGCTGAGGGGAAAACAGGCGGAACAGGGATATGACTGGTGGTGGCATTCCTTCACCGGCTATGACAAAGAAACAGGTGAGGCAAAACCGTTCTTTATTGAGTTCTTTCTCTGCAATCCCGGTTCCGGAAAGGAAAAACCGGTATTCGGACAGCTGCCGGAAAACAAAACCAGAGGAATAAAACCATCCTATCTGATGGTCAAAGCCGGTGCCTGGGGAGAGAATGCAGTTCAGCTGCACCGCTTCTTCGGCTGGAAAAACATTCAGGTAAACAGATCCGTACCGTATGAAATCACAGCTGGTGACTGCTATGTGACGGAAACGGAAACACGGGGACATATTCTGGTGACTGAAGAAGACGCTTCACAGCATCCGGAATATATGTGCGATGCCGGAGAGATGTCATGGAACCTGAAGATCCGCAAGCAGACGGCTTTCAATGTCGGCTACGGCGCATCGAAGCCGTTGCGAAACCTGCAGGTGTTTGAAATGTTCTGGCATGCTGAAGGAATGAAAACCTTTTATGAAGGAGAAGTGGTATTCAACGGAACAGCGTACAGGGTATCGCCGGAAGACTGCTACGGATACGCGGATAAAAACTGGGGAACTGATTTCACTTCGCCCTGGATCTGGCTTTCCTCCAACAACCTGACCAGCAGGATTACAGGAAAGAAGCTGGAAAACAGCGTATTCGATATCGGCGGCGGTGCACCGAAAATCGGGCCTGTCAGACTGAAGGGGAAACTGCTGAGCGCATTCTGGTATGAAGGCATACCGTATGAATTCAATTTCTCCAAATTCTGGACGTATACAAGAACCCGCTTCGACTGCCGGGAAACCGATACACAGATCCTCTGGCATATCGAACAGAAAACATGGTTCAGCCGGATGGTCACGGATATCAGCTGTGAGAAGAAGGATATGCTGCTGGTGAATTATGAAGCTCCCAACGGTAAAAAACTTCATAACCGCTTGTGGAACGGAGGCAACGGACAGGGAACCGTCAAGCTGTATCACCGCGGAAAACTTGTCGATGAAGTGATCTGCCGGAATGTCGGATGTGAATACGGTATATACGGCTGATTCATTATATTTTTTTGAGAGAGGATCAATACCAGATGGAAATTATCAGTTTTTATGAAAATGACAGACAGGAACACTGGTTAAGGAAACTGGACGAATGTGACTGGCGGGCCGGGGCTTCCCTTTGCCGCATGATCCGGGAGAATACATTCTTCGGGAAACTCGGCAAAACCACCCGTCTGCTTCTGCTGACGGACGGGGATGAAATTGTATCCTTCTGCACGTATGCGGAGATGGATGACATCCAGCCGACAGATCTGACACCCTGGATCGGGTTTGTCTATACCTATCCGAAATACCGCGGTCACAGATACTTCGGTCTTCTGATGGATGAAATCGAAAGACTGGCGGAAGAAGAAAATGTATCTGCCGTCTATATCTCCACCAACGAGACAGGTTTATATGAAAAGTACGGCTGCGAATACTATGCCGAGATGACCGATATCCATGGAGAACCATCCCGTGTATATATCAGAAGATTTACCGTGTGAAATCACAAAGACATTGTCGTAAGGAACAATGTCTTTTTTAAACCGTATTTCTGCTTATCAGAAAACACGATTCTGATACAATGGGTTTAACGGCACCTCATTTACCGAAAAGGAAGTGATTACAATGAAATTCGCATCAATTGAAGCTAACAATATTCCGATGATTCTCTGCGGCATCTTCTATGCCGTTCTTTGCATCTTCAGCATCGTGACCGGAATCATGTATGCCCGGGGAACAAGAAAACTCAACCCGCTGGAACTCTCCGACCGCTTCGTGGCGAAGATGGATGACGAAGAGATGCAGGCATTTGCCCGGAAAATGGGGTGGGTGACATTCGTCGTCGGCATCGTCCAGGGACTGACATCCTATGCCATCCTGAAAGGGAAAAGCATTGTTCTTTATATCATCGCGATCGGCTTCACACTGTTTTCCATTGCCTCCGTCACATTTAAGCTGAAGGGAAAGATCAGTCTCTTCGCAATACTGAAGATGGTTGCCTACATTCTGATCCTGATCGTTCTCTTTCTGCCGGCTAGCAGGAACCTCTTCTTTTAAACTATGAAAAACGGGAATCTGATACAGTTCGATACTTTGACAGTAAAACCGAAAGTCAGAAACATTGCCTGGCTTTCGGCTGCTTTTGCGCTGCTCTATACGGTGATGGTGTTCACCGGTGTCAATCCGCGGCTGATCATGTTCTTCCTGCTGGCGTATCTTTTCGCAGTACTGGTTATGCTGGTATGGGCGTTTTTCCAGCAGCTGCGCTATAATCCGTATTCCTACAACACGATCTATTATGCCGCGTTCTCGCTGTTCGATCTGTCGGTTATCATTTCACAATGCTATCTGATCCGGATGCTGGGCGAGAACACTCTCAAGGAAGAACATCTTCTGATCAACATGTTTGCCTTCCTGGTCGATTCCGCCCAGACGTTCATGATCTATTCACTGCCGTTTGTTCTGTTCTTTTCCATTGCGCTGTTCTATTCAAATGTCATGCTGATCAGAAAAGAGGGCAGAAGACTGGTCAATTATCTGGGAATGATCCTGGCTGTTCTTATGGTCGGCGGGGAAGCGTATCTGATCTTCGGAAACATGTATTATTCCGGGTCTCACCTGGCAGTGATGCTGTGGAGCATTTTCATCAATGTGTTTTCCGCTGTTTATCTGTACTATGAGTGCATGATCATCGGAACGATCATTGCTTGTCTTTTCGTGATCAATTACGAACCGGAAAAGAATCAGGATTTCATCATCATCCTCGGCTGCGGTCTTTTCGAAGACGGCACTGTGACGCCGCTGCTGAAAGGAAGGGCGAACAAAGCAATCGAATTCTACCGTAAGCAGATCGAAGAGACAGGAAAGGCGGCAATCATGATCCCGTCCGGCGGACAGGGAGACGACGAAGTCATTTCCGAGGCCCAGGCAGTGAAGAACTACCTTCTGACCCAGGGAATACCGGAAGAGCATATCGTCATCGAAGACCAGTCGCGTGACACGCATGAAAACATGCTGTTTTCGAAAAAGATCATCGACAGCATCAAACAGGATGCAAGAGTGATCTTTGCGACGACGAAATATCATATCTTCCGCAGCGGTCTCAAAGCCCGTCAGGTGAAAATGAAGGCGACCGGAATCGGGGCACAGACAAAGTGGTATTTCTGGCCGAACGCGACAGTACGTGAGTTTGTCGGCATCCTGACGGAACACCGCGGCAAGCAGGCTCTGATCCTCGGGAGCATGATCATCATCTACACGCTGGGAACGGTGATTGTCTACATGATCTAGAGATCGATAAGTGTATCAGAAGAGGTGCTGTCCGCCGTGTCATCACATTGACAATTGGCAGTGCTTATGTGAAAATGTTTTCATTCTAAAGACAGGAGAGTGATAAGCCCATATGGACGAAGGCAGTAGTCGAATATACTGGATATTTACCGTAATCATACTGATTTTACTGGCATTGTTTTTTGCGATGTGCGAGACGGCATTTGCGTCGGTTTCCCGCAACCGCATGAAGACAATGGCGGATAAGGGTGACTCCAGGGCGAAGAAGGCTCTTCACGTACTGGATCACTTCGATACGGCAATTACAACGATTCTGATCTGCACAAACATTGTTCATATTGCGGCAGCTTCTGTTGTTACAGTGAATGTTACACGGATCTGGGGCATCTCAGCCGTGACGATATCGACGATCATTACCACGCTGGCAGTCTTCTTCTTCGGCGAAATGCTGCCGAAGAGCATTGCCCGCAAATACTGCGACAGTATCTCATTGAGTACTGCCGGCATTTTGTCGTTGCTGATGACGGTGCTGAGTCCTGTCTCCTGGATCCTGACGAAGATCGGCAATGCCGCTGCTTCCCTTACAAAAGGAGACGGCGATGTTTCGGTGACGGAAGAGGAACTGTATGACATCATCGAGGATATGACGGAAGAGGGATCGCTGGACGAGGAACAGGGCGACCTGATTTCCAGTGCCCTGCAGTTTCAGGATGTCATTGTCGGCAGCGTGCTGACCAGCCGTGTCGACCTTGTGGCCATTGATGTAAACACACCGCAGGAGGAGATCCTCGACCTGATCCGCCGCGAGAATCACAGCCGCATTCCGGTCTATGAAGGAACTGTCGATCATATCATCGGTATCCTGCAGATCCGTAAATATATCAAGGAATATCTGAAGAACGATAAGATCACGGATATCCGCAGTCTTCTGGACAAACCGTATTTTGTCTATCAGACGACTAAGATCGACGATCTGCTGAATCAGATGTCGAATGAAAAGATGAATATCGCCGTCGTACTCGATGAATACGGCGGAACGCTGGGTATCATTACCGTCGAGGATATCCTTGAGGAACTGGTCGGCGAGATCTGGGACGAGGACGACGATGCCCAGGAGAACATCATCGAACTGCCGGACGGCTCCTACAGCGTCAATGCTGACGATCTGGTGACGGATGTCCTGGACGAGCTGCATCTGGACTATAACGAGGAACAGGAAGAGGAAATCGAAAACAAGATCATGAGTGAACTTGCCTTCGAGGCTTTCTCCGAGATTCCCAAGGAAGGGGACAGCTTCCGCTTCATGAACATGCTGATCACGGTACAGATCATGCAGCAGAACAGAATCATCCGTCTGAAGGTCAGGGTACTGCCGGAAGAGGATGAAGAGGGAGGTGATCAGAAATGAGTGTATTTCATATCTGTCTGATTGCCATCGCTGTCCTGGTTGCCTGCTCGGCATTCTTCTCGGCCGCGGAAATGGCATTCTCTTCCGCCAACCGGATCCGTCTGGAAAATGCTGCCGAGGAAGGCGACAAGGCTGCTGAAAAAGCATTGTATATCACCGAACACTATGACGACGCGCTTTCCGCAATTCTTGTTGGAAACAACCTGGTCAATATCGCCGCATCCTCACTGGGATCGGTCGCTGTGATCCTTGCCATGGGTGAATCCTATACCTGGCTGTCGACACTGCTGATTACCATTGCAGTCATTATCTTCGGCGAAACGATTCCCAAGATCAGCGCCAAGCAGAATGCCACCAGATGCTCCATTGCGTTTGCGTCGGTTCTGCGGTTCCTGATGTATCTGTTCCGTCCGGTGACATGGGTCGTCGTCAAACTGGTCAACCTTCTGACAGCCAATATCAAAAGCGAAGAAGAAAACGATGACGATGCCGCGGTGGATGAACTGCATTCGATCATCGAGACGGCTGAAAACGAAGACGTCATCGACGAAGACAGCTCCGAGCTTGTAAGCAAGGCAATTGACTTCGCGGATGTTTCCGTGTCCGAAGTCATGACTGCCCGTGTCGATATCACGGCTGTCGACATCGATGATGACTGGGACGAGATCATGGAAACCCTGGTCTCTTCACCGTATTCGAGAATTCCTGTCTATGAAGACAGCATCGACAACATTATCGGCATTCTTTCGCTGAACCACTTCCTCAAGCGGTGCATCGACAAGGAACCGTTCGATATCAGGGAACTGCTGATGCAGCCGTACTTCGTCTATAAGACAATGAAGCTTCCGGCAGTGCTGTCCACGCTGCGTGATTCCCAGCAGCATCTTGCCATTGTATCCGATGAATACGGCGGCACGATGGGCGTCGTTTCGATGGAGGATGTCCTGGAAGAACTGGTCGGCGAGATCTGGGATGAAACGGATATCGTCGAAGATGAACTGATCGAAGTCGACGAGAACACCTATGAACTGGACGGCGACACACCGGTCAGCGATCTGATGGAACTGATGAACTGGAGCGAAGACTCGTTCGACTTCGAAAGCGAAACGGTCGGCGGCTGGTGTATCGAAATGCTCGACGAATTCCCGGAAACAGGATCGTCATTTGAATATGGCAATGCTGAATTCCGTATCATCGATACTGATGAAAGAAGGGTGACGAGAGTCAGGATCACCAGAAAACCGGAAGAGAAGTGAAAATTACCGGGATTCCCGGTAATTTTTGTATACTATATGAATCACAGAGGAAAATGAATGAAGGCTTTTCTGCGGAAAACTGTATATCTGTCCATGGCTGCGGTGCTGTCGGCATCGCTGCTTTCCTGCGGGACAAAACAGGAATCCGTAAACCAAACCGCAGAACGTACGGCAGAAAATACTACGGAAAAACAACGTGTCGAGCTGCTGATCGAAGAAATGAGTCTGCAGGAAAAGGTGGAGCAGATGCTTCTTCCATCCTTCCGCTACGTCGAGTATGACGGCGAGGGAAACAGAGAATATCTGACCGAAATGAATGATCTGGTCAGGGAGGAAATCAGAAATCACAACTATGCCGGTGTCATTCTGTTTGCACCGAATATTGAAAGTGCCGGCCAGACAGTCACACTGATCCAGGAATTCAAGAAGGCAAATGCGGAGGGAGACAATATTCCGTTACTAATCGCTGCCGATCAGGAAGGCGGCGCGGTACGGCGTATTCCCTTCGGCACATATCATATCGGCAACATGGGACTTGCAGCGATCCACGATTCGAACGAGGTGCGCGCGGCAGCGAGACTGATTGGAGAAGAACTGGCTGCACTTGGCATCAATACCAACTTCGCTCCCGTCGTCGATGTCAATTCCGATCCTGCCAATCCGGTTATCGGTGTACGTTCCTTCAGCGATGATCCTTCGGTTGTCAGCATCAACGCAGCGGCTTATCTTGCCGGACTGAATGATGAGAATATCATCGGTGCTCTCAAGCATTTTCCCGGTCATGGCGATACCGATACCGATTCCCATACCGGAATGCCGCAGATCATGCTGACATATGAGGAAATGAAGGAAACCCACCTGAAACCGTTCCGGAATCTGGCCGGCGATGCCGATATCATCATGAGCGCACATATCCAGTTTCCATTGATTGACGATACGGAATTCACTTCTTCCGACGGATCAACGGTATATCTGCCGGCAACACTGTCGAAAAAGATACTGACGGATATCCTGCGCGAAGACATGGGATATGAAGGGGTCATCTGTACCGATTCCCTGGCGATGGATGCAATCCGCGAGTATTACGATCCCTTTGAAGCAACAGTCATGGCGATCAATGCCGGTGCCGATATTCTTCTGATTCCCATCCTGGAAGAGATGGAACCTGAGGATTACTGTGAAAGCCTCGATGATCTTGTAAAATACATCTGCAGCAAGGTTGAAAGCGGGGAAATCAGCATCAGCAGGATCAACGAATCGGTCATTCGTATTCTGCAGCTGAAGGAAAAAAGGGGAATTCTCGATGATGTTCCGGCTGACGATATCGATGCCCTGATTCTGAATGCAGAGGAGACCGTCGGTTCGCAGCAGCATCACATTCAGGAATTCAACGCTGCCGAAAAGGCTGTGACGCTTCTGAAAAACGAAGATGATGTCCTGCCGCTGTCTTCCGATACAAAGACCGTTGTTCTTGTTCCGTTTGAATCACAGATCAATTCCGTAGATTATGCCGAGGAATATCTCGAACATAAAGGTCTGCTGGAAGAGGGAAGCATCGAGGCGCTTTGCTACGGAACTGATCCGCCTGATGTCATCATTGACCGGATCGCGGAAGAGGAAGTAGATACGGTTGTCTATGTCACGTCAGTTTATGAGATCACAGATCTGTATGATTATGATCTGCTGCTGCCGGTGATCGGATATGCTGAAGATGCAGGAATCGATCAGATTGCCCTGAGCGCTTCGCTGCCGTATGATCTGAGCCTGTTCGATGACTCCGACGTACATATGGCCTGCTATCAGGCTTCCGGAATGCCGGATATACCTGTCTTTGACGGCAGGGAGAATGACGGCTACGGTGCGGGTATTCCCGCAGCGCTGGCTGTGATGTACAATGATGAAAGACCGCAGGGGAAACTGCCGGTCGATGTACCGATTGTAGTATTTGATGACGGATACCGTTACAGCGATGAACTGATGTACCGGCGCGGTGACGGTATCGGTTACTGATAAGGAGTGTTTTATGGCAAACTTTCTGACATATCTTGACTGGCGCGGCGATCTGCTGTTTTCCCGCGATCCGGTCAATGAAATTGACCTGATGATCTTTGCGGAAATATCCTACGCCGATATGGACGAACTGTTCGGTGATGACAGGGAACTGACACTGGCTGATATGACACAGCGCTATGTGGATGCCGGCATCAACCAGAGCAATCTGGTATACGATCCGAAGCCGCTGCTTCTGAAAGCGGCTGAGTGTGCCCGTTACAGAAATGTCCTGATCTGCAGGTATTTCAATCATGTCGATGCCGAAGCCGATACCCAGTTTTCCGCCTGCACGTTCCGTCTCAACAACAGGGAAACTGTCGTTGCCTACCGCGGTACCGATAATACCGTTGTCGGCTGGCGCGAGGATTTCAACTTTTCCTATGAGCTTGAAACGATCTCGCAGAGCCTTGCCGTTCAGTATCTGAATCATACCGGCGGCGACAGGATCTGGGTCTGCGGCCATTCCAAAGGCGGCAATCTGGCGATGTACGCGGGCAGTTTCTGCACACCGGAAATCAAGGCGAAGATCGTCAACGTTTCTTCCTTCGACGGTCCCGGATTCCTTCCCGAGATTCTTGGAAAGGACGGATATAACGAGATCATGCCGAAGGCGAAACTGTATCTTCCCGATTCTTCCTTCTTCGGTCTGATCATGAACCAGAAAGCGGAACGTACGATCGTCCGCTCTTCCGAAATGGGCTTCAACCAGCACAACCCGTACAGCTGGAAGGTAAAACAGAACCATTTCGAGAAGACCAACCATCTGAGTGCGTTCTCCACATATCTCGACGAAGTCATGGACAGCTGGATCAGTCAGCTTTCTCGGGAAGAAAGAAAGAACTTTATCGACAATGTCTTCAACGCCATCGAAGCGACCGGAATCAATACCTTCAATGAAATGAGCAAGCGTAAATTCGAAACGATGAACGCCATCATCAAGGCACTATCGAAGACCGATTCCTCCGAGGTCAAGGGCATGGTGGACATTCTCGGAAAACTGGCCGGAACCGGCGGTTCTGTCCTGATCACCGATGTCAAGAATTTCCTCGGTCTCAACCGCGACAAGGAAGAAAAGAAGACAGACGAAGCGGCAGTGAAGGAAGAGGAAGAATCTGAATAGCAAGAAACCCCCGGCAGTTTTCCTTTCGCCAGAAAGAGTGATGCCTGAGGGTTTTTCTTTGGCTTTAAATGAAACGATCTATTGTATAATTTTCATATGGATCTGAAAGAGAAACGGCTGAAACTGACAGGGCGGCGGATCGAGGCTTTGAACAGCCTGGGCATTTATGATACCGATGCGCTGTTTTCTTATTATCCGTACCGCTATGAAATCATGGAGGAGAAGCCGTTTTCCGGGTGGCAGATCAAGGACAAGGTGACTTTTGAGGCAGAAGTTGTTTCTTCCGTCAGGACATGGCGGCACGGAAAACTGACGACTACCAGTTTCGATGTCATGGCCTATGACAGAGTCCTGAAAGTCACGATTTTCAACCGCCCCTGGGCAAGGAATCTTTCATTGAACCAGATCATTACCATACAGGGTGTCTACCAGGGGAAAAACAAGGTTACGGCAATGACCTATGACACAAAGAAAATGAGCGAGCACGATGCTGTCACGCCTGTCTACAGCACCCGGGAAGGCATCCAGCAGAGAACGATCCGGGACAGCATCAGGAAAGTATACGAAGAACTGCAGAATGAAATCCGCGACATCATCCCGGAAAGCCTGCATGACCGTTACCGTCTGCTGCGGCGGGCCGATGCATTGCGCCGTATCCACTTTCCGCAGGATAAACATGATATTGCCCTGGCATACAGGACATTGAAATACGAAGAATTCCTGGTCTATTTCACCAGCATTGCCCTGATGAAGAACGAGGAAAACCAGGGAATTTACAAGCAGCCGCGGATCATCGACATGAACAAGGTCGGTGAAGTTGTAAAGGCGCTTCCGTATGAGCTGACGAAGGATCAGAAAAGCGCGCTGCGGGATATTTTCAAAGACATGCAGGATACACGGATCATGTACCGGCTGATCCAGGGTGATGTCGGCTGCGGCAAGACAGCTGTCGCTGCCCTGGCCATGTACGGCGCCGTTCTGGCCGGTTTTCAGGCCGCTCTTCTGGCCCCGACGGAAATACTCGCCCGCCAGCATTTCGCCTCCCTGCAGGCAATTCTCGGCCATACAGGCATCAGCATGGCAGTTCTTTATTCCGGCATGACTTCATTTGAAAAGAAAACGATCCTGGAAGGTCTGGCAGACGGAACGATCGATATCGTTGCCGGCACCCATTCCCTGATCCAGGATGCGGTTGAATTTGCCAGTCTCGGACTGGTAGTAGCCGATGAGCAGCAGCGCTTCGGTGTCGAACAGCGAAGAAAACTGAAGGAGAAGGGGGATAAAGCAGATTTCCTGCTGATGTCGGCGACACCGATTCCCCGCACCCTGGCTTCCGCTTTCTATGGTGATATGGATATTTCGACGATCGAGACAATGCCGCCGGGCCGAAAGGATCCAATCACTGTCTATATCCATGAGAACAGTTTCCGTTCCGTTCTCGACGATGTGAACGCACTGCTTGCCGGAGGACATCAGCTGTATGTCATCTGTGCCGCGGTCGATGAAAACGAGGACTATGATGCCCGCAATGTCCATCAGATGAAAAAGAACCTGGCAAAGCTGTATCCGCAGTACCAGGTGGAATGCCTGCACGGCCGCATGGGCAGCGAGGAGAAACAGCAGATCATGAACCGCTTCGCGGCAAATGAAATACAGATCCTCGTTTCGACAACCGTTGTCGAAGTCGGTATGAACGTCGTCAATGCCACCGGCATGATCATCTATGACGCCGACCGTTTCGGACTCTCCCAGCTGCACCAGCTGCGCGGCCGCATTCAGCGCGGCAGTACACAGGGCAGATGCTGGCTGCTTTCCGACTCGCAGGACGGATTTGAAATCTCGTATGAAGATTTACGACTGCGCGGCCCGGGTGATATACTTGGGACTAGACAGAGCGGGGTTCCCGACTTTATTCTCGGCAATCTCGTCGAAGATACGGATATCATCAACCAGGCAAGAAAAGATGCCGGATTTATCGTGGAAAACCAGCAGAACGAAGACTTCTGGATCCTGCTGGATCATATCCGCGAGCGAAACCGGAACAGTGCCCTGTATGCAGATTAGGAGGGATCATATTGGATATCATTGAATGGCTTGATAACAGAGGAATCAAGGTGAACGATCCCGACCTGATCAGGGAAGCGTTTATGCATTCCTCCTATGCCAACGAACATCATGGCAAACACGATAATGAAAGACTGGAATTCATGGGCGATGCCGTCCTGCAGCTGTGGAGCACAAATGCCATCTTTCCCCTGAATCTTTCGGAAGGGCAGATGACAAGACTGCGGGCCCAGCTGGTATGCGAACATGCCCTGGCGATCTACGGCCGCAAGCTGCATCTGAACGACTTCCTGCTGCTCGGCATGGGCGAAGAAAAAACCGGCGGCAGGGAAAAGGATGCCATCATCGCCGACATGTTCGAGGCATTCCTCGGCGCATTGTTTCTCGATCAGGGCTGGCCGGCAGTCGACAGTATCCTGAACGAAACACTGCTGACCTATCTGGATCATCCCGAGGATGTCGCCGAGATCGACTACAAGACAAGACTGCAGGAATATGTGCAGGCGGATTCCCGCCGTACCGTACACTATGAGCTGGTCGATGAGACCGGACCGAGCAACGCACCCGAGTTCACCATGAACGCTGTCGTCGACGGCCTGATCATGGGAACCGGCAAAGGAAGCAGCAAGAAACAGGCGGAACAGAATGCCGCCCGGAATGCATTTGAGAAAATGGCGAGGTAAAGAAAATGAAAAACACGGAACTGAAACAATTTATCCTGGACGGTCATCTGGATGAAAAGCTGGCCTTCCTTTACGGCAGTGAGAATGTGGAAGCGGAAAAGGAACGCTATCTGTCTGTCCTGCAGAAGACACTCGATCTCTTCGGCGATAGTGAAACCAAACTGTTCTCCGCTCCCGGCCGTACCGAAGTCGGCGGCAACCATACCGACCACCAGCTCGGCCGTGTTCTGGCTGCCAGCATCAACCTGGATACCATCGCAGCCGTCGTGCCGAGTGAAGACAACGTGGTGCGTCTGGCATCGCGCGGCTTCGAGATCAAGCCGGTCGATATCAGCGATACCGAGATTCGTCTCGAGGAAAAGAACACGACCGAATCACTGATCCGCGGTGTCGCGGCCGGTCTGCAGGAAAGAGGTTATAAAACAGGCGGCTTCATGGCCTATTCCGAAAGCGATGTCATCGCCGGCGGCGGCATGTCGTCTTCGGCAGCCTTCGAAGTCCTGCTGGGAACGATCCAGAGCTATCTGTACAATGACGGCAAGGTATCGGCGGAAGAAATCGCCAAGATCGGACAGTATGCCGAAAATGTGTATTTCATGAAAGCATCTGGTCTGATGGACCAGATGGCTTCCTCCGTCGGAAGTTTCGTCGCCATCGATTTCTATGAAAAGGAATCGCCGGTCGTTACCAAGGTTCCGTTCGATCCGGAAGAATACGGCATCGACCTGATCCTGACCGACATCGGTGCCGACCATGCCGAACTGTCCGATGAGTACAGCGCAATTCCGAATGAAATGAAGGGTGTTGCCAGAAGACTGCATCAGGAAGTCCTCAGCCGCTGCACGGTCGAGGAACTGCTGGCAAACGTTGCCGAGATCAGGGAGAACTGCGGCGACAGGGCATTCTTACGAGCCTATCATTTCCTCAACGAAACCAAGCGTGCCGAAGATGAAAAGACAGCACTGCTGAACAAGGATATCGATACCTTCCTGAAACTTGTCAGGGAATCGGGATATTCCTCCTGGATGTATCTGCAGAACATCTCGGTACCGGGTGCCCGCGGCGAACAGCCGGTGGCTCTCGGTCTGGCCCTTAGCGATGCCGTTCTCGGCAATGAAGGCGCATACCGCGTTCACGGCGGCGGCTTTGCCGGCACCATCCAGGCATTCGTTCCCAAGGCCAAGACAGAACAGTATATCAGGACACTGGAAGCCGCATTCGGTGAAGGATGCTGCTATATTCTCAAGATCCGCGGTGTCGGCGGAACCGAAGTCGTATAAGGGAGAAACGTCATGATCAAGGATGACAGGATTTTACTGGGAAAGGCCGGCGATCTCGATATTTCGATGATTCCCCGGCAGATGAACCGCCACGGCCTGATTGCCGGTGCTTCGGGAACCGGCAAGACTACAACACTGCGCGTCATTGCTGAAGGCCTCAGCGATCTCGGTGTTCCATGCTTTGTGGCCGACGTCAAGGGTGACCTCAGCGGTCTGATCAATCCCGGCGATATGGAACGGATCCAGGGACGTGTCGATAGCATGGAACTGGAAGGCTTCACTACCGGCAAATATCCGGTGCGGTTCTTCGACGTCTACCGCAAGAAGGGACATCCGATCCGCGCCGTCATGCAGCAGGTCGATCCGGTTCTGCTTTCGCGTATTCTCGATCTCTCCGATGTCCAGCAGGGTGTTCTGAACATTATCTTCAAGGTCGCCGAGGATATGGATCTCGACATTATCGACATGGAGGACCTCAAAGCCATGTGTGTCTATGTCGGCGAACATTCCAAGGAATACACCGTCAAATACGGCAATGTCTCCAAGCAGAGCATCGGCGCCATTCAGAGACGTCTTCTTGAACTGGAAAACCAGCAGGGAAACCTTCTCTTCGGTATGCCGCAGCTGGATATCAATGATCTGCTGCAGATGACCTACGACGGCAAGGGAATGATCACGATGCTGGAGTGCGACGAGCTCTTCCATCATCCGATGACCTATTCGACATTCCTGCTGTGGCTGCTCGACAGCATCTACCGCGAACTGCCGGAAGTCGGCGATCTGGAAAAACCGAAGATGGTATTCTTCTTCGACGAAGCCCATCTGCTGTTCTCCAATACATCGCGCCAGCTGATGGAAAAGATCGAACAGATCATCAAACTGATCCGTTCCAAGGGTGTCGGTATCTTCTTCATCACCCAGGCACCGTCCGATCTGCCCAACAGCGTCCTGGCCCAGCTTTCCAACCGCATCCAGCATGCCCTGAGAGCCTATACACCGGCCGAACTGAAGAATGTCAAGCTGGCCGCTGATGCGTTCCGCCAGAATCCGGAACTGGATACGGCAGCCGTCATCACGGAAATGAAGACCGGCTATGCCCTGGTTTCCGTTCTCGATGAGGAAGGCGCGCCGACGATCGTTCAGCACACGAAGATCTGTCCGCCGCGTTCCTCGATGGATATCGCTTCCGACGAGGAGCGGGAAGCTGTGATCCGCAATGACTCCGTCGGTGCAAGATATGACCAGGAATACGATCCGGTCAGCGCCCTGGAACTGATGGATGATATCTATGCCCAGGAAGCGGAGGAAAAAGAACGTATTGCCGAAGAAAAACGTCTGGCGAAGGAAGAGGAACAGCGTCAGAAGCAGGAAGCCCGCGAACAGGCCCGTCGTGAAAAGGAAGGGGACTGGATGGAACAGCTCTCCCGCAAGGCGAAGAGAAAAGCCCAGAACGAGCTGATCAACGTCGGTATCCGTTCCGCCCGCAAGTTCCTCAAGGGACTCTTCAAGTAACTGATAAATCATCAAGCCGTCTGCGGACGGCTTCTCATTTTTGTGATACAATGATGAACCGACAGGAATCCATATGACAGACAGATTTCATGACCTGCTGAAGGCAAAAATGAATACCGAGACGGATCCCGGCGCACTTGCTGTGCAGAGGATCTGTTTTTACCGGGACAGGAACCTGCTCGAGGTAATGCTGCATGCCCCGGCAGTTTTGTCATGTCCGGAATATGAGCATATCGAAACGATCATCAAAGAATATACCGGCAGCAATGTCCTGCTGAAAATCACCGCCGCTGACCAGACTCTCAGCGCCAGCGAAATGCAGCGCTATCTGAACCGTCTGTACGAAAGCGATCCGGAAACGCAGATCCTGACGTCCTCCATCGTCCGCTATGACAGCGGCAGAAAATCACTTGCGTTCCAGTATGGTGACGAAAACGACAGCGAACGGGCAAGTGCCTGCGCGGAAAATGTCAATGCCATGCTGGCAAGGATCGGAGCCGGAAGCATCCAGGTCAGCTTCACCGTCGCCGAACGGCAGGAATCTGTCGTAAAGGATATTCCGCTCGATGCGATTCCGCTGCCGGAAGAGCCGAAGGAAGAAACTGTAAAACAGCCGAAGCGGACCTATTACCGGACAAAGATGAGCGATTACACGGCGATCGATCTGAAGGATGTCCATGATCCGGTATCCGAGATACAGTTCGAAGCCGATGTTTTCAATATCGAAACGATCGAAACGAAAAAGACAAAGAAGATGATCCAGACCCTGTCTGTCTTTGACGGAACCGATGCGATCGCTGTCAAACGCTTTGAAGGCAGGGGAATCACCCGCGAGGAACTTGCCGAAGTCAAAAAGGGCGACCGGATCAGGGTATACGGCCGGATCGAATATGACACCTTTGCCAATGATCTGGTCTGCACGGCCCAGAATATCGAAAAGGTCGAGCGTGAAAAGATCATTGATACCGCTGATGAAAAACGTGTCGAATTCCATATGCATACGAACATGTCGGAAATGGACGGCGTGTGCGATATCAGCGAAATCGTAAGGTACGCCTGGGATATCGGCCATCGCGGCATCGTCATCACTGATCATGCCGACGTGCAGTCGTTTGTCAAGGCCTTCAACAACGCCCAGTCGCTGAAAAAGCAGGATCCTTCCCGCGATTTCAAGGTCGGTCTTGGCTGCGAGATGAACCTTGCCAACGACCATCTTCTGATCGTCCGCAATGCCACTGACGGTCTGATCGACGACCAGGAGTATATTTCCTTCGACCTCGAGACGACAGGACTGTCCTGCTATTATGACCATATCATCGAATTCGGCGCTGTCCGGATCAAAAACCAGACCGTTACCGACAGGCTGCAGATGTTCATCAGGCCGCCGGTACCGATTCCTTCCTTTATCAGCGCCAAGACAAATATCACCAATGACATGGTGAAAAACGCGAAAACATTCCCGGAAGCGGTCGATGAGATCCTTGAGTGGATCGGCGACGGTATTCTTGTCGCCCATAACGCCACATTCGACCTGCATTTCATGAACGAGGAACTGCGCCGTCTCGGCCGTCCGCCGCTCAGGAATACAGTGATCGATACCCTGGACATGTCTCGCGCCATCCTGCGGGAAAGAAGAGCATACCGACTCGGCAATGTCGCCAGGAACTACCGTGTTTCCTACGACGAGGAAGTGGCACACCGTGCCGACTACGATGCCGAGGCGCTGGCCGGTGTCTTCATGTGTCTGCTCAAGGATGCCAGGACAAAGTTCCAGGCCCGCACTATCCGCGACCTGCAGGAGAAGATCCAGGACGAAACCGCCTATGTCAAGGTCAGACGCACGCACGTCTGCGTCGTCGCAAAGAATCATGACGGTCTGAAGGCTCTTTATAAACTGGTGACTGAATCCAATACCAGGACGCTTGCGGTCATGGGCAAAGCCTCCGGCAAGGAGGGCACCGATGTCGCGGCAGAACCGCGTATCCTGCGCTCCGAGCTGCAGAAACACAGAGAAAACCTTTTGCTCGGAAGCGCCTGCATGAACGGCGAAGTGTTCGAACTGGCATGCAACGGTGACGATGCGAGACTGGAAGCGGCAATGCGTTTCTATGACTATATCGAACTGCAGCCGCTGGCCAATTTCTCCAACTCCCTGGCGATGGGCAGCATTCCTTCCATGGAACGCCTCAAAGCGGTGCAGAAACGCATCATAGCCATGGCGAAGAAGCTGAATATACCGGTCATTGCCGACAGCGACGCTCATTACTGCAAAAAGGAAGAGAAGATCTTCCGTGATGTCTATATCATGAGCCAGGGGATCGGCGGTGCGACCCATCCGCTTTATATCCGCGACGAACGGCTCAGATGGCGGACAAAGAATCCCGAACAGCATATCCGCTTCACCGATGAGATGAAACAGGAATTTGCCTGGCTCGACGATCCGCAGCTGGTTGAGGAAATCGTCATCGAAAATCCCAACAGGCTGTTCGATACGATCGAAGAAGTCCGTCCGGTTCCGGCAGGTACTTTCCCGCCACATGTCGAAGGTTCCGATGACAAGCTGAGGGAGATCTGCCATACGACAGCGATGAATCTGTACGGCTATGAAGGAAAGATTCCGGAAATCGTCACGAAGCGTCTCGATGAGGAACTCGACAACATCATCCGCAACGGTTTCGGCGTTCATTACTACATTGCCCATCTGCTCGTCAAAAAGAGCAACGAGGACGGCTATGTCGTCGGCTCCCGTGGTTCGGTAGGATCCTCCTTTACGGCAACGATGTCGGGAATCACCGAAGTCAATCCGCTGCGTCCGCATTACCTTTGTCCGAAATGCCGTTACAGCGAATGGATCGACGATCCGGAGATCAAATCCGGCTTCGACCTGGAAGATAAGAAATGTCCGCATTGCGGAACGGTCATGAAGGGCAACGGTCAGAATATTCCGTTCCAGACATTCCTCGGATTCGATGCCGACAAGACGCCGGATATCGACCTGAACTTCTCGAACGAATACCAGTGGCGCGCCCATGCCTTCATCAAGGAGGTATTCGGCGAAGACCATGCCTACCGTGCCGGCACGATCAGCACCGTTGCCGAAAAGACAGCATACGGCTATGTTTCCGGCTATTGCGAGAAGATGAATATCACCGACATGCGCCGGGCAATGAGAGACTATCTCGCCTCCGGCTGTCAGAATGTCAAGCGCACGACCGGCCAGCATCCCGGCGGCATTATCATCATTCCTGACACATATGAGGCAGAAGACTTCACACCGGTGCAGTATCCGGCCAACGACCCGACTTCCGACTGGAAGACGACCCATTACGACTTCCACGACATTCACGACAATGTCCTGAAGTTCGATATCCTCGGCCATGTCGATCCGACAGCGATGCGTCTTCTGCAGAATATCTCGGAAAGAAAACCGATGGATATTCCGATGAACGATCCGGAGACGCTGAGCCTGTTCTACAGCGACGACGCACTGAAGGCCGATCCCCGCATCTACAAGAAGGAAACCGGGGCACTGGGACTGCCGGAATTCGGCACCCGAACGACCCGCGGCGTCCTCGAGGAGACAAGACCGAAGAAGTTCTCCGATCTGGTCATTATTTCCGGTCTTTCCCACGGTACCGACGTCTGGTCGGGAAATGCCCAGGAACTGATCCGCAGCGGTCATCCGCTGGAGGAAGTCATCGGCTGCCGTGACGATATCATGACCTATCTCCTGGACAAGAAACTGGAACCGATCGACGCCTTCAAGATCATGGAGGACGTCCGTAAAGGCAGAGGCCTGCGTCCCGACCAGGAAGAAAAGATGAAGAACAGGAACGTGCCGGAATGGTATATCGATTCCTGCAAGAAGATCAAATACATGTTCCCGAAGGCGCATGCTGTCGCCTACGTCATGATGGCGATGCGCATCGCCTGGTACAAGGTCCATGAACCGCTGAACTTCTATATCCAGTATCTGTCGTTGCGCTGCGATGCCTATGAAATCGATACGATGGTCAGGGGCCTCGATGCCGTGCGCAGCCGGATGAACGACATTGCTTCACGCCGCGACGACCGGAATGCGGCCGTGCCTGTCTCCACCAAGGAGAGAGCACTGTACGATACCCTGGAAGTGTGCGAGGAATTGTATGCCCGCGGCTTCAGTATCAGCAAGGTCGATCTTTACCGTTCGAAAGCGACCCAGTTTGTCCGCGATCCCGACAACGACAAGGCAATCATTCCGCCGTTCTCGGTCATCGACGGCCTGGGCGGCAACGTTGCCCGCTCGATCGAAAAAGCCCGCAGCGAGGCACCGTTCCTCTCCAAGGAGGACGTCCTGCGCCGCACCCAGCTTTCCGCCAGCCTGCTCAAGAAACTTGAGATCATGGGCTGCCTGGAAGGGATGCAGGAAACAAACCAGATGTCGCTGTTCTGAACAGCAGAAGGAGAATGCATATGATCTGTCCGATCTGCGGAACGGAAATGGAACAAGGTGTCATCGAAAGCGCGGAAGCGATCAATTTCCTGATGACGGAACAGTTTATCAACAAACCGGATGAAGCAAACGGCGAATTCAGTCTTGCCAGACCCGGCATGGTGAAACGGGCAGTGAAGGAAGCGTTTGTATGCCGGAACTGCCGCAAGGTAATCATCGATTTCTGAGTTTGACATCGATAAGGTAAAATTGTATAACAAAGTAGACAAATGCAATGAAGAGGACACGGTCTTTCCGCCGTCGATCAAGAGAGTTCGCCGGATGGTGCAAGGCGAATGAGACAGGAAGGCACTACTACCTCGGAGCAGGCTTCGAAAGAAGATCCCGTATTCCGCGTTAAGGAACAACGAGTGTCTGCATTATCATGATGCAGGAATAAAGGTGGTACCGCGTTAACAGCGTCCTTTAGAGTGAAGGACGCTTTTATATTGAAGCGAGAAGGGGAAAGAAATGCTGAATTTCAAGGAAAACGAAGAACTGAATGTTCTCAATCACAGCTGTGCCCATATGATGGCGCAGGCTGTCAAACACCTGTATCCGCAGGCGAAATTCTGGGTAGGTCCGGTCGTTGAGGAAGGTTTCTATTACGACATCGATCTTGGCGACGATGTCATTCATGACGAAGACCTGCCGAAGATCGAAAAGGAAATGAAAAAGCTTGCCAAGGATGGCAAGCGCATCGTCCGCCACGAGATCAGCCGCGAGGAAGCGCTGGAACAGTTCAAGGACGACGAATACAAGGTCGATCTGATCGAAAGAATGCCGGAAGGCACGAACATATCGATGTATACCCAGGGCGACTTCACCGATCTCTGCCGCGGTCCGCACGTTGAAAGCACGAAGCTTCTGAAGAACTTCAAGCTGCTGAAACATTCCGGTGCCTACTGGAAGGGCGACAAGAACAACAAGGTCCTGCAGCGTATCTACGGTGTCTGCCTGCCGGATGCCGAAACTCTGGAAGCACACCTGGCAGATCTCGAAGATGCCAAGCAGAGAGACCACAGAAAGCTCGGCAAGGAAATGGCGATGTTCATGTTCTCCGAGACAGTCGGTGCCGGCCTGCCGATGTGGCTGCCGAACGGCTTCACGATCCGCCGCATTCTTGCCGACTATATCATGGACAAGGAACTCTCCCAGGGCTATGTCCATGTCATGACACCGTCCGTTGTCAGCACCAAGCTCTATAAGATCTCCGGCCATCTGGCCCATTATAAGGACGATATGTTCCCGATCATGGAAAGGGACGGCGATGAGTACTGCCTCAGACCGATGAACTGTCCGGAACATATGGTCATGTACAAGAGCACACTGCATTCCTACCGCGACCTGCCGGTCAGAATTGCCGAAATCGCCAATGACTTCCGTTTCGAAGCCGGCGGTGCCCTGACCGGAATCGAGCGTTCCCGTGCCTTTACCCAGAACGACTCCCATATCTTCTGCCGTCCCGATCAGATCGCGGATGAAATCAAGAACGTCACGAAACTGATCCTCGATGTATACGGTGATTTCGGTTTTGAAACCTATTCCTTCCGTCTTTCCCTGAGAGATCCTGAAAACAAGGAAAAGTATTTCGGCAATGACGATCTCTGGGAAAAGAGCGAGGCACAGCTCAGGGAAGTGCTGAAGGAAATGGATGTTCCGTTCTACGAAGCGATCGGCGAAGCCGCATTCTACGGACCGAAGATCGATGTCCAGGTCAGAAGCGCGCTCGGCCATGATGTCACGCTTTCCACGATCCAGCTTGACTATCAGCTGCCGGAACGTTTCGAACTCGAATATGTTGACAGCGAAAGCAACAAGGTACGTCCGGTCGTCATCCACAGAGCCATCCTCGGCTCCCTCGACCGTTTCGTCGCCTTCCTGCTGGAAGAGACAAAGGGAAATCTGCCGCTGTGGCTGGCACCGAAACAGATGGTTGTCATTCCGGTTGCTCCGGAAGCCCATGGTGCCTATGCCAATGAAGTCGCGGATATCCTCAGAAGCCATGGCATCCGTGTCTCCGTCGATGCCCGCAATGAAAAGCTCGGCTACCGTGTCAGAGAAGCACAGATGAGCAAGATCCCGGTCGAACTGGTTGTCGGCGAAGGCGAGATCCAGGAAAGATCCGTCACTGTCAGACGCTACGGCAAAAAGGAAGCCGTCAGGATGACGCTCGACGAATTCATCAAAGCTGCGGCAGAAGAGATCAGAAACAGGAAATAAGCATAAGAAAAGAAGTTCCCGCGAACTTCTTTTTTTGTTTATTCAGCCAGGCCCTGCAGTATGCTGATCAGTTTCTCCCTGTCTTCCGGTACATATTCATAAAGCCTGTCCCGGGCCGGGTCCATATCGGCGAAGAGAAGGGTGAACCACTGCCGGGAACCGTCGAGCATGAAGATTTCAGGGTCGCGGAAGATTTTCAGACGCATTGATCCATTTGCGATTTCCTCCGTCAGCTTTTTCCAGTCATCTTCCGATATGTTTTTTTCTATCGTATGTTCTTTCCCGTTCTGATCATGGAAATCGGCAGAATAGAGAATTTCACCGTCATCGACAGTGATGCCGTAACTGAAATTCATTTCAACGGAATCACCGTTGCCGCTGTAGGAGAACGAAACGATGTCTTCGGTTTTCAGATCGGTGCCGATGATAAGTTCTTTTTTGTCAGGAATCACGGATGATGACGCAAAGACTTCGCTTTCCTCGCTCAGAACAGCTTCGCTGTCCTGATAGGCGGTGATACGGAAATAGAGATCGCCGTCATAATTGTTTTCCTGAACATAATAACCGACCATGGTAAGGGCATCGGCATAGGCGTCATATGTTTTTATTTTCACCCGTACAGCAGGTGTGTAGGAAGGGTCTGCGCTCAGCAGTTCGACATCGTATACCTCCTGATAATACTTCGGCAAAGGCGAATGCCAGGTCATGACCAGATTTCCGTACTGCTGTTCCAGTTTGATATCCATGGTTCCGGTTTCCGTGTTCTCTTCGCTGCTTTCAGAGTCTGTGGGAGTGCTTCCCTGACTGCCGGCGGAAAGAGAACATCCGGCAAGCATGATGCATATCAATGTCAGAATGATCTTGTTCATATCAACATCATAACAGAAAAAAGCCGTGTGTACTTTCACACGGCTCAGGATTCAGAATAATGCCTTGACTCTGGCAACAACATCTTCGACGGCGACATCTTCCTTTTCGCCGACACGCGGCTTGAGTTCGACCATTCCGTCCTTGATGCCTCTGCCGACAGTGATGCGGTAGGGGATGCCGATCAGTTCCATGTCCTTGAACTTGACGCCCGGACGTTCGTCGCGGTTGTCGAGAATGACTTCGATGCCGGCAGCTTCCAGTTCATCATGGATCTTTTCCGCTGCTGCCACCTGCTGTTCGTCCTTCATGGAGATAATTACGACAGCGACCTGATACGGAGCGATGTCTGCCGGCCAGTTAATGCCGTTTTCGTCCGCGTTCTGTTCGGCGAGGGCTGCCATGGCACGGGCCGGGCCGATGCCGTAGGAACCCATCCAGACATACTGGAGCTTGTTGTTGGCATCAAGGTACTGCAGGTCCATCGCCTGGGAATACTTGGTGCCGAGCTTGAAGGTGTTGCCGACTTCGATACCGTGGGCGAAGTGGATCCGGCCGCCGCAGACGGGGCAGATGTCGCCTTCCTGGATATTGCGGACATCGCCGGTGACATCGGCTTTGAAATCCTTCTGGTTGACACCGGTATAGTGATATCCGGTCTTGTTGGCGCCGGTGATGAAGTTGTACATACAGGAGACTTCTTCATCTTCGACAAGTTTGCACCTGATACCGATCGGACCGGCAAAGCCGATATCGGCACCGGTCGCTGCAACGACCATTTCCGGTTCGGCCAGGGCAACTTCATTGGCATTGAGCAGCTTTCTCAGCTTGACTTCGTTGACATCACGGTCGCCTCTGACCATGACAGCGACCGGTTCGCCGTCGACATCATAGATCAGTGTCTTGACGAATTTCTTCACGTCCTTCTTCAGGAAATCCGTGACTTCCTCGATCGTGCGGGAATGCGGTGTTTCCACCAGTGTGACTTCCTCAAGGTTCTCTTCGATACCGGCCGGTTCGCTCTTGCAGGCGGCGACTTCGATATTGGAGGAAAGATCGCAGCTGTCGCAGAGGACAAGAATGTCTTCTCCCATCGGTGTCAGGGCCTGGAATTCCTCGGACAGCAGACCGCCCATGACGCCGGTGTCGGCGCGGACGATGCGGTAGTCGAGGTGCAGACGGTCCATGATGTTCTTGTAGGCATTGAACTGCTTCGCATAGGCTTCATCCAGACCGGCTTCGTCCTTATCGAATGTATAGGAATCCTTCATGATGAATTCGCGCACACGGATCAGACCGTAGCGTGGACGCGGCTCATCACGGAACTTTGTTTCGAACTGATAGAGGGCAAACGGCATGTCCTTGTAGGAACGGATCTGCATCTTGGCAGCGGCGGCGAAGAGTTCTTCGTGCGTCGGGCCGAGTACGTACGGCATGCCTTTGCGGTCGCGCAGCGAGAACATCGACTTGCCGAAACCGTCACGTCTGCCGGAGGCAACATAGACATCTTCCGGAATCAGGGCCGGCATCAGAAGCTCCTGGGCTCCGGTCTTGTTCATCTCATCACGGATGACAGCCATGATATTCTGCAGGACCTTGTATCCGAGCGGCAGCATCATATAAATACCGGCCGAGCTCTTCTTGATATATCCGGCTCTGACCAGCAGATTGGAACTGACGGAATCCTCGTCTTTCACATTTTCACGCAGGGTGAAAAAATAACTGTTTTTAAGTTTCATAACCAATCCTCGTTTCTCAAGGATTATACCACAGACAGTCCTTTACATTCACTTTTACTTTGTTATAATGAATGAAATTATGAGGAGGAGAAGAAATCGTTATGGCCAAGTTTTATTCTGAACCGTCACATACCTTCAGCGAATATCTTCTGATTCCGGGTTATACCGGCGAAGAGAATACGCCTGATAATGTTTCTCTGAAAACACCGCTCGTCAAATTCAAAAGAGGAGAAGAACCTGCCATATCTCTGAATATACCGATGGTATCGGCTGTCATGCAGTCGGTATCCGGCGACCGTCTGGGTATTGCCCTGGCAAAAGAGGGAGGCATGGCTTTTATTTTCGGTTCGCAGCCGGTCGCCTCACAGGCCGCCATGGTTGCCAACGTCAAGAAGCATAAAGCCGGTTTTGTTGTCAGTGATTCGAACCTGACACCGGAAATGACACTGAAAGATGTACTGGAACTGAAGAAGGAATCCGGCCACTCGACAATGGCTGTAACCGATGACGGAACCGCCAACGGCAAACTGCTTGGCCTTGTCACATCCCGTGACTACCGCATTTCCCGCATGAACGGTGACGAGAAAGTTGCCACCTTCATGACCCCGAGGGAGAAACTGGTCGTCGGCAGCACCTCCGACAGTCTCAGCCGCTGCAACGACATCATCTGGGACAACAAGCTGAACACTCTGCCGATCGTCGACAATGAGGACCGGCTGGCATATCTCGTCTTCCGCAAGGACTATGAATCCCATAAGGAAAATCCACACGAACTGCTGGATGAGGAAAAGCGTCTTCTCGTCGGTGCGGGCATCAACTCCCGTGACTATGCCGAGCGTGTTCCGGCCCTGGTCAATGCCGGTGTCGACTGCCTGGTCATCGACTCCTCCGAAGGCTATACCTGCTGGCAGGCGGAAACGATCAAGTGGATCCGTAACCATTACGGCGACAGCGTCAAAGTCGGAGCCGGCAATGTAGTCGACGGCGAAGGCTTCCGTTTCCTGGCGGATGCCGGAGCTGACTTCGTCAAGATCGGTATCGGCGGCGGTTCGATCTGCATCACCCGCGAGACCAAAGGTATCGGCCGCGGCCAGGCGACAGCAGTCATCGATGTCGCCAACGAACGCAACAAGTATTACGAAGAAACCGGTGTCTACATTCCGATCTGCTCGGACGGCGGCATCGTCTATGACTATCACATCACTCTGGCTCTGGCCATGGGTGCCGACTTCGTCATGCTGGGCAGATACTTCTCCCGTTTCGAAGAAGCACCCGGTGCGAAGCTTGTTGTCAACGGCAATACCGTCAAGGAATACTGGGGCGAAGGTTCCGCCAGAGCGAGAAACTGGGGCAGATACGACCTCGGTCAGGGCAAGAAGCTTTCCTTTGAGGAAGGTGTCGACTCCTATGTTCCGTATGCCGGTCTGCTCAAGGACAACGTCGCCATGACGACGCTGAAGATCCGCTCGACCATGTGCAACTGCGGCGCCCTGAATATTCCCGAACTGCAGGAAAAGGCGAAGCTGACCCTGGTCTCCGCGACATCGATCGTTGAAGGCGGTGCTCACGACGTCCAGGTCAAGAACAGCGACCAACCGATGAAATAACTGATATGCAATATCAAACGCCGTATCTGAATGCGGCGTTTTCTTATTGTCATCATCGACGGCAGATATCATGAAAACTGTAAGAACATGCATCATACCGGTACTTTAAGCAGAGAAATGATAAAAAGATTCAATGAAAACAGTGATTCAATATATTTGAACAGTATTCAGACGTGCAGATGGTTTTCTTTGTTATGATATAGACATGATTTTTTATCAATATGATAGGAAGGGAACTGCATATGAAGAAACCGTTTGGCAAACTGAGTGCACTGACACTGATCGGACTGAGTATCTTCCTGGTTGCCCGCTGGAAGAAAAAACAGCAGGACGAAGCACTTGCTGAAGCCATCCGTGAGGAAATGGAAAACGAAGACCATTGATATCCGTCTGGAGAATCTTAAGTAAAACAACTGAGGTAAACATACGGATGCCCCAAAAAAAAGGATGTAACCCCATTGAGCAGTGTTATGACTGTTCAGCTGTTACATCCTCGTTTTTTATACTTATTTCTGATTCTTTTCCGTATTTCTGCGGTATTCCTGCAGTTCCTGTTTCAGATGCGCGAAAGCGACGTCTTCACCGTGATCCGCGATGTCCTTCAGCACTGCCTCAAGTTTCGCGGCTGTCTTTTCGTGCATGTAAAACCGGTCATTGCGGCTGTAATAATACTCCAGGGCGCTTTTCTGCGTATACTTTTCCTTCTGATAGATACGGCAGGCAGCCACCCGGTCACATACCATTTCAATAAAGAACGGCAGAGGCATTTCCAGCGGCACCCATTCGCCCTTGATCATGTCATACCAGTATTCCCAGTGGTGGCGGTTGCGGCCTTTGTGGTGCAGCCAGCCGGCCGAGAAACCGAACTTTTCCTTCTGGTACATGTAGGGAGATCTGTCGCCCTGGAAGTATCTGACACTGACAAGAAATTCTTCCGGCGAATACTTGGAAAGGTCATGGGTCAGTCCCTGCTTGTAAAGACCGCATTTGAAGCAGTTTTTCCGCACTTCGCGGCGGTGGGCGGTGACGGTCTCCAGATGGTTCAGGAAGCGTTTCATTACCGGGATTTCAGATGGATTCCTGTTCATAAAAGAAATGATAAGTCACAATTCCGGGGTGTGCAAGCGTTCTGTTATTTCATGGCTATTCATGTTAAAATATACGCTAGGAGAAACCGCATGAAACGACATGAATTACGCGAAAAATCTATGATTGCAATTTACCAGAATCTGCTGGTAAATACCGATATCGACGAACTGCTGCGCAAAGGCTGGGAAGTCGG
>CACYXJ010000037.1 GCA_902778375.1 uncultured Erysipelotrichaceae bacterium
ATTCAGGAATGATACCACGTGCTATGCGCGTGGTGCCGTCCTTCTAGTGAAAGAAAAGACGCCCTCAAGATACAATGGAAGGCGGCCGGGCAGCCGCAACACAAAGTAAAAGGAGGGCGTCACATGAATGACAAAAACAATCTATCACACACGACATATCGGTGCAAATACCATATAGTGATCATACCGAAATACAGGCGGATGGTGATCTACAACAAATTGAGAGCAGATATTGGGGCAATATTGAGACGACTGATAGAGAGGAAGCCGGACTGCGTACTGCTGGAAGCAGAAGCGTGTCCGGACCACATCCATATGTTGATCGAGATACCACCGAAGTATTCTGTTTCCGAATTCATGGGGTACTTGAAAAGCAAAAGCACATTGGAAATCTTTGAGAGACATGCAGAGATGAAATACAAATTCGGAAACAGGAAGTTCTGGGCAAGAGGCTATTTTGTGGATACTGTCGGAAGGAATGAGAAGACGATACGGGAGTACATCCAAAACCAGCTTCAAGAAGACAAGTTGTATGACCAGATGAGCATGAAGGAATTCATCGATCCATTCACTGGAGAGAAAGTGAAGTAACTGCAATAAAGAGGCCCCTTTGAGGGGCAGCCTGTGACAGCGTTGCGGCTGTCAGACCTCGGTGGCCGAAGGGCCTCCGCAACAAAAGGCCCTTATAGGGCCAGTGGATACCACCAGTTTTACTGGTGGTTATGATATGATATTTCTGCATGCTGGATGACCTTTGCTGCCTGATTGCAGTTATTCATGCTGTGATTCCGAAGCAGCTTTCTCACCACCGGCCTCTATGCTGTAATATACTGACAATATAAAGGTAATGTTATATGAAAAAGATTTACTATTCGAAGGAAGGAATACTGATCGGTACAGCTGATGTGCCCGAAGGGTATTCTGCGGAAGGCGAACTCCGCAGCCACTGGCAGAGTGAAATGCAGCCGTTTTCGGCGGTCATGCAGTCATCGAGTCCGGATGGCACGATTGCAATGTGCATCACAAACAAGGACGTCCGCTACGACCTGCGAAATCCGCTGCTGAGAGGAATCGGTCTTCTTGTGGCGGAACATACGGAAGAAGGATATGAGAAATTCACTTCCTGGCAGGACTATCTTCAAAACTGGGCTGTCCGGCGTACGGGACTGGAACTGTACAATGCAGAAGAAATCAGTCATTCCGGAAGTGATGAACCGGCTCCTTCAGCTTTTCTGACAAACGAGAAAAACCGCTATGACCGTTTTCTGGAGATATCTTCAACTCCTGTCTCTGCTGACTGGGGAAGCCGGTTGTGTCGTTTTGATTGTACAGCCGGCGGCCTGCCGGCAGTCGTTCTGGCTGGGATGGACTATTTTACAGCCGATCTGGCCTACAGTTTTCTGGGCGGAATCGAGATGCCGGAAAGCATCAGCAATGCCATCGAAACAGCGAAAGAACGGCTGGGAATCGACAGTGCCTCGATATCGGAAACTGTCAGTACCGCCAAAGAAACACTGAAGGAAATGACATTAAGCGATTACATGCATGGCGGTCTGATCGGAAAGATGCGCCGGGATAAGAAAAACAGGCAGGCATCGGAACCGGCCGGAACAACTGTCAGTGCTCCGAAACAGGAGACAGCAAAAAAACCGGAGAAGCGGGGAGATCTGACAGTATTCGGTGCCAGAAGGAGATACCTTTGTCTCTGTCTGAAAGAAAAGGAACAGGAAGCACGTGATGCTTTTGCGGATTTCATCCGATCCGGTGTGTTCGACAGTTCACTCGATCAGAGGGAAGCAATGGAAGTGGATCAGAAAATGGAACGGATACGCAGCCAGGCGGCAATGAACCAGAGTATTGCCCTGCAGAAACAGGCACAGCTGCAGCAGATGCAAAGGAAAACCTCGCAGATGATAGCGGACAATGCCCGTCATGCATCTGACGGACTGATGGATTCCTGGAAAAGGAAAATGGATTCGGAAAGCCGGATCAGCCGGGGATTCTCGGAAGCGATACGCGGAGTCGATACATATCAAAACTCCTATGGCCAGGACGTCGAGGTCAGCACCGCTGCCGATCATGTATATGAAAACAGATACGGTGATGTCTTTGGTGTTTCCGGCAGCGCACCGGATCAGGAGACGCTCAATGAGCTGAACTGGCAGGAACTGAATAAAAAACAACAATAGACATAGAAATGGAAGGAAACAGTTATGAAGATTCTGGTAGTCGGAGGGACGAGGTTTTTCGGAATTCCCATGATTGCAAAACTTCTGGAAGACGGACATGAAGTGACGGTTGCGACCAGAGGCAATGCCGCAAATCCGTTTGCCGGAAAGACGCAGCAGATCATCATGGACCGCACTGACCCAAAGCAGGTGAAAGAAGCTCTTGCCGGGAAATCTTTCGATGTAATCATTGACAAGGTTGCCTACAGTTCCAACGATGTCAGGGCGCTTCTGGAAAACGCAGACTGCAGGAAGTACGTGCAGATGTCCACCTGTTCCGTATATGAGAAGGAAAGGGAAGGAATCCGCGAAGAGGAATTCAACCCGGCTTCCTATCCTTTGAAATGGCAGTCAAGGACGCAGGATTACGGGGAAGGAAAGCGGCTGGCCGAACGGGCGGCGCTGGAATACCTTGATCCGGCGGACTGTGTCTTTGTGAGATATCCGATTGTCCTGGGTGAAAATGATTATACAGGCAGGCTGAAATTCTATGTCGATCATATTCTGGACGGAATTGAGATGCATGTGAGCGGTCTGGATTACGGCATTGCCTTTATTCAGGAGAAGGAAGCGGGGGAATTCATTGCCTTTCTTGCCGAAAGAGATGCCAGCGGACCCTACAACGGCAGCAGTGAAGGATGGATCACAACCCGGGAAATCATCTCCTATGTCGAATCAAAATCCGGAAAGAAAGCTGTACTGACCGATGACGGTGAGGAGGCACCGTTCAATTTCATGCCCGACAATGAATCCTATGACACATCCCGGGCAGCCGGAATCGGTTTCCGGTTTTCACCGCTGAAAAACTGGATTTATGATCTGCTTGATTTCTATATGGAAAGATAAATGTGATAAAGTGATATAGGTATGAAAAAGACTTGTGATCTGCACAGCCATTCGCGTTTTTCCGACGGTACATCGACACCGGCGGAACTTGTCAGACTTGCTGAAAAGCAGGGTCTTTCGGCGTTGGCACTGACCGATCACAATACATCTCATGGCCTGAAGGAATTCATGGAAGCCGGTGCGCAGAGTGACGTTATTACGGTACCGGGATGTGAATTCACGACTGAATGGAACAAGAAGGAAATCCATATTGTCGGACTGTTCTTCCGCAGAAAACACTGGGAGGAAATCGAAGATTTCCTGGAACTGGCCCACATTGCCAAGATCAACAGCAACACGCTGCTGATCGAGAATCTCAACGCTGCCGGATACGATATTACAGCGGAGGAATGCGCGGCATTGACCGGTGCCGACGATTTCAACCGCGCCCATGTCGCAAGAGTACTGATGTCCAAAGGCTATGTACAGAGTGTCAAGGAGGCGTTCGATACCCTGCTCAAGCCGGGAAACGGATTCTATATTCCGGCAAAGAGAATCACATCCATGGCTGCCATCCGCTTTATCAAGACTTATAAGGCAACTGCCATCATGGCCCATCCGCTGC
This sequence comes from uncultured Erysipelotrichaceae bacterium, assembly GCA_902778375.1. Classification (GTDB taxonomy): domain Bacteria; phylum Bacillota_I; class Bacilli_A; order Erysipelotrichales; family Erysipelotrichaceae; genus Bulleidia. Next base: position 3,679 of record CACYXJ010000037.1, read on the forward strand.
TGAACCTCACAACGGAGGAAATGGTCGAGTTCCTGCCTCAGGCAAAGGAAGCCGGTCTTGATGCGATCGAGACCCGCTATACGGAATTTGACGAAAAGATGAGTGAGACAGCAGTACGGCTGGCCGGTCTGTTCGGTCTGAAACAGAGCGGTGGTTCAGACTTCCACGGTGATACGAAGCCGGGGATCATGCTGGGAACAGGCCGCGGCAATCTTTCCGTTCCGTTTGAATTCTACGAAAGCATGCGGGCATGTTCTGCATACGACGAATGATCCGGCTGACAAACAGGGCTGCGGAGTGCGCACTCTGTTTTTTTATTGACGCCATCCGTGTTCTTGACGGATGATTCTGTTACAATAATGGAAGATATTTACATGTCGGGAGGTATATATGGCACTGAAAATGATGGAGTATCCCAATCCGAAGGGAGCGCTGAAGCTGCGTGTCGTGAAAGGACATTTTGCGACCAGCCACAGCCATGTCAATTATTATGTTGACCTGACCTACACAAAGCACCGTCTTTCCGAAGCGAAGGAAGCCGCGAGACTTCTGGCGGAAAGCCTCAGCGCCACGACGATCGTTGACACGATCCTGTGTCTGGACGGCACCGAAGTGGTAGGTGCGTGCATGGCAAGCGAACTGAGCAAACATGGTTTCTCCAGTGTGAATGATCACAAGACAATCTATGTCGTGACTCCCGAGCACACGACCGGAAGTCAGCTGCTGTTCCGCGACAACATCCAGCCGATGATCAGGGAAAAGAATGTTCTGATCCTTGCTGCTTCGGTAACGACCGGCTACACCGTGGCGGGCGGCATTGAAGCGATCCAGTATTACGGCGGTTCGGTTGCCGGTGTATGCGCGATCTTCTCGAAGGTCAAGGAATGCTTCGGCTATCCGGTACATTCCGTATTCTCGACGGAAGGAATCCTGGATGACTACATGAGCCGCACCTCGCTGGAATGCCCGTTATGCAAGCAGGGTAAAAAGGTAGATGCCATCGTCAACACCTACGGTGTATCCTATTTCAAATAAGAAGAATTATATGATTTCTACGAAGCGCTTCATTGAAAGCGCTTTTTTCATGTCCGGATCGTCCAAAATGCAAAAAACAGGCATAAAAAGGCATTTTTTTGAACACAAATTGGAAAAATCTATTATCATAGAGGAGATTTGGTTTTCAGGAGAAAATATATGAAGAAAAAAGTACAGATAACCGAGGTGGTTCTCCGTGATGCAAATCAGTCACAGATTGCTACCCGTATGCCGAGATCGGATTTTGAAGACATTCTCGAAACAATGGATCAGGCCGGATATTACTCCATGGAAGTATGGGGCGGAGCGACATTCGATTCCTGCCTGCGCTTCCTCGACGAAGATCCCTGGGAGAGACTGCGCTTTATCCGTTCCAAGGTAAAGAACACAAAACTGCAGATGCTTCTGCGCGGTCAGAACATTCTTGGCTACAGACATTATTCCGATGACACGGTACGTGCCTTCGTACGCAAGTCCGTCGAAAACGGAATCGATATCATCCGTATCTTCGACGCTCTGAACGACCCGCTGAACATGGAAACAGCGATCGACGAATGTCTGAAGGCGGGCGGACATGCCCAGGGTACGATCTGCTATACGATCAGCCCGATTCATACATTCGAAAGTTATGTAAAGCTTGGCAAGAAGCTGGAATCCATGGGCTGCAATTCCCTGTGCATCAAGGATATGGCTGGCATCATGAGCCCGCAGGTCTGCTATGACCTGGTAAAGGAACTGAAGAAAGATGTAAAGATTCCTGTCTATGTACATTCCCATTCGACAACAGGTCTGGCATCGATGACGCTGCTGAAGGCCATCGAAGCCGGTGCTGACGGTGTGGATACGGCAATCTCCATCTTCTCCGGCGGCACTTCCCATCCGCCGACAGAGTCCCTTGTCTATACACTGCACGAAATGGACTATGACACCGGCGTCGACCTGAAGGTCTGCCAGAAGATCAATGATCATTTCAAGCCGGTCCAGGCCCGCTTCCTCAAGGAAGGCGGTCTGAATCCTTCCGTACTGACAACAAAGATCGAAGCCCTGAACTATCAGATTCCCGGCGGCATGCTGTCGAACCTGATTTCCCAGCTGACAGCTGTCAACAAGCTTGACAAGCTGGAGGAAGTTCTGGTTGAAACCCCGCTTGTCCGCAAGGACATGGGTTATCCGCCGCTGGTTACACCGATGAGCCAGATGGTCGGCGCCCAGGCTGTTTCCAACGTCCTGACAGGTGAGCGTTACAAGTCCATCTCGAAGGAAGTCAAGGCATACTGCCGCGGTGAATACGGACATTCTCCGGCACCGATTTCCGAAGAACTGATGAAACTGGCGCTTGGTGATGAAAAGCCGTTCGAAGGCCGCTATGACGATACGATCGAACCGGAAATCCCCGGTGCGCGCGCATATCTCGGAAGCCTGGCGGAAAGCGAAGAAGACGTGCTGAGCTATGTTGCCTTCCCGCAGCAGGCAGAAGCGTACTTCCGCAGCCGCGAAGAAAAGAAAGCCCTGAAGGTCAGCTACACAATAACGGAGGCTGAGTAATATGCCGTTTACAGATGCGCTGATTATTGCCATATCCGGTGTTTCAGTCGTCTTCATGATGCTCTGCATTCTCTGGCTCGCCATGATCCTGATTGATAAATTCGTCTCTTTCATCGAGAGTGTTGAGAGAGTTTCGGAAACAAATCAGCCAGTGACTGAGTCAGAGCCGGCAAAGCAGTTTGCTTTCGGCGCGATGAGAGACGAGACATGGGACAGACCGATTCAGAAAGTAATCGGAATCTTCACCCCGAAACCGGATGACACTTCTGCCGCGAAGAAGCCGGCTGAAACCAAACCGGCGGCAGAGAAAACTGCCGGAAGTGAGCCGGTACAGCAGGCAGCCTACGGCGGCGAACTGCTTCTGTTCGATGTCGATGAGAAGACAGCCGCATGTCTGATGGCAATCGTCTGTGAGCAGACGAAGATTCCGCTGAACGAACTGGTTTTCAAATCGATCCGGGCACTGGATTGAAGAAAAGAGGAATGACATATGAAATACATCATTGCGTTAAATGGTAAGAAATATGAAGTGGAAGTCGAAAAAGGACAGGCCACAGCTGTATATGCGGGCAAGGCAGAACCGATGACAGCCCAGGCTCCGGCCGCAGAACCGGCACCTCAGCCGGCAGCTGCTGCAGCACCTGCTGCCCCGGCGGCACAGGAAGGACTCGGTGATCCGGTCAAGGCACCGATGCCCGGCACGATCCTGGATGTCCGTGTGTCTGTCGGACAGACTGTCAAGGAAGGCGACATCATGTTCGTCCTGGAAGCGATGAAGATGGAAAACGAGGTTCTTGCTCCGAAAGCAGGCACGGTTACTTCCGTTCTTGTTTCCAAGGGAGCTTCCGTGACATCCGAGATGACAGTGGCGACCATTCAGTAGGAGAAGTCTGATGAATATTCTTGATATATTAGGAAAGATCTTCTCTGAATCAGGTTTCGCCGGTCTTCTGGAAGACCCGCGCTATCTGGTCATGATCATCGTTGCCTTCGTACTGCTGTACCTGGGCATTCATAAAAAATACGAACCGCTGCTGATGGTTCCCATTGCCTTCGGCGTCCTGCTGGCAAATCTGCCGCGGACGGGAATCACCGACGGACTGATTCATTATCTGTCACTTGGCGTGGAATTCGGAATCTACCCGTCCCTGGTGTTCCTTGGAACCGGAGCCATGACGGACTTCGGACCGCTGATTGCCAATCCTTCTTCCCTGCTGATGGGAGCGGGTGCGCAGTTCGGTATCTTCACCGCCTTCCTGATGGCGCTGCTGCTCGGCTTTGAACCGAAGGTTGCTGCGGCGATCGGTGTCATCGGCGGTGCCGACGGACCGACAGCCATCCTGACAGCTTCCAAGCTTGCCATGGACTACCTGCCGGCAATTGCGATTGCCGCATATTCCTACATGGCTCTGATTCCGATGATCCAGCCGCCGCTGATGCGTATGGTCACGACGGAAACAGAGCGCAAGACAGTCATGAAGCAGGCCCGTAAGGTCTCCAAGAAGGAACGTATCATCTTCCCAATCGCAGTCACGACATTTGTTGTCCTGCTGATTCCCGATACAGCACCGCTTGTCGGCATGCTGATGATGGGCAACCTGCTCAAGGAAACAGGTCTGACGGACAGACTGAGCGATACTGCTCAGAATGCCCTGACCAATATGGTCATCATTTTCCTCGGCATCTCTGTCGGTGCCAAGGCGATTGCTCCGACCTTCCTGACATTCCGCACGATCGAGATCATTATTCTCGGTCTGATCGCATTCTGCTTCTCGACCATCGGCGGCCTCCTGATCGGCAAGATCATGTACAAGGTCACCGGCGGAAAAGTCAACCCGCTGATCGGTTCGGCCGGTGTATCGGCTGTTCCGATGGCTGCCCGCGTCAGCCAGATCGAAGGCCAGAAGGCAAATCCCAGCAACTATCTGCTCATGCATGCCATGGGTCCGAACGTTGCCGGTGTCATCGGCTCGGCTGTCGCAGCCGGCTTCATGCTGAAGATATTCGGCGGCTGATCAACAACGAAAAACACCTGTCAGTTTTCTGGCAGGTGTTGTTTTTTATTCCCAGGAGGCGAGGGATACTTCGCCGGAACTCAGGACATATGTTCTGTCTGCTTGGACGATCAGATTTCCTTCTTCGTTGATGTCTTTTACGATACCGCGGATCTCTCGTCCTTCATGCATGAAGGAGACAGGTCTTTTGATCAGGAAAGACCGTCTTCGGTATTCCCGGATCAGCTGCGGATCATCCAGACGGGAAGTCCATGCCAGCAGGCGGTCGGTCAGGACTGCCGCAAGTCTGCTGCGGTCAAGGTCCGGGCGGTTCAGGGAGCCGGCTTTGTCCTGCAGTTCATCCGGGAAATCCTGAATGTCGATGTTGATACCGATGCCGATGATGATCGCTGTCACTTCATTGCTGTGGATACGCGGCGCCTCGCACAGGATGCCGGCAACCTTGCGGCCATCCAGATACAGATCGTTGACCCATTTGATATCGCACTCGATTCCCGCAGTTTCGGAAATTGCTTCGCATGACGCAACCGCTGCTGCGACGGTCATTTTCTGGATTGCGGTATCCAGGTCATCCGGACGGATGACAAGGGTGTAATAAAAGCCGTTTTCAGGCGAGAAAAAGGTATTGCCGCGGCGTCCTCTGCCGGCTGTCTGGGCACTGCTGACCAGCAGAAAAGGAGGTTTTTTGCCTTCCTTGAGAAATTCCCTGGCACGGGTGTTCGTCGAGTCAGTCACATTGTAAGCGATTACATCTTCCAGAGCACTGTTCAGATGTGCTCTGATAGCGTTTTCAGTTAGTTTTAAAGGCATATTTTGTATTGTCTAAGGTTTTCACCGTGATATAATCATACAGGATTATTTTAACTTGGGAAATATTTAACAAGTTAAGAATAACACAGGAAAGGGGTTAAAAATGACTCAGATCGATTTAACGAAGTATGGAATTACCGGCACAAAAGAAATCGTATACAATCCTTCTTACGAGCTCCTGTTCGAAGAGGAAATGAAACCGGAACTGACCGGATATGAAAAAGGTCAGCTGACAGAACTGAATGCAGTCAATGTCATGACCGGCATCTACACAGGACGTTCGCCTAAGGACAAGTACATCGTCATGGACGAAAACTCCAAGGATACTGTCTGGTGGAACACACCGGAATATCCGAATGACAACCATCCGCTGTCTGAAGAAAACTGGGCAGTCCTGAAGGACCTGGCTGTCAAGGAACTCTCTGACAAGAGACTGTATGTTGTCGATGCTTTCTGCGGTGCCAACAAGGACACCCGTATGGCAGTGCGCTTCATCATGGAAGTCGCATGGCAGGCACATTTCGTCAGAAACATGTTCATCAAGCCGACGGAAGAAGAAGCGGCGAATTTCGAACCGAACTTCATCGTCTACACAGCTTCCCTGGCCAAGGTCGAAAACTATAAGGAAATGGGCCTGAACTCGGAAACAGCTGTCGCATTCAACATCACAAGCCGTGAGCAGGTCATCCTGAACACATGGTATGGCGGCGAAATGAAGAAGGGTATGTTCTCGATGATGAACTACTATCTGCCGCTGAAGGGCATTGCCGCAATGCACTGCTCCGCCAACACCGATATGGAAGGCAAGAACACTGCCATCTTCTTCGGTCTTTCCGGAACCGGTAAGACAACACTGTCCACCGATCCGAAGCGTCTGCTGATCGGCGATGACGAACACGGCTGGGATGATGAAGGCGTCTTCAACTTCGAAGGCGGCTGCTATGCCAAGGTCATCAACCTCGACAAGGATTCCGAACCGGATATCTATAACGCCATCCGCAGAGACGCGCTGCTGGAAAACGTAACTGTCGATGAAAACGGCAAGATCGATTTCGCTGACAAGAGCGTAACCGAAAACACACGTGTTTCCTATCCGATCGATCACATCGAAAAGATCGTTCAGAATATCCGCCCGACATCTTCCGGACCGGCTGCTGACAATGTCATCTTCCTGTCTGCTGATGCCTTCGGAGTACTGCCGCCGGTTTCCATTCTTGATCCGGAACAGACACAGTACTACTTCCTGTCCGGCTTCACAGCCAAGCTTGCCGGTACAGAACGCGGCATTACCGAACCGACACCGACATTCAGCGCCTGCTTCGGCCAGGCATTCCTCGAACTGCATCCGACAAAGTACGGTGAGGAACTTGTCAAGAGAATGAAGCAGAGCGGTGCCAAGGCTTACCTTGTCAATACCGGCTGGAACGGCACAGGCAAGCGTATCTCCATCAAGGATACCCGCGGTATTATCGACGCGATCCTGAACGGCGATGTCAACAAGGCTCCGACCAAGAGAATTCCGTATTTCAACTTCGAAGTACCGACAGAACTGCCGGGCGTCGACAGCGGAATCCTCGATCCGCGTGACACATATGCGGATGCTTCAGAATGGGAAGCCAAGGCAAAGGATCTTGCGGGACGTTTCATCAAGAACTTCCACAAGTATGAAAACAATCCTGCCGGCAAAGCACTTGTCGCTGCCGGACCGAAGCTCGACGAAGAGTAATGATCCACCGAAAAGATGTGCGGACTGCACATCTTTTTTGTTTTTCAATAATGATTGCATACATGGATTTACAATCGGTTTGAACATGCTATAATATGACTGTAATTTGACCGACGGTCAAAAAGGAGGGCAAAATGAAAACATTTGCGAAATTCGTTGCAGCCGTGGCAGGAACAGCTATTATTGCCATTGCCACCCTGGTTACATCTGTTGTAGTGGCGGACAAAGTCGAGAAGTCCCTGGAGGACAGTGATAACAAGGAACAGCCCGAAAAGCCGGAAAATGAAGAATCTTCCGAAGAAGAAACTTCTGAAGACTGAACCGTACAAGAGACAGAAAGAAGCCGCAGATCCGCGTATTATCCGGTCTGCGGTTTTCATTTCCCCTGCATATCATGCAAAATGATATGATTATCTTGCTTTACAGAAGGAAAGACACTTATGAAGATCAGAAAAACGACACAGCAGGATATCAGCCGGATCATGGAGATCTACGAATATGCGAGAAACTTTATGAAGGAACACGGCAACCCGAAGCAGTGGGGACCTACCTGCTGGCCGCCGGAAGAACTGATTCATAAGGATGTGGAAGCGGGACACAGTTATGTCTGCGTGGACGAAAACGATTCGATTCTCGGCACGTTCTTCTTTATCCAGGGCGAGGATATCGAACCGACCTACCGGAATATCACCGAAGGGGAGTGGAAGGATGAAAGTGCCTATGGCGTTGTTCACCGTATCGCTTCCGACGGATCGGCCAAAGGCACCGGGTCGTTCTGTATCGACTGGGCATACCGCCAGTGCGGACATCTGCGTATCGATACCCATGGCGACAATACTGTGATGCAGAATCTGCTGAAGAAGCTTGGTTTTGTGCATTGCGGCACGATCTATGTCGAAGAAGACAACGATCCCCGCCTTGCCTATGAGAAAAGCAGTACCGTGCATCTATGAATGCATGTAAAAAAGAAATGAACAGTGTTATTATCAGACAGTGATAAATGATAGAATGGATTCAATGACAAAGAACGATATTTTTTCTGATGTGAAGATCAATACGACAAGACAGCCGGAACTGGATGTGGCAAAAGCATTGCCGATTCTGTTCCTGCCGTTTGTTCATGTCATCATAGAATGCACACCGGAAGAAGGTCTGCTGCACGGCATTCCGTTTCTTTTTGACAGTATTATCGGCGGGCCTTTCAGCGCGCCGATGTTCATGTTTGCAATGGGGATCGGTCTAGCCTATACATCTATACGTATGTATCCCAGTCCTTTCAAACGCTTTGTGCAGCTTATGGGTATCGGATACGCTCTGAATATCTGTCGTTTTCTGATACCGTATCTGCTCGGTTTCGCGCTGACAAAAGACACCGGGCAGTATATTGACCCTTTATGGTATAAGGTTTTCGGCAACGATATCCTGCAGTTTGCGCCGCTGGCCCTGCTTGTCATGGGACTGTTTTTAAAGAGGAAACTGTCAAAAAAGGCTATGTTTGCGATTGCCTTTGTCATGTCGCTTCTCGGCTGGATGCTCAACGGCACCGATTTCGGCAATCCGGCGCTGAATACTTTTATGGGCTATTTTGTCGGCACCGAGCAGGCGGAAGGTTTCCTGATTTCCGACTGGCCGCTGCTGAACTGGCTGATCGTTCCGGTCTGCGGATACATATTCGGTGAATATCTGCTGCAGGTCAAAGAGAAGAAAGCATTCTATCTGCGGATCCTGCCGGTCCTGCTGATTCCTATGATCTATTTCCCCCTGGCCATTCATTTCGGGACGGGAATGTTCATGCCGGGTGAGAACGCGTACTATCATGCGCCTACCTATGAGCTGCTGATCTATATCTGTCTTTGCGCCGGACTTATGGGAGTTTATTATTTCCTGTTAAGGTATATACCTGAAGGCTTGATGAGATTCTTTGAGAAGATCAGCCGGAACATTACTTCGTTTTACTGTATCCACTGGGTCATGATTTCTTTTTCAGTCAGTGTTTTCCTTTATATCAGGAACGGCACCCAGGAACTGCCGGTTTCCGGGTCTTTGTTGCTTTCCTTTGTTATATGTGCGCTGACTGCTGTTATAATCTATATTAAGGACGGTTTCAAAAAGAAAGGAAAAACAGCGGATGAGAAATAGCAAGCTGCATGTAAAGGTATTGATTGCTCTTGTTCTGTTCGCTTTGTCGATCATTCTTTTCAGCAGTATTCTGGTCCGGAATCTTTATTCCGAGACCACGATGGAAGAATCAAGACAGCTGAGTTTTTCCTATGCCAAAACCGCGGCAGGATTGATTGATGGTGACAAGGTTGAAACCTATGCCGAAACACTGGAAAAAGACGAGTATTATGACCAGGTCAAATACTATTTCGATACGACGCTGAAGACTGTCAACAGCACGATGACGGATATGGAAATGAGATACTATTATGTCTTTGTTCCGTATGAAGATACCGTTGTCTATATCTGGGATGCCGAGAACAATTACAACCAGAGTTATCTGGGAGATTCGGAAGGATATATGGAAGGCGGCAAGGAGGCGGTCGAAAAGATATACCGCCAGGATCCACCGGAAGAACTCAGTGTCGCAACCGATCCGGTATACGGATTTATCGTTTCCGCCTATTATCCGGTTTTCAATTCCGCCAACAAACCGGTTGCTGTCGTCGGTGTTGATCTTTCCATGCCCGGTCTGCAGGCAAGAGAACGGGAATTTGTCGGCATGATCGTCAACAGTGTACTGGGTGTGACACTGGTCATGGGTGCGATCCTTTATTTCTTCGTCAGAAGAGGGGTAGTGAATCCTTTGCTGAAACTGAACGACGCTGCCAAAGAACTGGTTGAAGGACTGGACAGCAAGGAAATGATTGACCTTGATATCAAAACCGGCGATGAAGTGCAGGAACTTGCGGAATCCTTCAAGAAGATGCAGGTTGACCTGAATGACTATATCGAAAGGCTTTCAGTTGTGACGGCGGAGAGAGAAAAAATCGGCGCCGAGCTGAATGTTGCAAAGTCGATCCAGATGGATATGATGCCGCAGATCTTCCCGGCATTCCCTGAAAGAAATGAATTTGATATCTACGCGACAGTGGATCCGGCCCGTGAAGTGGGTGGAGATTTCTATGATTTCTTCATGATCGATGATGATCATCTCGGTCTTGTCATCGCCGATGTTTCAGGCAAAGGCGTACCGGCGGCGCTGTTCATGGTCATTGCCAAAACACTGATCAAAAACCGCGCGATGATGGGCGGCGGTCCCGGCGAGATCCTCACCGATGTAAACAGACAACTGTGTGAAGGCAACGATGCCGGTATGTTTGTAACGGTATGGCTTGCAATCATCGAACTGTCCACCGGCAAGGGACTGGCTGCAAATGCCGGCCATGAGCATCCGGTACTCAGGTGCAAAGATGGATCGTATGAACTGGTTGTATACCGTCATTCCCCGATTATTGCCGTAATGGAAGATTCTGTAATCGCCGAACATCCGTTCCAGATGGGACCTGGTGACAGGCTGCTTGTCTATACTGACGGCGTTCCGGAGGCGATGAATCCCGAACTTGAGCAGTACGGGACTTCGCGTCTGCTTGATGTCATGAATGCCAATGCTGAGTGTTCTTCCAGGGAAATGCTGCGCAAGATCACGCTGGACGTGGAAGCGTTCATGGACGGCAGTCCCCAGGCGGATGACATTACAATGCTGATCTTCGATTTCTACGGAACCAGTCAGTCCAGTTCCCTGGTTCTGGAACTGGAAGCGACACGTGACAATCTTCAGAGTGTTCTTGATTTCGTGAATGAGCATCTCGATGAAATCAACTGCCCGAAAAAGGCTCGAATGCAGCTGAATCTCACAGTCGAGGAAATCTATATCAATATTGCCAGTTACGCCTATACACCGAATATTGGCATGGTCAAAGTCGTTCTGGACGACCTGAAGAATCCTGACGGCGTTCGCCTGACATTCATCGACCAGGGTGTACCTTATAACCCGCTGGCAAAAGCTGACCCCGATGTCACACTTCCGGCAGAGCAGAGACCGATCGGCGGACTTGGCATCTATCTGGTAAAGAAGAACATGGATAAGGTTGAATACAAATACGAAAACAATTCCAATGTTCTGGCCATGACAAAATATTTCAAGAAATAAACAGTCACAGTTCTGCCGTCAGGGAAGAACTGTTTCTGAAAAGAGCATCAGATGAATCAGTTTCACGGCAAATGAATATAATAGAAACTGTACGTATTTACAATCAAGGAGACAACACTTATGAAGACCGTTCAGTCGTATGACCATTATTACAACTACCAGGAAATCACCGATATTCTTCATGAATATGCGGAACAGTTTCCCCGCTATGTGAAGCTTTCGTCAATCGGCAAAACCACTGAAAACAGAGAGATGTGGCTGCTGACTGTCAGCGACACGGAAGCCGGCGATCCCGATGAAAAACCGGCATATTTTACCGTCGGCCATGTCCATGCCGGCGAAGTAACAGGCTGCATGTGCTCCATGTATCTTGCGGATGTACTTGTCCATAATACAGAAGAGGAAGAGATTGCCGCACTGCTCAGGAACTCGACATTCTATATCATGCCGCGTCCGGTCGCAGATGGTTCCGAATACTATCTGACACATCCGGATATGATCCGCAGCATCAATATTCCGTATCCGTTTGAAACGGAAATGCCGGGTCTGGTTCCTTCCGATATCGATGGAGACGGAGTGATCCGCAACATGATCGTAAAGACACCGTTCGGCGGCTGGAAGAAAGATGAAAAGGACAGCCGTCTGCTTGTCAAGCGCGAAGCGGATGATGTCACCGGTGATTTCTATAATGTCTACAGTGAAGGCATGATCAACGACTATGACGGCGTGCATATCGAAAGCGCACCGGCGAAATACGGCCTTGATCTGAACCGCAACTATCCGATGAACTGGAATCCGGAATACAAGCAGCCGGGCGGCGGCATCTATCCCGGCCAGGTCAGTGAATCGAGAAACCTGATCGAATGGATCAGCCGCAGGCGCAATCTTGTCAGCACGATCATTTTCCATACATTCGGCGGCATGTATCTGTATCCGCCGGCGGGCATTCCGGCAGCCCAGGCCGACCAGAAAGACCAGGAAATGTTCAAAGCCTTCATGAAGATGGCGAAGGAAGAAACCGGCTACCACCAGCTGCGTATCAAGGATGATTATCTCGGACTTGATACCGAGTATCCGGCAAATGGTTCCCTGGATGACTATCTGTATCACTGCAACGGTGTATTCTCCCATTCGGTCGAGACATGGAACCTGGAAGCCCAGTGCGAAATGAAGCCGGAATATCCCAAACCGGTAAAACTGACGGAAGAGGAAAAAATGGACAACCAGCGCAAACTTCTGGAATGGGTCGACAAAAACAAACTGAACGATTATTACATGGAATGGACGGAATTTGAACATCCGCAGCTCGGAACCGTGGAAATCGGCGGTCCCGACAAGAAATTCCTGCTCCAGAATCCGCCGGTGCAGTTCCTTCCCCAGGAAGTCGAAAAGCACACCCGTTATATTCTCCGTCATGCGAAATCAATGCCGCATCTTGCCTTCGTCAAGACTGACAGCAAGAAACTGGCGGACGGTCTTTATAAGGTTGAGGCAGTTATTTGCAATACTGGTTATATGCCGACCAATGCCACCAATGAATTCATGACATTGAAACTTGCCCGCGATATCGAAGTGATCCTCAAGGGTGCCGAAGTCGCGGAAGGAAAAGCCGTTCAGAAGATCGGTCAGCTGGAAGGCTATGGAACGGTGAGAAGGGAATACAGCTTCTTCGGTCCTGTTACCGTGGAACCGGCTCCTCTCAGCAAAAAAGTGACATGGTTTGTCTATGGCAAAGAGGGAAGCGAAGTGACGATTACCGCCTGCAGTCAGAAAGCCGGCAAGGCGGAAACAACAGTCACACTGTAAACAGAAAAACAATAAGACGAGGTTTATACAAATGATTGAAAAAATCGATGCTGTTGCTGCCGATATCGATATGACCCTGACCGCAAAGGGCGGAGATCTGCCGGAATATACCAAAGAGGTTTTCCGCATCCTCCAGGACAGAGGCGTTCAGATCGGTCTGGCGACCGGCCGGGAACTGAATGACAGACTGTACAATCAATGGCAGCAGTGGAAAATGGACCGTCCGTTTGATTTCCTGATCGGCATGAACGGCGGAATGCTGTGGGACAAGGATCACGGCAATTTCTGGAACATGGATCTGATGAAGGAAGAAGTCATGAAAGAGATTCTTCATGACATGATGCCGATCATCGAAAAATATGAAGTCTCAGTCAATGTCGAAGGCGGAGAGAACCATGCCGCGATGTATATCAAGGGCGAACTGTTCGATTCCATGCGCCGCCGCGGTTGGGTATTTGACGATTACACCGGCGATATCGACGGCTTCTGCCAGAAACCATGCTACAAATTCCTGTTCCGTACGACACCGGATGTCGAACAGATGATCAGGGCAAGGATCAAAGAACGCTGGAGTGATGGTTTTCAGGCGGTCGGAACCTTCCCGGGAACAGTGGAAATGATGCAGAAAGATATCGACAAGGGAAGTGGACTTGCCCGTTACGCGGAAGAAAACAATATCGATCTGAAAAATATCGTCACTTTTGGCGACAATGAAAACGACAATCCGATGCTGGTCAGATCGGGCTGGGGTGTATGCCTGAAAGGCGGCGCCCAGGGCACGATCGACTGTGCGGATGATGTGACTGACTACATCTGCGCCGAAGAAGGTGTGGGCCATTATCTTGCAGATCATTATCTGATACCGAAAGGTTGGATGTAAAAGACGGCTTTCTTTCCTGTTGTTCAGGGAAGAAAGACCGTTTTTCTTTCGAAGATGATATGATTATTTCAGTACCACATGTATGCAAAAAGGAGACACTATGATCAGAATTGCAATCTGCTGCGGCGGTGGATTCTCTTCCTCCGCTCTGGCTGCCCATCTGGAAAGAGAAGTTGCCGAACAAAACCTGCAGGATAAAGTCAAATTTGTTTTCATCCCGATCCACCAGCTGGCCGACCGTCAGGACGAAGCGGATATTGCTATGGCATGTCCGCATACGGAATACAAGGTAAAGCAGGACAGTGCTGCCGGCCGCTATCATATTCCTGTCACAATCATCCCGCCCCGCCTTTACGGACTGATGCCGGTTCGCGACTTTGTGGAGGATGCTGAAGATCTTCTGGAACTCTGGAACCAGGGCGGAACAAACATGATGACTTTCCCCGACGAACCGCGGCCGCTGGCAGTCCAGCGCATGGTGTCGCACCGGAGATGGCTGAAAGGGGAGACGGCGGATTTCAAAAAGAAACATCCTCTGTGATTCTTCTTCACATCACAGCCCGGCAGTAAAGAACAGGTAAACAATTGTGAAAACAGATCTTCTGGCTGTCTTTTTTACCAAAAGACGGACATCATTGATTGAAAAACTGGCGAAATCAAACAGCCCTGAAAAGCTGCTTCTGTATTCGTTTCTTTTCATCATTTTCCTGGGTTCTGTGCTTCTGACGCTGCCATTTGCCAACATCAGAACACCGGCTGCCTATGTCGACAACCTGTTCGTATCTGTCAGCGCCGTATGTGTAACCGGACTGACAACGGTGACAGTCGCCGAGCAGTACAGTCTGTTCGGAAAGATCATTCTGATATTCCTGATGGAAATCGGCGGCCTGGGACCGATGACGATCATTGCCATCATCATGCAGCGTAACAAAAGGCGGATGGCGACGGTGGAAAAGAAACTGTTCGCCGCCACTTCCGGCAAAAGCAATCTCTATGACGTACCAAGCTATCTGCGCAAGATCTTTCTGTATACAGTCGTTCTTGAACTGATCGGGTTTATTCTCTTTTCCCTGCGTCTGTGCGAGCATTTCGGATTTGAGGAAGGTCTGTTCAATTCCCTGTTTCTTTCGGTTTCCGCATTCACCAATGCCGGCTTCGACTGTTTCGCTGCCGACAGTCTGGTACAGTTCGCGGCAGATCCTCTGATCTGTCTGACTGTCATGGCACTGATCATTACCGGCGGTCTTGGCTTCATTGTCTGGTTTGAACTGTATGACCTGATCCGCTTCCGTTTCCGCCAGCGCCAGGGACTGCACAAGAAGCACCGCTATCTCTCGGAACACGCATATGTCGTACTGAACACCACCGCTGTGCTTCTGGTATCAGGGGCAATTCTGTTTGCCATCCTGGAATCGGGAAAAACCGGAACGATCAATCAAATGGATGGTCCGGAGCGTGTGCTTGTTTCCATGTTTCAGTCGGTAACACTCCGTACTGCCGGTTTCTCGACTGTCAACATCGGCAGCTGCACGAGACCGATGCTGCTGATCATGTGCGTTTACATGCTGATCGGCGGATCGCCGGGCGGAACCGCGGGCGGTATCAAGACCACGACCGCGGCGGTACTCTTCAAAACGGCATTCAATTCCCTGAATCAGAAACACCGGGATGCCCTGATCCGCTACCGCAAGATATCTTCATCCATCATGAAGCAGGCATTCATGATCGTCACACTGTATTTTGCAATCATCTTTGCCATGACCCTGGTCCTTACGGTATCGGAACCGTCTGCCACTCTGCTGTCGCTCCTGTTTGAAGTGTTCTCGGCAATCGGCACTGTCGGCATATCGACAGGTATTACACCGGTTCTTTCAATTACAGGCAAAATTGTCATCATGCTGCTGATGTTCATCGGCAGAATGGGACCGCTCAGTCTGTATACCGCCTTCCATAAGGAACAGAAATTCAGAAATCATGTCGAATATCCGGATGCAAATCTCATCATCGGATAATAAGGAGGAAACATGTCAGAATCCAATTCCAAGCTTTATGTTGTTATCGGCCTCGGCAATTTCGGCAATGCCGTTGCAACAACCATTGCCAATGCCGGTGAGGATGTCATCGCCATCGACAAGGACCCGCTTCTTGTTCAGGAAATCACCGAATCTGTGCCGAATGCCATATGTGCGGATTCCCGTGATATCGAACTGCTGAAGGAAGCAGGTGTCCAGGACGCGGATGTTGTCATTGTCTCCATGGGATCGCATCTGGAATCCAGCGTCATCACGATCCTGAACCTGAAGGAACTGGGCATCAAAAACGTCATTGCCAAAGCGAACAATGAACGTTACAAGTATGTTATGGAGCGGGTCGGTGCGGACAGTGTCATCCAGCCGGAAAACGAAATGGGACAGCGTGTCGGCATCTCTTTGATCAACCCCAAGATCATTGATATCTACCAGATGACCAATGACTATGCGGTCATGGAAATCAGGGTTCCGGAACTGTGGGTCGGACGGCCGCTCGGAACACTGAATATCCGGGAAATCTACGGTGTCAATATTATCGGCTTCCGGCGGGAAAACGAAAAGAACGTATGTACCAATGTGACAAAAGACACAATTCTTCAAAAGAACGATTATCTTGTCGTTGCCGCTGACGCGTCACGTATTTCTTCCCTGAATCTTGACTGATCTTTGTAAAGAAACCCTGATATCGTATCAGGGCTTTTTTTCATTTTCCCATGTGCTGCGCAGTTCTTCGCAGTAGCGGATATAGCGTATCGTATGTTCCGGCGGTGTTACGGGACTGGTTAGTTTTCCTTCCAGGATGCATTCGTTGTAATGCTTCAGTTCGTACTGCAGCTCATATTCACAGGGACAGCTGATCGTTTCCGGTTCGCCGTCTTCCGGATATATCACAGCCCGGGATGCTTTCCAGTAATCGGGTATGAAGATGCGGCCGTGCTCAAAGTACAGTGTCAGCCCGTTTTCAAACAGCACCAGATTCGATACGGCAAGATTCGCCATCGTGTTATTGGCAAAGCGGACACTGATGGAACACTGCTGTTCGGCCCCGCTTTCAAAGAAGGAAGCGTTGCCGTAACAGGATTCGATCGGTCCGTTGAGGAATTCCGCCATATGGAAAAAATATGCCTCGTTGCCGTACATCACGCCGCCGCCCATATCCTTTTCCTTGTTCCAGCCAGTGATGTAAGGCCCGCTGTTGTAGGACTGACGGAAATCCATATAACAGAGTTTTCCCAATATATGATCTTCAATGATCTCCCTGATTCTGCGGTATACCGGCAGGAAAGGTGCCTTGACCGCTTCGGTCAGGAACAGACTCCTTTCTTCAGCCAGGGCAAATAGTTCTTCTGCTTCCCGGGAATGGAGAACAAACGGTTTTTCCATTACGACATGCTTCCCTGCCAGAAGCGCTTCTTTTGCATAAGGGTAATGAAGGCTGTTGACCAGAGGGATATAGACAGCATCGATATCCGGATCTTCCAGGATCAGGTGATAGTCATCGGCGGATTTGGGAATATCCAGCTGACCGGCAAGCTGCTCTGCCTTCTTCAGATCGCGTGAGGAAATGACGGATACTTCTCCGTTTCCGGCAAGACGCATGCCTCTGCAGAAGCGGGGAACGATAGAAGCGGTGGAAATAACGCCATAGCGGACAATGTTCCGTTTTGTATTCATGAGTATTCCTTCAACTTTCAGTTTCATTGTATCCTGTTGCCGGAAGCGATGCGGAAATGATGATCTCAGTACTGGCAGATCAGGAAAGATAGTACAATAACAGGGAATCAGATAGAGCGAAAGGAACAGGAAAATGATCAGAAAGACAATTGCCGCAGTCATGGCAGTATTCCTGGTGGCAGGCTGCGGCAGTAAGAAGGAGAATACATACCGCTCAATACCGCAGAGCGAAGCACTGGCGATGATGGAGAGCGAAACGGACTATATCATCCTCGATGTGCGCCGACCGGACGAATTTGCCGAAAAGCATCTTCCCGGTGCTCTCAATGTGCCGAATGAGACGATCAGTGACACGATGCCGCCGCAGGCAGCGGAGAAACTGGCAGCTATGGGATATACCAACATTGTCGAGATCGGCGGGATCGAGACATGGCCGGGAGAAATTGAAGAAGGAGAAGATATGCAAAATGCTTTTGTGAAAACCGATCTGATCATGGATACACATAAAGACGGCGAAAAGGACGGTGTCATACTGTCTCTGGAATCGTTTGCCTATCCGGTAATGGAAATGACACTGAGCAATCAGAGCGGCAGGCCGTTTACCTATGGCAGCGCTTTTGTTCTGGAGACCAACGACAACGGCGAATGGAAGGAAACGGAAAAAAGCCGGGAAATGATGTGGACCATGGAGGCGTATGAACTGGCGGACGGTGAAAGTGTCAGACTGTCATTTGATCTCAGTCTGCTGGGCGATCTGTATCCCGACCGCTACCGCGTCGGCAAGGAAGGAATCATGGCCGAGTTCCGGCTGGTCTATACCGAATGAGACATTGTTTCCTTCTGTTATAATGAATGAAAACATGCTTGACCAAATAAGAAAGGGGCTTATATATGGCAAATCAGGTTTCGGAAAAAATCGCGGCGGTACTGCGAAAACTGACAGATGAGGATAAGGTGCAGAAGGCACTGAAATTCATCGAGGAAGATCAGGAAAACATCATTCAGAAACAGATCGAACTGACACTGATCCCGGCACCGACGGGACAGGAAGAAAAGAAAGCGAAGCGGCTGCTGGAAATGTTTGCGGAAGAAGGTCTGACGGATTGTCATATCGATCCCTACGGCAATGCTGTCGGTATCCGCAGGGGAACCGGGAACGGGAAAACAGTTCTTGTCGAAGGACATATGGATACGGTATTCCCGATCGATACAAAACTGGAGATCCGGCGTGAGAACGGCTGGATCTACTGTCCGGGCATCGTCGACGATACCCGCGGCTGCGCCGTCGTTCTTTCCGTGATCAGGGCATTGAACGCGGCCGGAATCGAAACAGCCGGCGATATTCATTTTGTCGGTACGGTCCAGGAAGAGGGCATGGGAGCCCTGAAAGGAATGCAGTATTACTGCAATCACCATCCCGAGCTTGACGCCAGCATTTCCATCGACGGCCCCGGTTATGAAGCGGTCACGTTCCAGGCGACCGGCATCCAGTCATATGAATTCAATTTCCATGGCATCGGCGGTCATGCGGCAGGAGCGTTCGGCAAAGTGGCGAACCCGCTGGCAGCAGCCGGCCGGGCAATTGCCAAAATATCCGATCTGAAGGTTCCGGAAAAACCGCGTACGACATATGCTGTCACAGCGGCTTTTGCCGGCTCCTATGAATCGATCCATGCCATTGTCGACAAAGCGACAATTCTTCTGAACTTCCGTTCCGACAGCCAGGAGGAACTGGAAAAGCTCAGAGCCGAGATCTTCCGGTGCATGGATGAAGCCTGCCGCGAGGAAACCGAGCGGTGGGGAAAGGACACGATCACCTACGATTTCCGTCATGTCTGCGATATCAATGCGGGCAGTCAGTCCAGTGACGCCGCAATCGTTCAGGGGGCTGTCGCCGCCGCAGCCTATCTTGGCTGTCAGGATGTGAAACTGGAAGAAGGCGGTGCGACAAACTGCTCGAGGGCTCTGGAAGCACATCTGCCGGCAGTGTGCCTCGGCGGCGGCGCGGATTACGACTCCAAGTGCCACAGCCTGGCCGAACAGTTCCGGGAAAAAGATGCTTTCAAGGGTGCCCAGAGCGCATTTCTTCTGGCTCTGCTGTGCGCCGGTACGGATGTCAGCGAATCCATCATCTGAAAGAAACAGTCATCAGCGGTCTGTGTTTGAAAAAACACAGGCTTTTTTTGAAATTCTTCTGTCTGCCGTTTCTGTTTTTTCCCAATTGGACGAATAAATGTAGTATGATTTATTTAGAATTCAGGCTTCACAAATAATACGTAGGTAATAATTGTAAGGAGAAGAAAAAGAATGAAAACAATTACGTACAAAATCACCAATCCGCTTGGAATGCACGCACGTCCGGCTGCTTTCGTAGCGCAGGCATGCGTGGCTCTGCCATCCCAGATCACGATCAAATGCGACAACAAGGTTGCCAACGGTGACAACGTCCTGCAGATCCTGGCCCTGGATGCACAGCAGGGATCCGTTCTTGAAATCACTGCCGAAGGCGGCGATGAAGATCTCGCTCTGGAAACAGTCAGAGGCGAACTCGAACGCAGACTGAAGAGATACCAGGAAGTTCCAGTTCTCAAGATCGCATTCTTCGGTGCCAAAGACTATGACCGTATTTTCTTCAGCGAACTTGCAAGCGATGTAGGTGAAGGCGCATACAACTGCGATATCAAATACTTCAATGCCCGTCTGACTCCTGAAACAGCCGGACTTGCCGAGGGATTCGATGCAGTATGTATCTTCGTTAACGACGAATGCCCGAGAGTTGCTGTCGAAAAACTGCATGACTGCGGTGTCAAACTCATTCTGCTGCGCTGCGCAGGCTTCAACAACGTTGACCTGCAGGCTGCCAAGGAGTGCGGAATCAAGGTCGCACGTGTTCCGGCATACTCTCCGTATGCTGTCGCTGAACATGCAATGACTCTGGCCATGACCTGCAACCGCCGTATGCACAAGGCTGTCAACAAGGTCAAGGACAACAACTTTGCTCTGAGCGGACTGCTCGGTGTCGACCTGCACAACAAGGTTGCCGGTATCATGGGTACAGGTAAGATCGGCCAGTGCATGGCCCGTATCTGCAAAGGCTTCGGCATGACCGTTATCGGCTGGGATGCATTCCCGAACCAGAGCCTTGTTGACGAAGGCCTGCTGACCTATGTCGACAAAGACGAACTGCTCCAGAAGGCTGACCTGATTTCCCTGCATGCTCCGCTGATCATGGGCCCGACCGGCACATATCATATGATCGATGCTGAAGCAATCGCCAAGATGAAGGATACAGCGATCCTGGTTAACACCGCCCGCGGCGGCCTGATCGATACAGAAGCTCTGATCGATGCACTGAAGCAGGGCAAGTTCCACGCTGTCGGTCTCGACGTATACGAAGGCGAAGATGCCAACGTCTACACAGACCATTCCGATGACTACCTGGTCAACGACATCACAGCAAGACTGCAGATGTTCCCGAATGTCGTTCTGACATCGCACCAGGCATTCTTCACAAGAGAAGCTCTGCAGGCAATCGCAGCAGTCACTCTTGAAAACGCACGTAACTTCAACCAGGGCGTCGACCTCGGCGCAGCTGAGTGCAAGTAATCCGTTTGCAGCATTGAAAGAGCTTTCGGCATTGCCGGAAGCTCTTTTTTAACACAGAGAGGAAGGTGTTTATGTACAGGATAGGCATTGATATCGGCGGTACCCAGCTGAGAGCTGCGCTGCTTGACGATGAGATGAATATTATCGATTCCTTCAAGACTGTCAACGACAGAAAACTCAGCGGGGCGGAAAACATGGACCGCATCATCCGCTATATCAAATCAGTCAATGAACCGCTGCAGGGTATCGGTATCGGCAGCCCCGGACCGCTTGACCTGAAAAGGGGAGTTGTTGTCAATCCGCCGAACCTGATCGGCTGGGACAATTTTGAAATCGTGAAATACATGGAAGAGAATACCGGTCTGAAGACATGGCTTGACAATGATGCCAACGTCGCCGGTCTGGCGGAAGCACTGCGCGGTGCCGGCGTCGGTTATGAATCCGTTGTCTTCATCGGCATCTCCACCGGTCTTGGCGGCGCCTATGTCTATAAGGGCGAGCTGATTCATGGCGCCCATTCCTGCGGGGCGGAATTTTACAACATGATCGTCAATGATGACAGATACTGCCATAAAGGAGCCAATCCCGGATCACTGAACGAAACTGCCAGCGGCACCGCCATGCAGAGACTGGCCAGCGAACGGTTCGGCCGGGATATGGTGCCGAAGGAACTGTTTGAGGAATTCTATAAAGGCGACGAGACCGCCAAGCAGATCCTGGAAGAAACATCTGAAGCACTTGCCCGCGGTGTGGCAAATATCTTCTATACCATTGATCCCGACGTCTATGTTTTCGGCGGCTCGGTGGCAATTCATCATCCGTGGTATATGGATGTGGTGAAGAAAAAGGCGATGGAGTATATCACCGCTGACGATATCCTGATCGTTCCGGTAAAGTATGACGACGATGCCGGACTGGTCGGGGCAGCACTGCTGGTCAGATAAAAAAAGGATCCTAAGATCCTTTACCAGACATTACCGAGAAAGACATTGTGAAGAGACTCTTCGGCAATGTCTTTTAATCTGCGCATCAGACCGACATCGGTTGCCGGAATGGTATAGCGGTAGCGGGGAAAGTACCTGGTGATGTGCAGATACGTATCCGGATCCAACTCACTCAGCCACCGGCTGTGTCTGCGCATAAGTTCCTCGCTGTCGTTTTTGCCCGGCACGATCAATGTCGTGATTTCGGTATGGGTGCGGGGAATGCAGTATTTGATCGTATCACATATCGTCCGGTAATCCCCTGACAGCTCATGGTAAAACTGTTCGTCACCTTTCAGATCGATATTCATCGCGTCAATATACGGAACCAGTTTTTCCAGAACGGAGAGAGAAACGCAGCCGTTGGTCACGAGCACAGTCTTGAGGCCGTTCTCTCTCAGCAGTTTTGCCGTATCGAGAACGAACTCCCAGCTGATCAGCGGTTCGTTGTAGGTGAATGCCACACCGAGATTGTTATTCTGTTCCAATGCCAGATTGCACAGTTCTTCCGGTGAAAGATGATATGTCCGCAGGTCATCATGCATGGATATTTCATGATTCTGACAGAAGGGACAGGCGAGATTGCAGCCGAAACTGCCGGCTGACAGGATCCTGGATCCGGGGAAGAAACCATAGAGCGGTTTCTTTTCGATGGGATCCATGGCCAGGGAAGTCAGTTCGCCGTAATTCACCGGTACATTTCTGCCGTCTTCGTTTTTTCTGGCTTTGCAGAAACCTTTTTTTCCTTCCGCCAGCCGGCAGTGATGAAAGCACACATCACAGATGATTTCAGACATGGCGGATTACCTCGAAGCGCTCGATTTTCAGATCATCCGCATCGCTGTCGAAGCCGCCTTTGGAACAGGCGATATCGATCTGCTGCTGAACGCTGTCGACGCCTTCCAGATCCGGCAGCAGCAGGCCCCTGCGGCCGCGGGAGGAACAGATGATACCGTATTTTCTGACATCCAGCTGATCGATGCTCTCCACCGGTTCCGGCTTGCCGAGAACATCAACATTGATTTCGAGCCATTCCAGTTCATCCGGTTCGATTGGATGAAAACGAGGGTCCCTGCTGCAGGAACTGACAGCGTTGTCGATGATTTCCTGTGCCAGACAATCCCTGGTCGCGGCGATGGTGCCGATACAACCGCGCAGTTCGCCATGTTCATGAATCGAAACAAAGCATCCGGCTCTTTCTTTCAGAAGTTCATCCGGCAGATCCTCCGGCAGGGGAAGCACTCTTCCGCTCTGCACATAGGATACGACAGATGCCCTTGCAAGCTGAACATAAGCATCACCGGAAGCGGCTTTGTCCATCACCTTTCTTTTCTGCTGTTCTTCATATTGTTCCAGGAAACAGCGATTTTCATCTTTTTCTCCGATGTCGTAAGTCACAACGCCATAGCCGACGCCGAAAGTCGCTTCATGGGAAAGGACATGCGGTGTGACAGCCGTACCGTCGAGAATTCCCGCCATGATGACAAACGACCTGTGGCCGCATTCCATTGCCGCATCGAGGAAAGACGGCGGATAGCCGAACAGCTGTCCGAACCGGGCGCTTCCCATCGTTTCCATAATCTTTTCGTCATACTCCGGACCCTGCGGCTTATAGCCATACGGACCGTCTTCCTTCTGGCAGTGGGCCAGATCGCCGCTGGCAATGACAGCGATGCGGCGGTTCAGTTTTTCAGCGGTCTCGGCGATATACATGCCAAGCCGGTAATGCATCGGCAAAGGCAGCCCCGACAGTCCGATCCTTACCAGTTTGTAATCGCTGAAAACCTGATCGAGGAAGTACATCGGAACCATCGTGCCGTGATCCAGTTCCGGATCCCGGTCATATTCCGTTCCGCCCGGGAAGTCATTTTCATAGAGCAGCTGGCTCAGGGCATGGGTGAATTCCTCGTCGTATTCCTTGCGGAAAACAACAGATGCGGCATGGAATCTTGCCAGATTGCCATATGCCTGTCTGCCTTTGGAGATATTGAAATAGTCCCGGTACATCAGGGCATGGGGAGAAAGAACGATGACGGTATCCGGCGCCGTATCGCGGATCTCCGCGGCGGCTTTCCGGTATGCCTGCAGGGTGGCGCCGATCTTCTCTTCCTCACCGCGGCCGACTTCATGAACAGCCAGCGGCGGATGCGGGACCATGACAGCTTTGACGATCATATGCTTAGCCTCCGTTAATGATATAAGTATGCAAGATGTTTCTGCCTGTATTATAGCGCAAAGAAAGATCATGCATGGCGTATGCGGTGACGGATTACGGTACAATGAAAACAGAAAATCAGTACTGAAGGAGAATCATATGGAAATCACAAAGGAAGTACTTTCAGCCATCCTCGACGCCTATCCGTACGAAGTGGTTTTTGTCGACAGGACCCATACCGTACGCTATATGAACAGGACGGCGCAGAAACGTTATGAAGGAAGAGTGTTCATCGGCAACAGTCTGTTCAACTGCCACAACGAAAGTACAAAACCGAAGATCGAAGCATTTCTTGCCCGTGCCGAAGCCGGCGAGGAGGAAATGTTCGAAGTCTATAACCGCAAGACAGGGGAAAGGGAATTCTTCACACCTGTCAAAGACAGCAACGGCGAAGTGATCGGCTATTTCGAACGTCATGAAGTTCCCTGGGACAGCAGTCAGCCGGAAGTTCCCGTCGGTGACTACTGGAAGCGCCGGATCCGGGAGGAAAACTGAGTTTTTTACGGCTGAGATTATGCGTCAACGAGCATGAAAAATAGAGTAGAATAATATTGATATGAAGATTACCGTACCCCTGATCGTCACAGCTTTGCTGCCGGTTGCTGTCAGCGTGCTGCTGCACCTGATTTTTAAGCATGCAGAGATAAAATCAATGTCCGAGCGCACCAGACAGATCATTATCGGTGTGATTTTCGGTATTGTTGCAATCTGCGGCACCGAATTCGGCATACCGATTACCGGAGCGACGATCAATGCCAGAGATGCGGCACCACTGTGCGCAGGCCTGATTTTCGGACCGCTGGCGGGAATCATTGCCGGTCTGATCGGCGGTATCGAAAGATGGATCGCGGTCGCCTGGGGTGCGGGTTATTATACCCGTCTTGCATGTTCGGTTTCGACCGTTCTTACCGGTCTGATCGCGGGTCTTCTGAAAAAGTATGTCTTCGATCAGAGAAGACCGAACTGTATCCAGGCTTTCGGCATCGGTGTTGTCGTCGAAGTCATTCATATGCTGATGATCTTCATCACCAACATGTCGGAAGTAAAGAGGGCATTCGAATATGTCAGTGCCTGTACAGTGCCGATGGTCTCGCTGAATGCCATTGCCCTGGCCCTGGCGGTGTTCGTGATCGACTGTATCGACAAGAAAAAACTCTTTGGGAAAAATGACGATGTTCCGACCATCTCAGGTCAGTTCCAGAAACACCTGCTGATCACCCTGACAGCTGCCTTCGCGGCGACGATGTTCTTCAACAATCTGCTCCAGAAACAGATTGCCCAGGAGAACACCAAGGTACTGCTGCGGCTGAGTCTGGAAGATGCGGTCCGGGATGTCCAGGACCAGTGTGATGAGACATTGCTACACGTCAACCGCCTGGTTGCAAGTTACATCATCAACAATCCCGACTGCGACCTCAAGGCACTGAAACAGCAGTATAACGTATGCGAAATCGATGTCATCAATACCGACGCGATCATCACCGCTTCCAGCGAAGACGACAATGTCGGATTCGATATGCTCAGGGGCGGCGACCAGTCCGCTGAATTCATGCGTCTTCTGTATGACTTCGGACCGGATGAGATCGTCCAGGCATATATGCCTACGGCGAAGGACGAAACCGTCTACCGCAAATACAGCGGCGTCAAGATTTCCGATGGTTTTGTCCAGGTTGCCTATAACGGCGAGCAGATGAACAAGGAGATTTCCTCACTTCTGTACAATGTCGTATCCAATCGTCATATCGGTGAGAGCGGCAGTCTGATGGTTCTCAACAACGGCCGCGAAGTTGTTTCCTCTACTTCCGGCACCGGGACTGTCTACTCCGGCAAGGCATCAGAGTTCGAACTGGATCCGAAGACGGTCAGACCTTATACCGTATATGAAGCCGAAATCTACGGCAAGGATTATTTTTACATGTACACGACGGCGGAGAACTATTCGATCGTCGGTATCCTTCCCAAGAGCGAAGCATTCTATTCATCAACGATTTCCATCTATCTGAGCGTGTTTACAATGATGATCATCTTCGGCGTCCTGTTCCTGCTGATCTACCTGATTATCAAACACCAGATCGTCGGCAACATCAACAAGGTCAACGATTCGCTGAAACTGATTACCGACGGCAATCTTGATACAGTTGTGGATGTGACATCGAATAAGGAATTCACATCCCTCTCCTACGGTATCAACACGACCGTAGACGCGCTGAAGAAATATATCGCCGAGGCAAACGCCAGGATCGATTCCGAACTGCAGTATGCCAGAGAGATCCAGCTTTCCGCACTGCCTTCCCACTTCCCGGCTTTCCCGGAAAGGACGGAATTTGACATCTATGCCCTGATGCAGCCGGCCCGTGAAGTCGGCGGCGACTTCTATGATTTCTATTTCGTCGGCAGAAACAAGCTGGTTATCCTGGTCGCGGACGTTTCCGGCAAGGGAATTCCCGCATCCCTGTTCATGATGCGGGCAAAGACGACCCTCAAAACCTATGCCGAAAGCCGTATAGCCGTGGCCGATATTCTGACCAACGCCAACTATACGCTCTGTGAAGGCAATGATGCCGGCATCTTCGTTACCTGCTGGATGGGATTCCTGAACCTGGAAACCGGTGAACTGAAATATGCCAATGCCGGTCACAACAAACCGATGCTCCGCAGAAAGGACGGACGTTACGACTTCCTCGACGGCAAGGCCGGCTTCGTGCTGGGAGGCCTGGAAGGAGTCGTCTACAAGGAACAATCGATCATACTGGAACCGGGAGATGAGATCTTCCTGTATACTGACGGCGTTACCGAAGCGATGAATGCCAGACGGGAACTGTTCGGCGAACAGCGTCTGATGGTAAGCATCAACAATCATCTCGGCCAGGATGCCAGAAGCATCTGTACCGGTGTCCGTTACGATGTCGAGCAGTTCTATAAAGGATCCAAGCAGTTCGACGACATTACCGAACTGTGTGTGCAGTTCAAGAAATACGGCACAAGAACAAAATGAAAAGCGAAACAGTGAAATTGAACTGCTTCGCTTTTTTTGCGGCTTACCAGCGGTTTTTTACTTTTTCCGCGAAACCGAAGAAATCTTTGAATTCCAGAACTGTGCCGTCATCAAGTATGGCTTTTCCGCTGAATCTTCCGAACACCTGATTCTGGTCGGATTCAATGACCAGAACATTGGTATCGGAGCAGCGGTTCAGTACAGGTGTGAACTCCGCCTCGAAGCGTCCGTCGCTTGAAACAAACTGCCATGGTGACATGAAATCGTCTTTCCCATCCTTCTGGGGGATCTCGAAAATCACCTGTTCCAGTTTGTGGACTCTGCCGTCATAGAAGAGGACATTCTCGCTGGCAGCTTCGGTATTTCCGAAACCATAGCCGAGATTGAAACCGAAGCGGTGGCCGTCAAGAACACCGGAGGCACTGGACCAGTACCAGGTGTTGCTGTAAGTCCAGACACCTCTTCCCCAGTCCAGAACGCCGTATGTGTCATCGCCGAAGGTATACTTCTCATCCCCGAAGAGAACATAGCCTTCGGCTTTCATGCAGTTGATCTTCTGATTGTAATAGAAAGCTTTCGGATCTTCCTTGTAGGGAGTGGCAATGACCATCGACTCTGCCGGCTCGTCGATCAGTGTGACATCGGCAATCAGTGTTCTGCCATCGCTGAACTTCGGAAAGACACAGGACAGATGACGTTCTTTTGTGCGGTGATCGAAAACCATTTTGACGGAACTGTTGCGGAAAGCTGTCAGTCCTGACGCGGAAGACGACGGCAGATTTGTTTTGCCGTTCGGCAGGACGGTCATGACGGAATTCGTCCTGTCCCTGGGTTCTTCAAAGTCCAGCCAGGATGCGCTGTACATGCCCATGTAGCTGTTGTCGGCAATCGTCAGCGCCAGAGCTTTTCTGCCGTCGCTGACAAGATAGTAATCCCATTCTTTGATCCGCAGCGGATTTGCCTTGATATCGCTGCGGCTGTATTCCTTGATCAGAGACCTGGCCCATCCGGCTTCGTTCAACGAACCGGAGTCGTTTAAAAGCCTGCCTCCTTCAATGATTTCCCTTTGCATGATCGGTACTCCTTTTTCTACATTTTAGCATTATACTGAAGGAAAGAACTGCGAACAGGAGATAATACAATGTTTATATGCGAAGAAAGAGCACTGATTCTGCGTCATCAGGGGGAAACGCTGAGAATCGAAACCTGGGGACGCGATGCCCTGCGTATCCGGGCTACGATGTATCCGCGATTCACCGGCGATAACCATGCCCTGAGTGAAAAGACAGAGGTTCTTGCGGCAAAGATAAGAATTTCGGAAGACGAAAGCGAAGCATCGATCCGCAACGGCCGCATCATGGTCACAGTCAACCGGCAGGGAGTCATGAAGTTCTTCCGTGATGATCAGGTAATCTTTCAGGAATACTTCCGCAACTATGAAGGCACTCTGGGAAAGCAGAGCCGATGTCTGAAATACATCAGCCGTGAATATACACCGTATGTCGGCGGCGATTACCGGATCGTTCAGAAATTCGATTCCGATCCTGATGAAAAAATCTTCGGCATGGGGCAGTACCAGCAGACAAACACGAATCTGAAAGGCTGCATCCTCGATCTCGAACAGAGGAATTCCCAGGTTTCCGTGCCGTTCATGATTTCTGACAAAGGCTATGGTCTTCTGTGGAACAATCCGGCAGTCGGAAGGGCATCGTTCGGTATGAACATTACCGAATTCAGGGCTGAGGCGGTAAAGGAACTGGACTACTGGGTCACGGTCGGTGATAACCCGAAGGAACTGATTGAAAAATATACTGAAGTCAGCGGCCGGGCGTCCTGTTTCCCGGAAGACCTGATGGGACTGTGGCAGTGCAAGCTGCGCTACCGCACCCAGAAGGAAGTGCTCAGCGTTGCCCGGGAATGCCGGAAAAGAAATGTGCCGGTCGATGTGATCGTCATCGATTTCTTCCACTGGCCATATCAGGGAGACTGGCGTTTTGACAGTACCTACTGGCCTGATCCAAAGGCGATGGTCGATGAACTGCATGAGATGGGAATCAAGGTGTGCGTTTCTGTCTGGCCTTCCGTCGACAAGAAGAGCGAGAACTTCGCCGAGATGAATGAAAGAGGACTTCTGATCCGGACAGAGAGGGGCGGAGCGCAGACATATGACTATCAGGGCGACTGCGTGGAGATCGACTGCACCAATCCCGAAGCCCGCGAATATCTGTATGAGAAAGTGAAAAAGAATTATCTCGATTACGGCATTGACATGGTGTGGCTGGACAATGCCGAACCGGATTTTGTCAAATATGATTTCGACCATTACCGTTATTACATCGGGCCGGCGCTGTCCTGTTCCAATGTCTATCCCCAGTACTACAGCCGGGCAATCTATGAAAACCAGCTGAAAGACGGTGTGAAGACGCCGGTGAACCTGCTCCGTTCCTGCTGGGCGGGATCACAGAAATATGGCAATGTTGTCTGGAGCGGGGACGTGCCGAGCACCTTCGAATCCATGCGCGACCAGCTGCAGTGCGGCATCAATATGGGGCTGGCCGGCATTCCCTGGTGGACAACGGATATCGGCGGCTTTATGACCGACGATGTCAATGACCCGCAGTTCCGTCAGCTGCTGATCCGCTGGTTTGAGTTTGCGGTATATACAGCGGTGCTGAGACTGCATGGTGAAAGAGGACCGATCGATATCCCGCCGCTGGACGACCGTGACTGGGGTGGCGGCTATCTGCATACCGGTCATGCCAACGAAATGTGGAGCTATGGCGAGGAGAACTTCAAAATCATGCGGAAATACCTGGACATCCGTCTGGAGATGCATGATTATATACGCTCGCTCTTCGATGAGGCGCATGAAAACGGATCGCCGCTGCTGAGGGCTATGTTCTACGAATTCCCGGAAGATGAGAAATGCTGGGAAATCTATGACCAGTACATGTTCGGCAGCCGTTATCTTGTCGCACCGGTGCTGAACGCTGATACCTTTGCAAGGAAAGTCTATCTGCCGGAAGGCACATGGCGTGATACCAGGGACAATAAAGTCTACGAGGGCAACACGACGATTACCGCCGACGCGCCGCTGGAATCCATTCCGGTCTTTGAAAGGGTGTGAGAAAGCAGATGAAACGGAATTATTACGGCAGCGAAGATACCGGTCTCTGGATCGATCAGGAGGAATATCCCGGAATCCATACGCCGCAGGATCTCTATGACGCCCTGTCGCATGTCTGGTGCCGATACACCTGCACACCGCGGATGCGGAAAGACTATGAGACTTCGCACATGACCCTCGGGCAGTGTGCCATCACCGCTTTTCTTGCTCAGGATATCTTCGGCGGCGATGTCTGCGGCATTCCGCTGGAAGAGGGAGGATATCACTGCTTCAACGTAGTGGAAGATCATGTCTTTGACATCACCAGTGAACAGTTCAGGGAAAAACTGAATTATGAAAACACCATACCGCAGAGCCGGGAAATTCATTTCCAGAGGAAAGAAAAGGAAGAACGGTATCAGTATCTGAAGAAACAGCTGAAACAGTATTGCATGAACGGAGGAAAACGTATGAGATATCTGGCACTTGATTTTGGCGGCACATTTGTCAAACACTGTCTGATGGATGACAATGCGGAAATCAGCGAGCGCGGACAGATCAACGCTCCGCTGGGAAGCATTGATGATTTTACCGGCGTCATAACAGACCTGTATGAGAAGTACAGAGATGAGGTGAAAGGCATTGCGATTTCCATGCCCGGCGTCATCGACAGTGACAGCGGCTATCTGCAGTCCGGCGGTGCCTATACACAGATTGTGGCAGGAAAGAATCTGTTTGATCTTCTCAGGGATAAGGTCGATGTTCCTGTCGCAGTGGAAAACGATGCGAAATCAGCGATTCTTGCCGAAGCATGGAAAGGTTCCCTGCAGGGTGTGTCCGATGCGGCCGCGATCATTATCGGCAGCGGTCTGGGCGGTGGTGTGATCATGGACGGGAAACTGCGCAAGGGTGCTCATTTCGCTTCCGGTGAAATCAGCGGCCTGCTGGTGCAGCCAGGCAACTACGGCATGGAGAATTTCGCGGCTGCCAATGCGGCAACGACCGCGCTTCTGATGATGGTCGCCCATGCCAAGGGACTGCCGCCGGCTCAGTTTGAGATTTCCGCCTTCATGGCCCAGGGTGAACCGGATCCGAATCTTCCGATCTATACCGGAAAGGATGTCTTCCGGTGGATCGACGAAGGCGATCCTGTTACCTGCGCAGTATATGAAAAGTGGCTTGCCAATCTCGCCCAGGTTATTATCAATCTGAAGATGGTCATCGACCCGCAGAAGATCGTCATCGGCGGCGGTGTGTCCCGCAACCCCCGGCTGCTGAATGATATCAAGGCGGAGTACAGCAAGCTTACTCCGATGATGAAAGCCTTCGGCATGCCGGAAACAGAACTGGATGTCTGCACCTTCAGTGCCGATGCCAACATGGTCGGAGCCGTATACAACTGGCTTCTGCATCATGAGAACTGAGCGTCTGAAGCAGTCATCTGAATTAGAATTACGGAAAAAGAAGGTTATACTGAAAGAAAGAATGGAGCAGACTTATGTGGAATGATCTGAGAACGGATGCCTGTGAAGGCATGATCGCGGAAACGGTTCAGATTCCTCACGGAAACGGATCGATCCGTGCCTACTATTCACGTCCGCTGTACGCAAAGAATGCCGGTTCCATTGTCCTGATCCCGCATATGCCGGGATGGGATGAATGGTGCCGGGAAACAGCAAGAAGATTCACCCAGCATGGCTACGCTGTCCTGTGCCCTGATATCTACCGGGCGTTTGGCAGCGGCACGCCTTCGGAAGTCGCCATGGCCGCAAGAGAAAGTGGCGGTGTTCGCGACAGCAGTGTCATGGAAGATGCGAAAGGGTGTCTCGATTTCCTGAAGGTCCAGGAGAACACGAATGGAAGAACCGGAGTTATCGGGATGTGCTCCGGCGGCAGACACGCTTTCCTTGCAGCCTGCACGGTTGACGGATTCGACTGTGCCGTGGACTGCTGGGGCGGCGGTGTCTCGATGAGCGAGGACCAGCTCAGCGAAGCCAGACCGAAAGCACCGATCGACTTCACCGAACAGCTGCAGATCCCGCTGCTGGGCATCTTCGGAAACGAAGACAGATCACCGACCAGGGAACAGGTGGACGAACTGGAGGAGCGGCTGAAGAAAGCCGGCAAGGATTACACCTTCTACCGCTATGACGGTGCCGGACACGGCATATGGTATTACGACAAACCGATGTACCGTCAGGAAGCGGCCATGGATTCGCAGGAGAAAGTGTTCGCTTTCTTTGAGAAACATCTAAGATAAAAAAAGGTCACTAAAGTGACCACAGACCACAATGAGCAGATGCGATAGTGTCTGCTCATTTATAATTTGTATATGGTAGATACCCATTTATA
>CACYXJ010000038.1 GCA_902778375.1 uncultured Erysipelotrichaceae bacterium
GTGTCAGCCGGCTGACACCGGCAGGCTTGGGGATGCATCTGTGACAGACGTTCAGGAAAAGGACGGACACATTCTGCACACCTGCAGCCGTCCGCTGGAACCGGGCAGTACTGTTTCCGGCAGGATCAGTATCTTGTCACTTCACAGCCGAACATATGGGCCAGCATTTCCAGTTCGTCCGCTACATCTTCGAAGATGACGGCATAATGCGGTTCCCACCCTGCCTTGACTGCTTCATGAATGATTTTATCACTGCTCTCCTCGGTTTCGATCACGACCGAGGTTCCGAAGAACTGCTTCGGCCTGTCCAGAGCCTTGCCGGCGGCGATGAAGAAACGGAATGTTCCGTCGGGATTGCGGCCGATGCGGAAGATGGTGGCGTGATCGCTCTTTTCACAGCCGAATTCCATCGTCGGTCCGATATGACGGTTGCAGTGCTCGCCGATGCAGGCACCGGTGTCTTTTCTGGCCAGGGAACAGGCGGCGGTGCCGCAGTGCCAGAAGGTAATGGTATTCTCTTTTTCGTCCAGGGATACAGGATCGCCGAAGAATACACTTCTGCCGCTGAGTTTCATACCCATCCACATGGACAATGCCCCGTACATATCCGCTTCGCAGGCTGCCGCGACACCAAGGTCATTGAGCATTGCCAGTACGGCGCAGACCGGCGTGCCGAAGGATACGAAGAAGTCCGGCCAGCATCTGG
This sequence comes from uncultured Erysipelotrichaceae bacterium, assembly GCA_902778375.1. Taxonomy (GTDB): domain Bacteria; phylum Bacillota_I; class Bacilli_A; order Erysipelotrichales; family Erysipelotrichaceae; genus Bulleidia. The sequence goes on from CACYXJ010000038.1 coordinate 707, forward strand.
AAGCCACTGCCCCGATGTTGTTTTTTGTGACATATTCGGCATATGCCTTATACAGTCTGGCAAAGTCCATGCGGTTCTTTTCCGGTGTCTCATCGAGGCCGACAGTGCGGTTCTTTGCGTCATTCAGATATTCTTCAACTTCTTCTTCACTGAAGCCTTTCGCGGTTTCGATCAGTTCCCTTGCCTCAATGGCATCCTGGCGGACGCCGAAGACATACTGAAGATCGTTGTCCAGAGCTCTTCCGAAGCCGAATCCCTGCGGCGTATGACCGATGGCGCAGACTTTCAGGGACTGCATTTCCTGACGGACCCTGGCCGCACTGATCATTTTGGTCAGTGTATCCTTCACCTGTTCTTCTTCCGGTCCGCCATAGACATATTCAAACGGTCTGTTACGGAACCTGCGGATCGTGTTGGCGGCCGAGAATGCGCCGGTCAGAGCGTTCAGTCTGAGCCGGCCGCCGTCGATGACAGGCTCCCTGAGTGTCCATAACAGGATCGGCACGTCATTGAACTGGTACAGGACTTCAGAAGCATATGCGGCATTGGCGAACGTCAGGTTCTGCAGGATGATCAGATCCGGGTCGACAGTATCCAGAAAGGCTTTCAGCAGATCGGTATTCAGCAGCATCTCCTCCGGCACAGCCGTGTCCTCACAGATGCTTTTCAGCAGTTTTGCGGAGGCATCGAACATTGCCTGGGCGGATGGCATGTGGAAAGTTCCCACACCGATCGGCACATAAGCCACCTGAAACTTTTTGTTCATCTTCTTTCTTCCTCCTCAGTATTTCAGTTCCGTGTTTTCTCCGATCAGGCCGGGATGGGCTCCCTGTCTGATCAGCGGTTCCCTGTCCGGGTGCGACAGGACCCATTTGTTTTTCTGCAGAAGCATCTGTGCTTCCGGATCGGTGCTCTGATCCCGCAGCTGCTTTTCTTCTTCGGTTAAGGGTGTGTTTGTGCCTTTGGGCAGGATGACGACATCCCTGAATCCTTCGTCGCATACCCGGCACGGGGACAGGTGCAGCGTCGTCTGGAACATCTCGATGACGGTTCCTTTCGGGACATAGAAGACCTGGGCGTCTTCGCCATTGATGGTGTTGTTTCTGATCTGCCAGCTGTGGGCAAGTACCAGCATGAAGTCACTGACCGCGATATTGATTTCACTGCCTTTGTGGTATTCAAAACCGTTGTAGGTCGTATTGCGGCCGTTGCAGTAGCCGATCTGGACCGGCATGCCGCCGTAGAAGACCGCCTCGATTTCCTTTCTGACAGGAAATTCTTCCATTTCAGCAACGGAAGCGACATAGACATTGCCGTCTGCGGGAATGTCCGTATGGTTTTCCATATAGCGTACCAGTTCTGTCACGTCATGGCCTTCGACGATACGGCCATAGCTTTCAAATGCGGGATCGTAAACGTCGAGAATCAGCTGATCGTTGACTTCGTTGAGATGCTTCAGCATGGCTTTCTGTCCTTTACCACTTTGATCGTGGCGCAGAAATCTTCCGGACCATAGCCTTTTTCCATCGCCTCGTCATACACACGCGCGGCGTTTTCCTCGCCCGGCATGGTCAGTTCCGACTGTTCTGCCAGGTTCAGACAGATATGGACGTCCTTATGCATGTTGGCAATCGAGAAGGCTGTCGTGTAGTCTTCTTTGGCAATGGCGTTTTTCTTGGAATCGAGATAGAAGTTCTGGCCGCCGCCGTAGCTGATGGCTTCGGCGTAGGTCAGGATATCGATGCCGTTCCTCGCCGCCAGCGCGCTTGTTTCGTTGACGCCGTTCTGAATCTGGGAAACCAGGGCATTGTGGCAGATCTTCATGATCAGGCCTTTGCCGTTGTCACCCATGCGGATGATGTTCTCACCCATATAGGAAAGCACCGGCAGGATCCTGTGATACCCCTCTTCACTGCCTCCGACATAGATGCCGAGTTTGCCCGCTTCTGCTGCCGGCCGTGATTTGACGACCGGAGCGTCGAGAAAGTCAGCACCGGTTTTTTTGACCATTTCCGAGAGTTCCACCGACACATCGGGATCGATGGTGCTCATGTCCACATAGATCTTTGTTTCGTTCAGTGCCGGCAGTACTTCCGTGACGACTGCCCGGGAATGTTCCGACTTGGGGACCATGGTAATGATCATGTCCGCCTTCTCTGCCGCTTCCCGGCTGCTGGAACAGCCGATAGCTCCCTCTTTGACCAGCAGGTCGACTTTTTCCTTCACGAAGTCAAACACATATACAGGATCATCATTTTTCTGAACGATATTCCTGCACATTGCCTCGCCCATGATACCGAGGCCGATAAATCCTATTTTCATAATCTCACGCTTTCTATTTCAGCCTGATGGCATTGTCACGGTTCCAGAGATCTGTAAAGGCAAATCCTGTGACATTCTCGCAGACTGCCTTTTCTTCTTCCGTGATTTCGGAGGATTCCTCACCCTTGCGGCGGGCGATCTCCTTCTTGATGATTTCAAATTCCTTCTTCTGCAGCGGATACTTCCTGGCCACAAGAATCGTCAGTACCATCAGCAGTACCGGTACAAAGATGTAGATATAGGCAATGCCGTGCTGGACCGAGGCAGCCTGACGCATGCCGCTGTTGGCAAGAACCTCGTCATAGCCGATCATGCCAAGCAGAAGACCGATGATTGCCGAGGAAAGACCGGTCGCGATCTTGCGGATGAATGTCGCCATGCCGGAGCAGGTGCCGGGTCTTGAGACGGAAGTAATCAGTTCGTCGACATCCGCCATGTCGGAAAGGATCGCGTAGATACTCGTGGAGGATGCCGCCATGCCGAGACCGACGATAAACGACAGGATCAGGATGATCGTGAAATTGGCACCTTCATGCGAGAACAGGAGCATTGCCAGAGTAGCTGCGATCCGGACCGGGAAGCCGACCAGAATCGGGAATGTCTTGGAAGTTCTCTGCATGATCTGGCCGAAGATGATCGTGCCGGCGAACTGGGCCACCAGCAGCACGCCCATCAGGATCGTGAAGTTGCCGCCGCCATAGGCGTTCAGCACATCATCAACATAGTAAACAGCAAGCCCGGTGACGAAATCCGCCGCTCCCTGGCCGAGTAGGAAGATGGCGATGAACATCCGGAATGCCTTGCTTTTGTATACGGTGAAGGACTGGGTAAAGCTGTCTTTCAGCGGTACCCTGATCGGTTCCTTCTGCTTTTCCCAGGTACCGAAGAAGGTCCATAGAATCGTGACGGTGAAGATCGCGCCGAAGATCAGGGCGACAATCAGATACGGTGTCGGGTTGGTATTGTCCTTGATCAGGATGGTTGGGATCAGACCGGCCAGGATGGCACCGAAGGTCGAGAACATCATGCGCACGCTGCTGTAGCGGGAACGCTCGGTATAATCGTCGACCATATCCGGAAGCAGTCCGTTGTAAGGAACCATGACGACGGTGAAGCCGGTGCTGAACAGCATGTACATGGCCGCGTAGAATACATACTTTGATGTCATCGTGGCAAACGGCGCGGTGATCCACATCAGGATGAAGGTCAGTGCCGACAGCAGTGAACCGACCAGAATATAGAAACGCTTGGCTCCGAACTTTGATTTTGTCCGGTCGCAGATATTGCCCATGATCGGATCGGTGACGGCGTCCCATACCTTGCCGATCAGCGGAATCGTGCCGGCCATGGCCGCCGGCATTCCCTGCGCCTTGGTCAGAAAGACCGTGTAGAATGTGCTGATGACGACAAAGGCTCCGCCGCCGTAGATATCCGCGGCGCCATAGGCCATCCTGCTCAGCAGTGAGTGTTTCTTTTCCTCGTTCATGATTTCATCTCCCTGATTACTTCCTGAAGGGTTTCTTCCGTAATCTGTGTATGGTTTTTGCGGCAGAAGACGGGAATCGTTCCCATCGGTGCTTCCACAAGGACGGTGCCGCCTTCATATTCTCTGCCGCTGTTCAGTTCGATCCATGTATCGTCCGGCAGGATGACATGACGGTCGGTTCTGCCCTGCTTGCGGATTGGTGCGACAAGCAGGTCCCGGCCCAGCATGTATTCCTTATAATTGTCATACTGGCAGTCATAATGGTAGAAGACCGGCCGTATCATCGGGATTCCCTTCTGTGCCTCTTCTTCCAGTTCCAGAAGATACGGTTTCAGGGCCGTGTGAATCCGCGACATCTTCGCCAGGTGGGCAAGCAGTTCCTCGTCCGCGTCAAACTGGACATTGCGGGACGGCTGGTTGCCTTCATGCATGCGGAAGAGCGGCGAGAAGACATTCATCTCCTGCCAGCGCATCAACAGTTCTTTCGAGCGGGTCATCGACATGACGGTCGTATAGCCGCCGGCATCGGAATGGACAATGGTCTCTCCGCACATACCGAGTGACAGCGAAGCGGGAATGACGGAAGGAAGTCCGTCATCCTTGGACCAGTCGACATGCTGGTCGCCGGTCCACATGCAGGCGGCATTCCTGACGCTGCCGGTATAGCCGGCCCGCATAAAGAAGAACACTTCGTTCTCCGCCTGGCATTCCTCGATGGCTTCCCGGTTCATCTTCGCCCAGATGGCCGGCCATTGGTTATGCATGCGTTTCGGGTTTCCGGCATACAGGACACAATCCACCGGCAGATACTCTCCGAAATCGGCCATCCATCCGGACATACCGATACCGATCATGTTTTCCTTGATCAGGCTCTTGTACCAGTCATAGGCGGAAGGATTGGTGAAATCGATCATCGCGGCCGGGAAGGTCGTGATCGTCACCAGATAATCCTCGCCTTTTTTATCTTTGACACAGTAGCCGTGTTCATGAGCGTACTTGTACAGATCCTTTTCGATTGCCATGAAAGGATTGATATAGCCGAGGAAGCGGACACCTTTTTCTTTCCATTCCCGGATCTTCTCCGGCAGGTCATGATAGAGTTCCCGGTCATATTCCCAGTTCCACATGACCTGATAGCCAAAACCGGTCCGCCGGCAGCCGCACCAGTCCTGCGACCATACGGCATTGACTTTCACACCGGCATCCAGAGCCGTGCTGACTTTCCTTTCAACGGTTTCCGTGCCTTCCTGAATGGCAAGGATGACGCCGTCATAGAGCCATTCCGGCAGTCTGCCGTAATGACCCAGCAGGGCACCGAGTTTTTCCGATACCTCTGCGAAATCCTTTCCTGCCTCCATATGGAAGACGGGCCGTTCCTGAAACATCAGGGTGACACGGTCCTTGCGGCTGAAATCGAATTCGGCATAGGTGACCGTATCGGCATGGAGATAATATTTCCGCGATGAGACGAAGGTCGGCTGGACATAATAGGATTCATATTCCGAGAATGCCAGGTCTTTTTCCGGATCATGACCGATCAGGGTGTCCCTGACCAGTTTTCTGGTAATGCGTCTGGTATTCTGATGTTCCGCCACGAAGATACGGACTTTTTCCCCTTTCAGATCAAGGGTCGAATAGGTCTCGCCGCAGCCGTAGAAATGTTCGTCCGCTTCTGAGGGATAGGAGATCCAGAAACGGTTGACACTGCCGGGATGGGAGCGCATCCTCACATCATAGCGGCCATTGTCCATGGTGATGTCGATCACATAGTTTTCCTTGTCCCTCCGGTCATGAAATGTGAGCGTGAAGCCCGTTTCATTTTCTTCGTAACCGGAGAGGTACAGACGGCGGCGCCAGCGGATCAGGCGGCGGTAGCGGAAACTGCCGCGGCTCATGGTGAAGTAGTTTTCACCGTTGCCGACAGAGAGTTCCATGTTTTTCAAAAGATGATGCAGCAGTTCTTTCATAAAAGATCCTCACACGTTTCTTTTCTGCAGAATGATATCGTTTGCGGCAAGAAGGCGCAGCGCGTCTTCCCAGGTTCCGGCTGACCGGTTGGCACCCGGTGCTTTCAGCACGGAATATGACTGGGCACTGCCGAGAGATGCGCAGGAAGGAATGTCATAGCCTTTCAGCCAGGCACTGACAAAACCGGCCAGAAACGCATCGCCTGCACCGGTCGTATCTACCGGTGTGCCGTGATATAAAGTCCCCTGTTTCCAGGTCTGATGAAAGTCGGTGACCAGCACGCCCTTTTCACCGAGCTTGATGCCGAAAATCTTGATCGGATAAGCCGAAAAGAACCGGCAGATCTTCTCCGGGTCATCACTGCCCGCATAGATGGCTGCTTCCTGCAGACTGGGAATGAAGATATCGCAGTTCTGCAGTGCGTCCTCGATATTCTTCATCCAATTGCCGCTGCGGTCATAGGAGGCGTCCAGTGAAGTTGTCAGTCCCTTTTCCTTCGCTCTGGCAAACAGTCTGCCAAGCGGTTTTCCATCCAGCGAACGCAGAACGTTGGCACTGGCGAGATGCAGATGCCGGCTGTTTTCGAGCAGGGCATCGCTCACCATCGATTCGGTGAAAAACTGATTGCCGTTGTCCGGCACCCGGATGATATGCCTCTCGCCTTCATCGTCGATCAGCAGAACCGGGGAAGCGGTATGGGCATCTTCGCTTTCATACAGATGGGCACAATCCACGCCATCCCGCTCCAGTTCGCCTTTGACAAGAACAGCCGCGCTGTCCTTGCCCACAGCCGCGCAGATGGCTGTCCTGAGACCCAGCCTTGCCATACTGATGGCGGCGTTGACGGCATCACCGCCGGAAGCGGCAAAATAACCTTTGGCAAGAATACCGTCGATTTCCATCAGATCTCTGTCGACACCGGTGAAAAGCGTATCCCACGTCGCAATGCCGGCACAGATCACGTCATATTGTTTATGTTCAGACATAAAAAAACACCTTTACTTTATACATGTATTATACGATGAAAGCGCTTTATCATGTGATTATTTCTACCAAATGAGAGGCAGGCTGCAGTTTTTCCGCCATTACACTTTACAGGCTTTGGAAAGACAGAAAAAGGAGGTCCGGAATGAACCGGCCTCCCTGGTTTTTATTCCCATTATCTACTGCCGTATACTGACGGCTGTCAGAATTCAAAATACCTTTTCGCATTGTTGTAGCAGATTCCTTCGACGATTCTCTTCAGGGCTTTTTCATCATCCGGATACTCACCGTTTTCCACCCATCCGCCGATCAGATCGCAGAGAATTCTTCTGAAATACTCGTGTCTTGCATAGGAGAGGAAACTCCGGGAATCCGTCAGCATGCCGACAAAGTCCGCCAGCATTCCTTCGTTGGCCAGCAAGGTCATCTGGTCGATCATGCCCAGCTTGTGGTCATTGAACCACCAGGCAGCACCGTGCTGCATTTTGCCTGCCGCAGGTCCTTCCTGAAAACAGCCGAGAATCGTTTCGATTGCCGTGTTGTCGTTCGGGTTGAGAGAATAGACGATCGTTTTCGGCAGTTCATCCGTTTCGGCAAGACCGTTGAGGAAATATGCCAGTTCATTCATCGGTGCGGAAGTGCCGATGGAATCGATGCCGGCATCCGGTCCGAGTGCTCGGAATACTTTTTTATTGTTGTCGCGGATAACACCGTAGTGCAGCTGCATGACCCAGTTTCGCTTCGCATACTCTCTGCCAAGATCCGTCAGGAATGCGGTTCGGAACTTTCTTGTTTCCAGTGCCGATGCTTTCTCTCCTGCCAGTCTCTTTGCAAAGATGGCTTCGATTTCCTCTTCGCCAGCCGGAACATACGCCACGTCATCCATGCCGTGATCAGATACAGTACAGCCGTTTTCCGCGAAGAAATCCAACCGCAGCCGTAACGCTTCCATCAGTTTCTTATACGTTCCGATCTGAATGCCGGACACTTCGGAAAGCTTTGCGATATATTCCGGATATGTGTCCGCTGCGATATTCATCGCCTTGTCCGGACGCCATGCCGGCAGGACGGTGACTTTGAAGGATTCATCCGCTTTGATCAGGCGGTGCCAGTGCAGGTCATCAACCGGATCGTCGGTCGTGCAGAGATGCGTCACATTGGACATCTCGATCATTTTTCTCGCGGACATGGTCTTCAGCTTTTCATTGCAGAGATCATATACCTCATCAGCAGTATCTTCGTTGAGAATTCCCGGGTAATCAAAATAGTTTCTCAGTTCCAGATGCGACCAGTGGTGCAGCGGATTGCCGATGGCCATGGAGACCGTTTCCGCCCATTTTTGGAACTTTGTCCTGTCATCGCCGTCACCGGTGATGTATTTTTCCTCCACGCCATGGGCCCTCATAATACGCCATTTGTAATGGTCGCCGCCGAGCCACACCTGGGTGATCGTATCAAAGGTTCTGTCTTCATAGATTTCCTGCGGACTTAAGTGACAGTGATAATCGATGATCGGCATCTTCGCTGCGTGATCATGATAAAGATGCTTCGCTGTTTCCGTGCTGAGCAGGAAATCCTGATCCATAAACTTCTTCATCTCAACTCTCCTTATACACCTGAGTATGCGGAGAAACCACCGTCAACCGGCAGCGTCACACCGGTAATGAAACCAGCTGCTTCATCATTCAGCAGGAACAGCAGCGCGCCGGACAGTTCCGTCTCACTGTCGCCGAATCTTCCCATCGGGGTAGCGGCCAGGATCTTTCCCGTTCTTGGTGTCGGGGTGCCGTCTTCATTGAAGAGCAGCGACTTGTTCTGGGCGGTTGCGAAGAAACCCGGAGCGATCGCGTTGACACGGATGCCTTCTTTTGAGAAATGGACGGCCAGCCACTGGGTGAAGTTGGATACGGCCGCCTTGGCACCGGAATAAGCCGGAATCTTGGTCAGCGGTGTATACGCGTTCATCGAGGAAATATTCAGAATACTGCAGCCTTTGCGGCCGAGCATCTGCTTTGCGAATGCCTGGGTCGGAATCAGGGTGCCGAGGAAGTTCAGATTGAAGACTGCCTCCACACCGCTTTCCTCCAGATCGAAGAACGTTTTGACATCGGAATCGATATCACCAGGTTCGTAGTATTCTTTATCCGTCGTTGCGCGGGGGTTGTTGCCGCCGGCGCCGTTGATCAGAATGTCACACGGGCCAAGGTCCGCCTCGACCTGCTTTGCTGTTTCCTCCACCATGTTCTTATCCAGAACATTGCATGCATATGCTTTGGCGATGCCGCCTTCGGCTAGAATCACTTCCTCGACGATTTTTGCTTTTTCAAAAGTGCGGTTGAGCAGTGCGACTTTGGCACCTGCTCTGGCAAGGTCTTTCGCCATGACGGAGCAGAGAACACCACCGGCTCCGGTGACGACTGCCACCTTGCCGCTCAGGTCAGTATTCAGTACGTTCTTTTTCATTTTCAGATCCCCCTTGTGCTTGCTTTGTCGATTGCTTCCCAGAGTCCGTTGATGTATGCTGCACCAAGAGCTCTGTCATATAATCCATAACCCGGCATCGCGACTTCGCCCCAGATCATGCGGCCGTGGTCCGGTCTGATTGGTCCTTCGAAGCCGATGTCATACAATGCCTTGACGATTTCATACATATCGAAGGTGCCGTCACTGGAAAGATGGGCAGCTTCTTCGAAATTGGTCGGTGAATGGAAATACAGGTTCCTGACATGGGCGAAATGAATTCTGCCCTTCAGGGAGCGGATCATATCCGGCAGGTCATTGTTCAAATTCGTGCCATAGGAACCCGAGCAGAATGTCACGCCGTTATGAACGTCATCAACGGCTTTCATCAGGCGGAGAATGTTTTCCTTGTTGATGATGATGCGCGGCAGTCCGAAGACGCTCCAGGCCGGATCGTCGGGATGAATCGCCATCCTGATGTCGTATTCATTGCAGACCGGCATGATCTTCTCGAGGAAGTAAACCAGGTTGGCAAAAAGCTTTTCGTTATCAATATCTTTATAGAGTTCAAAGAGTTCCTTTACCCTGGCCATTCTTTCCGGTTCCCAGCCCGGCATTACGGTTCCGTTCATGTCGGAAGCGATAGAGTCGAACATCTGTTCTGGATCGATACTGTCGACTGCCTCCTGGGTATAGGCAAGGACAGTCGAGCCATCTGCCCTCTTTCTGGCCAGTTCGGTTCTCGTCCAGTCGAAGACAGGCATGAAATTGTAGCAGACAAGATGAATGTCCTCTTCACCAAGGTTTCGCAGACATTCGATATAGGTTTCGATGTCTTTGTCCCGGTCAGCGGAACCGGTCTTGATCGCATCGGAAACATTGACGCTTTCAATGCCTTCGATCTTTAAACCGGCTGCTTCCACTTCGTTTTTCAGGGCACGGATCTCTTCTTTTGTCCAGAGATCGCCCGGCTGCTTGTCATACAGCATGGTAATGACTCCGGTCACACCCTGAATCTGACGGATCTGTTCCAGGGTAACGGTATCAAACTTCGACCCGTACCAGCGCAATGTCATTTTCATAAAGGTTCTCCTTTTTCGTTTTTTATCTATCTCTATTGTGGGCTGAAAGCGATTTGATTTACATTGTGCAATTTGTTGATTACATTGCAAATTTTGTGCTAATTTGAAATTATGAAAAAACAATACCGTTCCGACTTTGACCGCCGTCAGAACATGCGGAAAGAGAATTACGAAATCTTTTATTACAGCGATTCTCATTTTCAGAGTGTCGCTGAACACCGTCATGATTATTATGAATTCTATTTCCCGGTTTCCGGAAAGATCGAAATGGAAATCAAAGGCGAAAGATTTCCCCTTTCCAACTGCGATGCTGTCGTGGTGCCGCCACACACACTGCACCGGGCAGTGACGGAAAACAGTGAGAAATCCTACTGCCGTTATGTCTTCTGGATTTCGGCTGCTTATTTCCGGAAACTGTGTACCAGCATGAAAGGACTCAGCTATGTGACTGAGCAGGCTGAGGCCGGTGTGTATATTCACCATTTTACTGAAAATGAGTATTCCCTGATTCAGTCGAAGATCCTGCGGCTGATCGAGGAAGACCGCTCTGAGCGCTATGGCGGTGATGACTTTACCGGTATATGTATCTGTGATCTGATCCTGACCCTCTCCCGTCTTGTTCATGAACATGATCATCCGCAGACACTCAGACAGCAGGAAGATCCGGTTCAGGTCATGATGCAGTATATCGAAACCAATCTGGATGAAGATCTGAGTCTGGAAGCCCTTGGCAGCAGGTTCTTTCTTTCCCGTTCCCACATTTCCCATATCTTTCTGGACAGAACGGGAATGAGTGTCCACCGCTATATCACAAAAAAACGGCTGGAAAGATGCGCGGATGAAATCAGGACCGGCCGGCCTGTCAGCCAGGTATATCAGGAATACGGCTTTCGTGATTATTCCGTCTTTTTCCGGGCATTCAAAAAGGAATTCAGCATATCGCCCGCCGGATACCGGGCAATGTATCTGCATGATCCCGCCTATCCGGGCAAACGGTCCTGATGCGGCAGAACCATCTGTGTCTGCCGGGACTTTTCTTGTGTATGCATGTCTGAATCAGACAGTCCTTCTGTACGCTATAATACTTTTACAGGAGAAAATGAACGGAAAGAAGCCGGACCGGATGAAGCCGGCATTAACGGTGGTGATATGGACAGCATAATCGAAAAGGCAAAAGAATATATTGAAACGGTATTCCGGGGCAATGCGGACGGACATGATGTCAGTCATACGCTCAGAGTGTACAGAAACGCGCTGCAGATCGCGAAAGCATACCCGCAAAGCGACCTGTACGTCATATCGCTGGCGGCTCTGCTTCATGACGTTGACGATCATAAGCTGTTCCACACCGAGAACAACGCCAACGCCCGCCGCTTTCTGCAGGATCAGGACGTTGATCCAAAGCGTATCGAACAGATATGCGAAATCATCAATTCCATATCCTTCAGTAAGAACAGAGGGAGACAGCCTGAGAGCATGGAAGGCAAAATCGTTCAGGACGCAGACCGCCTGGATGCCATCGGGGCAATCGGTATCGCGAGAACTTTCGCCTTCGGCGGCAGAAACGGCAGACCAATCGAAGATACACTGCAGCATTTTTATGACAAACTGCTGTTGCTGAAAGATGAAATGAATACGGAAGAAGCAGTGAAAATCGCTGAAAAACGTCATTCGTTCATGGCGGACTTTCTGACACAGCTGCATGAAGAAACGGGTTTATAAATCCGGATCTGCGGCAAAAATCTGCATGCATATACCGGAACCTGATATCGCAACATATATGAAGGAGTAAGAATTATGAAACTGTTTGATGTGAAAAACGACAATTCATCCGAAGCATTCGCCATTGCTTACGATAAAGCTGTTGAACTTGACACCGATATTGTACTGGCGACCACCAGCGGCAGCACAGCTTTGCGGTTTGCGGAATACATCTCCGATAAGGATTTTGCCAACAAAGTCATTGTCGTATCCCACGCCTACGGCACCAGGGAAAAAGGCAGAAATGCCATGAGCGAGGAAACCCGGAAACAGCTGCTTGATACCGGGTTTACGGTCGTTACGGCAGCCCATGCGCTCAGCGGAGCGGAAAGAGGTTTAAGCAATGTCTATAAAGGAGTATATCCGGCGGAAATCGTAGCCCATGCCCTGCGCATGATCTCGGCCGGTGTCAAAGTCTGTGTCGAAATCTCACTGATGGCCTGCGATGCCGGAGCGATCACATACAAAAAGCCGGTCGTCTGCATCGGCGGTACCGGCAGGAATGCTGACACAGTCTGTGTCATCACGCCGTCATATTCCGCCAGTCTGCTGGAGACAAAGGTCAACGATATTCTCTGCAAGCCAAGTCTGTATGAATAAGCAAAAAAACAGTCCTGTTATGATGATGATTGAAGGACTGTTTTCAATGGTGCCTGTTGTTCCCGGCAGACAGGAATCTATTATTATTTTGCGGTCGGGTCCTGCTTATGCCAGTGCCAGAAATAGAATCCAATCAGAAGAATGTAGATAGCAACAGAGTAGAAGAAAGTAAATGCAAGTAACGGAACTGATATTTCCTTGTTTTTATCGTTCATGTATCATCCCTCCTTTTTAACCTGATGGTCCGTTTACCAGTAATACAAACGGCTTTAATTAATCATATTTTATCACACCCTGCAAGCGGTGTATTTACCAAAGTGCTCGCATGTGTATTTCCACCGGCAGATGCACAGACTGATCGGATTCTGTCTGATTCGCAATATACCGTTTTGCTGAACAGTATTATATGATTGATACATATTATGAGGTGACCATGACAGAACGGGCAAAAGAGCTGTTTTTAAAATACAACGGGAATCGCTTCCATATGGACCGTGAAGGTGAAGGCGGCGAATATGAAAGCTATCACATTGCCAGAGAAACAGAAAAAATGTGGATCGAAGAACTCATTTCCTCTTTTCTGACATCGGACATGTGTGGTAAAGAAGCTTTCCGCACTTATGCAGCTATGACAGAACTGCTGAAAACTGACAGACAGAATGAGAACTGGAATACCATTCTGTATTACCCTCTCCGGACGGAATGTCTGGATGATGTTACGATTTTATACATGCTGCCGGACAGTTTCCGGATGGCGGAAAAAGCAGTAAACAAAAACTGTTTTTCCAAAGTAGAAGCAGACGCATACCTTCACGAACTTGAAAGATATACCCGGCTGGTGCGGGACCGTGCTGAGAACGGCGCAATGACCCGTACGTCAGACTATGTCATGCAGGAGTTTTCCGATCCCGCATATATTGCGGATTATCTGAGCAGTCTGAAAAGGAAATGGACCGGACTGTTTCGCTGAACGAACCGTTCATAGGAGTTGGAAATGATTGAAACATTAAAAAACAGATTTCAGCAGAATATGTCACGGCATCCTCATATCACATGGGACGATGTTGAAACCAGACTGAACGAAAACAGAGATGCTGTCGAGACACTCCGGCAAATGGAGGCAACCGGCGGCGAGCCGGATGTCATCGGTATGGATGAAGAAACCGGTAGATTCATTTTCTGTGACTGTTCGCCGGAAACACCGGCCGGCCGCCGAAGTCTCTGCTATGATGATGCAGCTTTGCAAAGCCGAAAAAAGAATCCTCCGGCAGGCAATGCGATGCAGCAGGCTGAGGAAATGGGAGTGTCATTATTGAGCGAGACTCTGTACAGAAGACTGCAGGAGCTTGGTCAGTTCGATCTGAAAACATCAAGCTGGATCCTGACGCCGGACAATATCCGAGGCAAAGGAGGCGCGCTGTTCTGCGAACGCCGTTATGGTGAAGTATTCACATTTCACAACGGAGCAGACTCATACTATTCGAGCCGCGGATGGCGTGGTTTTCTGCTGGTCTGAGGAAGGTCACACAGTTAATATTCATTAGAGGAATACAACATGAATCAGGATCAGAACAAAGCGCCCATCTTCGATGCGGCAATGAAATACGCAAAGTTGAGACCCGCTTATTTCTGTGTGCCGGGACATCGTTATGAAAACGGTCCGGGCAGTCTGCTCAGGGAATATGCCGGAGACAATATTTTTAAAATAGACATTACCGAGACAGGAATCACGGATGATCTGCACTGTCCGACAGGTGCAATCAAAGAAGCACAGGAACTCGCGGCGGAACTCTTCGGTGCAGATCATACCTTTTTTCTGGTCAATGGCAGCACCTGCGGCAATCAGGCCATGCTTCTGTCCGCAGCCGGGCCACATGACAGAGTCATCGTTGACGCAAATTCCCACCGGTCAGTGAACAGCGGACTGATCATGAACGGAGCGGAGCCTGTATATATCACACCTGAATTTGAATCTGACTGGGATATACCGGGCGGAATCGATCCGGCAGCAGCAGAAAAGATGTTTGAGCTTTATCCGGATTGCCGGGCAATGATCGTAACCAGCCCGAACTATTACGGTGTTATTTCCGATATCAGTGCCCTGGCAGAGATATGTCACAGACACAATGCCCTGCTTCTTGTCGATGAAGCTCACGGTACACACTGCTGTTTCTCAGAACAGCTGACCAATGGTGCGATTGCCAACGGTGCGGACATGTGCGTGCAGAGCCTCCACAAGACCGGCGGCGCCCTGACCCAGAGCTCCCTTCTGCATATCAGAAGCAGGATGGCAGATATTGACAAGATCAGAAATAGCCTGCAGATCGTGCAGAGCAGCAGCCCCTCCTATATTCTTTTAAACTCGATCGACACAGCAAGAAGAGACCTTGCCCTCCATGGAAAGGAAATGGTCAGCAGAGCTCTTGAACTTGCCCGGCTTGCAAGGAAAAAGATCAATTCCATTCCCGGACTGCGCTGTGCCGGCAGGGAACTTGAAGGCAGATCGTCAATCTTCAGACTCGATGAGACAAGGCTTGTCATCAGTGCTTCAGACCTGGGCATCACGGGATTCGATCTGAAGGACCTGCTGTTTGAAGATCATAACGTGGAAGTCGAAATGGCAGACAGAAACAACATCCTTGCGATCGTAAGCTACGCCAACAGTCCGGAAGATATCGATATGCTTGTTTCGTCACTGAACAGCATTGCAGAGAATCATTCATCCGGCTCCCCTCTTCCGAAGATGGCAGAACCACCCGGCAAGGCCCGCAGTGCGATTTCCCCCAGAGATGCTTTCTTCGCAAAGAAAAAGTCAGTTCCCTGGAAGGAAGCAGAAGGATGCGTCTGTGCCAGGATGATCGATATTTCACCGCCGGGAATTCCTCTGATCCGTCCGGGAGAGATTTTCTCCGCGGATATTCTGAATTACCTGAAACAGATCCGTCTTTCCGGAGCATTTATCCAGGGACTTGCGGATGAAACGATGGAAACGGTAATGATTATCGAATAAGACAAAGTGTTTGAAGCATACTGAAAGAAATGAATTCTTCTCCTGCACTGCAGCCCCTGCTTCAGACATGGTATAAGATTTCTGTAGACCCGGACATACAGCACACAGCTGTGAATACTGTCCGGGTCTGTTTTGTACTGTCTCCTTGCGAGAAAAAACGAGATATTCTGTGACAATCCGGACTCTGAACGAATCGTATATAATTAAGAAAAGAAACCAGAATTCATCCGGAGGATTACAATCATGAAAAAAATCAAAACCGGTGTGATCGGTGCCGGTGCCATCTCCGACATCTATCTGACCAACCTCAGAAACACATTTGACTGTTTTGACCTGGTCTGTGTCGCGGCAAATCATATCGAAAGCGCGCAGAAAAAAGCTGACAAGTACGGTATCAGGGCATGCACGGTGGAGGATATGCTGAACGATGAATCCATCGAACTGGTAATCATCCTGACACCGGTCGGTTCCCACTATGACCTGATTCAAAAAGCGCTGACTTCCGGCAAACATGTGTATACGGAAAAGACGATCACCGAAAACACACAGCAGGCAAAGGAACTGATCGAACTCGCCGAAAAGAAAAATCTCTGTCTCGGCTCCGCCCCGGACACGTTCCTCGGCACTGCGTTCCAGACAGCACGCAAAGCAATCGACGACGGGAAGATCGGTGAAATTCATTCCTTCTCCGTTGCCATAACCAGAAACAACGACATCCTGACAGCCATGTTTCCCTTCCTGAGACAGCCGGGTGCCGGCGCCCTGCGTGATTATCTTGTTTACTATCTGACTGCGATCGTCACTCTTCTCGGTTCGGTGGAATGTGTCAGTGCCTTCGTAAAGGCTCCATACAAAACCAGAAAGAACAATATTCCTGACACGAAAGGATACGGCGAAGAAATCGAAACACCCAACGAATCTGTCATCGCAGCTTCTCTGCAACTGAAAAACGGCATTGTCGGCACAGTGATGGAAAACAACGAAACCATTGCGGCAGACCGGGCAGACTTTGCCCTCTATGGAACAAAAGGTGTTCTTCTGCTGGGCAATCCGAATCTGTTCGGACAGTTGCCGAAACTTCTGCAGCCGAAAGGATGGACGCTGGAGGAGCCGGAGGAACTGAAACAGGAAGGCGTTTACAATGAAAATGCCAGAGGCCTGGGACCGGCAGAAATGGTTCATGCAATGGAAGAAAACCGCAGGCACAGAGCAAACGAAAAGATTGCATACCATGTGCTGGAAGTCATCGAAGCAATGGAAGAAGCTGAAAAAAATCAGACTGTTGTCCATATTCAGTCTGACTGTGAGATTCCTTCGTTCTTCAATGAAGACTATAATCAGTAACCCTGCAACAATAACAGATATGCTGATTCACCTGTCATAACCAGATGGCAGGTGTTTTTTATCATGTCCCGGCTGTTCTCCTTCAGCTGATCGGTTGTGACAGCAGCAGACGATCCGGCAGCACGATTGGCATTCATAATGCATCAATCGAAAAGAAGCAGGCTCTCATTAACTGCCCGCTTCTTTGAATTGTTTTGCCGTGATTCTTCTGTATATATTATTTTTTATTCTTTGCCCGCCATTTGCGGTGAGATACCGTGCGCATGACGCGGATCGCTGTTTTTTCACCTTCGAAAGTGAACGGATTCATACCGGTTTCCTTCCAGCCGGCGATGGCATCTTCGGCATCCTCCATGAAGTCTTCCGCCGACATCAGACCGTACAGACGGGTCGGAATGACATAAAACGGAACATCCGGATATCTGGCTGCCAGCTTTTTGGATTCATGCTGAAGATGCGGACACAGCATGACAATTTCCACACCTTCGATGGTGCCGCTTTCACTTCGCAGGCCGCCGAAATCAAACGGCATGTATTCGAACTTTACATCCAGATTCTTTTCCTGGGCATCTTTGTTGAGCTGGGTAACCAGAGCGCTGGAGGAGAATCCCGCTCCACAGGTAATCATAATATTCAGCATAATTCCACCTCTCTTTTTCATCTTTATCCTACAGGTGGTGGTAACCACCAGGTCAAGAGAGAATTTGTTTTTTTACAGACAATGTGCTTCAGTATCTTATAATTAATTACAGAAAACACGAAAATCCTATGAAGTATACCCAGAAAGACATATGCAGACTACTGAATATCAAAAGAGAAACTCTGCGTCACTATGAGAAGGAAGGTATCATTACTCCGGAAGTGAACGCTGACAATCAGTATCGTTTTTATGACGATTATCAGATGTATCTGATTGCTGAGTGCAAAAGATATCAGACAAACGGCTTTTCCATCGAGGAGATCCGGCAGATGATCCAGAAAGACAGTCTGGAAGAGTATACGGACCGTCTTGCTCTCAGGCAGCAGGAAATCGCAAAGGAAGCGGAGCGACTTTTCTGGATGAATGAACTGCTGACATTTTATCTCCAGAAACTGAAAAGTGTCCCGGAAAACCTGAACCGCATCGAGGAGAGCTGGCTGGAAGATATCCTGTTTATTTCCCAGCGTGAAGGCCGCAATCTGAAGTTGGATGAAGACAGCATCAATGCCAGCCGGGTAGTAATGGGCAGTCTGCAGCTGACTTTCATGATGGCATACTGCCGCGATCTGGAAAAAAGTGAATTCGAATGGGGTTTCGGTATCCGTTCCTGGATGGCGGATAAAGGTATGGAAAAGATTTCCGCCGGGCAGACAGTTCATGCCGCAAAAGCTCTGTACTGTATCATCGACAGCGGCAGCTCATGGCATTTTGACGCATCTGTTATGCAGCCGCTGCTGCAGGAAGCAGAAAAACGCGGTCTGAAACCGGCCGGCAGCTGTATCCTGATCCAGATACTGAGAAGTCATGAAGAAGACGGCATTCACCGGTTTTTCGAGGCATATCTTCCCGTGCTGTGAAGCCATGCCTTCTTTCGTAAAGACGGCAATGCAGGATCCAACAGTGAAGTAAAACAGTTCAAAGGAGTAATACAGATGCAATTCAAAACAGGACTCGGATGGAAAGCATGTTATGACGAAGACAGAAATCTTTATACTGCCCAGCGGAGCTGGCGGGGTTTTTATCAGCTGTGTGAAATCGGCAAAGAAACATACGATCTGCTCGGCACGGATGCAATGGGCGACAAAAGTCCTGATGAACTGATTGCCGGCGGCCGCCACCTTTTTGAGGCTGACGACGATTATTACACCATGCCTCGCTGCACGGTATATGACGAAGGTTATATGGAACTTGCCCCATGGTCTGATGCTTACAAACGGGCTGACAAAAACATTCAGACGAGCAAGGAACTTACGGATTTTGCCGTGGAATACTTTCCCGAGGAAGAGAAGAACAGGCAGCACCGGAAAAACAAAGAAAGCGGAAAAGAATAAAATCAGGAAATCACTGATAAATGCTTTGTGATGCCACCATTATACGTTAATTATTTTTTTTGAACTTCCCTATGAAAAAAGGCAGCCTGTGTGAGGCTGCCTGTTGAATGATGAATCAGTGTTCGTAATGGGCTGCGACATCTTTCAGGAAGTCGATGATCGTCAGATGCTGAGGGCATACACCTTCGCACTGTCCGCAGCCGATGCAGTCGGAAGCTTTTCCGTGTGTCTTGGAAAGGATCTCATAATTGGTGAAATTGATCGTCCATCCCTTCTTGGAAAGATCTTCCCGCATGTCTTCGTTGTAAATCGAGAAATACTCGGGGATGCAGATCTGCATCGGGCATCCTTCCGTGCAGTAGTGACAGGAAGTGCATGGGATCGTGATCTGGTTGTTGATGATTTCCGCCGCCTTGAAGCAGAGCTGCTGCTCTTCTTCGCTCAGCGGTTTGAAATCCTGCATATAGGATGTGTTGTTGTCCATCTGTTCCAGATTGCTCATACCGGAAAGAACGACCATGACATTCGGCTGGCTGGCGGCAAAACGGATTGCCCAGCTCGGTATGGACATTTCCGGGTCATGTTCTCTGAACAGCTTTTCCGCTTCTTCCGGCAGATTTGCCAGTGTTCCGCCCTTTACAGGTTCCATGACGATGACCGGTTTTCCGTGTTTCTCAGCGACCTTGTAGCAGGCTTCCGACTGGATCCATCTGCTCTTCCAGTCAAGGTAGTTGAGCTGAAGCTGCACGAATTCCATCTGCGGATGCTTCGTCAGGATTTCATCGAGAAGCTCCGGTGTGTCATGGAAGGAAAAACCGCAGTGCTTTGAACTGCCCCATTGAAAATGGACAGCTATAAAAAACCGGTAAAAATCCTCTTGTACAATGACAGTACAGGAGGATTTTTGTATATGGCAAAGAAAGGG
>CACYXJ010000039.1:0-1917 GCA_902778375.1 uncultured Erysipelotrichaceae bacterium
TATACCGGCACCTTCGGCAGTTCCTGCAGAAGCGAGGGCAGTCCGCGCATGACGTCGTCATGACCGTGCGAGATAAACACTGCCTTGATCCGTTCGCGGTTTTCTTTCAGATATGTAAAATCCGGAATGATCATCTCGACACCGAGCTGATCAGCGTCGGGATATTTCATGCCGCATTCCATAACAAATATATCGTCATTGTTTTCGACGACATACATGTTCTTGCCGTCCTCATCGAGACCGCCAAGGGCAAATATGCGTACGTTGCTCATAGTATTATTCCTCCGAGTGATGCTGAATCTTCTTCCATATTATACAGGATTCGCTACAGCTTTGCCATCCAGAGAGAAACTGTGCACGGCTGTGATTTCGACTTCGACGATTTCCCCTTCCAGCCCTTCCGGACCGCTGAAATTGACCAGCTTGTTGTGCTCGGAATAGCCGGCATACATGTTTTCGTTTTTCTTCGAACGGCCTTCGCACAGTACCTTCAGACGCTGACCGAGATATTTCGCGTTGTTGGCGGAAGCATGTCCGGACAGTTTCTGATTGAGGATCTGCAGGCGTTCCTTCTTGACTTCCAGCGGAATCGAATCTTCCATCTTCGCGGCCGGGGTTCCTTCCCGCGGCGAATAGACAAAGGAATAGGCCATGTCGAAACGGCAGTAGTCGACCAGGTCCAGCGTGTCGCGGAACTGTTCGTCGGTTTCGCCCGGGAAGCCGACGATCAGGTCGGTGGTAAAGGTGATGTCGGGAATCCTCTCCTTCATCTCGTCGACCAGTTTCCTGTACGATCCGGCACTGTAGCCGCGGGCCATGCGGCGCAGGATCTCGTCATTTCCCGACTGCACCGGCAGATGCAGCGAGGGCATGATGTTGGGATACTTCCGCATTGCCTCGATCGTCGTGATGCTGTAGTCGCGGGGATGGGACGTATAGAAGCGGATCCGTTCGATGCCGGTCTCTGCCGCCGCTTCCAGAAGCTTTGTGAAGCCGTCCTCGATCTTCAGGTCCTTGCCGTAGGCATTGACATTCTGGCCGAGAAGAATGACTTCCTTCGCCCCTTCGTTCTTCAGTTCAGCGATCTCCCGGATGATGTCCTCCTGCTGGCGCGAGCGTTCGCGGCCGCGGGTATAGGGCACGATGCAGTAGGTGCAGAACTTGTTGCAGCCGTACATGATATTGACATATCCCTTGCAGGAGCTTGTGCGTTTCACCGGCAGGTCTTCAATGATCTTTCCCTCTTCGGAAAGAACCTCAACGACTCTTTCGCCGCTCGTGCTTACACGGTGCAGAAGATCAGGCAGACGGTGGATGTTGTGGGTGCCGAAGATCAGGTCGACCTGACGGTAGCTGTCCAATACCCTCCGGACGATTGCTTCCTCCTGGGCCATGCAGCCGCAGAGGGCGATGATCTTTCCCTTATGGGCGTTCTTCCACGGTTTCAGGGAACCGATTTCACCCAATACCCGCTCTTCCGCCGCCGCTCTGACCGCGCAGGTGTTGAAGATCAGCACATCCCCTTCTTCGGGAATCTCAGTGCGGGTATAGCCCATCAGTTCCATCATGCCGGCCATTGTTTCGCCATCGCGTACGTTGGCCTGGCAGCCGTAGGTACGGATATAGTATTTCTTTCCCTGTCCGAGCATGGCTGCGTCTTCGCCGAGATGAAACATGTCCCGTTCGATGTCGGCCTGTTTCCCCGAGCGTCTTGCCGCGAGCTTCTGATCAGGCAGAATATAGTTCTCTTTCTTTCTGTTCATAGGCGTTATTATATCAGCAAGTAAACGAGAAAAAAACCGATTTTACCGATCGGTTTTTTCATGATAGCTTACTCTTTTTCAGAAATTGCTTCCACCGGGCAGACACCTGTGCAGGCGAGGCATGTGAGGCAGAGATCCTCGTTGCACTCGGACT
>CACYXJ010000039.1:1922-22362 GCA_902778375.1 uncultured Erysipelotrichaceae bacterium
CTTCGTCGTCCAATGAGAGAGCTTCGACCGGGCAAACACCTACGCAGGCGCCGCAGCCGATGCAGAGTTCCTTATTTACTGTTACTGGCATGATACTTCCTCCTTCAAATGAATTATATTACGGTTTTGACCGTGATTCAATACAGTTCGGATTGCGAATTATTCCGGCCGTTTCTGAATACGGGTGATGCGCACGGCACGGTTTGTCTCGTCGTCGATCTCGATCAGGCAGCCGCAGATCACGACTCTGCCGGTTGCCGGTTTATAGTAGGTCGACATGTCGTTGAGAAGACGGGCGAGGACTTCGCCTGTGTCCCTTCCCAGCACGCTGTCATAGGGACCGCACATGCCGGTGTCGGTGATGAAGGCACAGCCGTTGATGATCGTTTCGTCGGCCGTCTGCACATGGGTGTGGGTGCCGAGTACCGCCGTGACCTTTTCCGAAAAATAGCGGGCGAAAAGTATTTTTTCGCTCGATGCCTCGGCATGCAGGTCGACAAGAATGATGTCCGCTTCCAGGCCTTTCAGGAGTTCTTCCATGACCAGGATCGGATGTCCGGTCGAATTCATGAAAGCTGAGCCGAGGATATTGATGACAGCGATTCTTTTCCCTTTGCATTCTTTTATGACACAGGAGGATCCGGCATGCAGGGGTTCCATGTTCGCCGGTCTTACCATGGCCGGACAGCTGTTGATATCCTGCAGGATCTCCCTCTTTGAAAAAGCATGATTGCCGAGCGTGATGACATCAGCTCCGGCTTCGATCAGCTGGTTGTATATCTTTTTTGTAATACCTTTGCCGTGAGCAGCATTTTCGCCGTTGATAACAGTAAAATCCGCCGCATATTCCTTCTGCAGTGCCGGCAGGTCGGCAATAACGGCTTCGCGGCCGCTGCGGGCGACCACGTCTCCCAGAAACAGGATATTCATTGTAAAAAAACCCTTCCGATAGAGTTTGCTGCCTGCTCTATCTATATGGTCATATCATAACATGAAAAGCACCCGCGGTCATTTGAAACAGGAAAAGAAAAAAGAAGAACACCCGCAGGTGTTCTTCATGTTTATTTTGCCAGTTCCTGAACCCTTACTTCGCGGATCAGGGTGACCTTGATCTGGCCCGGATAGGTCAGTTCGTTTTCGATGCGTTCGCGGATATCATGGGCAATCTTGACCATCGTGATATCGTCGACGACTTCCGGCTTGACCAGGACTCTGACTTCGCGTCCGGCCTGGATGGCGAATGCCTTTTCGACACCTTCGAATTCGCCGGCCAGTTTCTCCAGCGATTCAAGACGGTTGATATAGCCTTCCATCGATTCGTAGCGGGCACCCGGACGGGCAGCTGAGAGGGTATCGGCAGCAGCCACGATGACAGCGATGATATCGCTTGGTTCGGTATCCCCATGATGGGATGCGATGGCATTGACGACAATGTCGTTTTCACCGTACTTCTTGGCAACCTTGACACCGAGGTCGACATGCGAGCCTTCCTGTTCGAAGTCAAGTGCCTTGCCGATGTCATGCAGCAGACCGGCACGCTTTGCCAGCACTTGGTTGAGACCGAGTTCGGCGGCCATCATACCGGCGAAAGTGGCGACTTCCATGGAATGCTCGAGACCGTTCTGGCCATAGCTGTAACGGAAGCGCAGACGGCCGAGGAGACGGATCAGTTCCTTGTTCATACGGCCGATACCGAGCTTGAAGATGGCGTCGTTACCGATCTTGAAGATCGTGTCTTCCAGTTCCTTGGTGACTTTTTCAACAACTTCCTCGATGCGGCCGGGCTGGATCCTTCCGTCCTTCATCAGGATCTCGAGAGACTGTCTGGCAATCTCCCTTCTGATCGGGTCGAAGCAGGAAACGGTAATGATATCCGGTGTGTCGTCGATGATCAGATCGACACCGGTAGCCTGCTCGATCGCCTTGATATTGCGGCCTTCACGGCCGATGATGCGGCCCTTCATCTCTTCGCTCGGCAGAGTGACAGTGGCGACAGTGCGCTCGATCGTCTCTTCCTGGGCATATCTCTGGATGGCCAGAGAAATGATGTTGCGGGCATTCTCTGCTGCTTTTGTTTCGGCGTCCTCCTGCTGTTCATGCAGGTAGGCTGCGATTTCCTTTTCAGTGCGCTTCTCAACGATTTCCATGAGTTCCTTCTTGGCGTCCTCCTGGGACATGTTGGAAACTCTTTCCAGCACCAGGACCTCTTCGTTGATCTTCTGCCTGAGTTCTTCCTCCATTTTGCTGAGATTTGCAAGTTTGGAATCAGCCTGTTTCTCTTTATCGCTGATTTTCTTTTCTTTTTGTACAAGATTCTCTTCACGGAAATTCAGACTGTCCTCGCGGCGGACGAGTTTGTTTTCAGTCTGCTGAATCTTATCACGCTGATTTTTGATTTCCTTTTCAGCCTGAAGTTTCATTTCGTAAACCTGCTGTTTGCCGTCAAGACTGGCCTGACGGATCATGGTTTCCGCTTTTGAATTTGCTTCATCAAGAATATCCTGGGACTTTTCCTTGGAGCGGTCGAGACCCATTTTACCGGCAATCAGCATGATGACCACACCGATTGCAACACCTACAAGACCAGCGAACAGGACGAAAATCGGATTTGACATAATTTTCCCTCCCTATTTCGTTGTTATTGTCTGATGAGACAACCCATCCCGGTTATTATAGCGAATACCCTGCCATTTCTCAAGCATTCCCGCCGGCTTTCAGACAAAACAGAGAAAAAGCCGGAAATACTGCAGAAAAAGAAAAAACCGGATGTTTTTCCGGTTCGCGAAACACTGTTTTACGGTCAGTACCACAGTTCCAGAGGCTTGCCGCCATCGTAGGTTTTCCGGTCTTCTTCCGTGATCTGACGCTTGACACGGCAGGGAATTCCCATCGCCACGACATTGGCCGGAATATCTCTGGTAACGACACTGCCGGCGCCGATGACACTGTTTTCACCGATATGGACACCGGGCAGGACAGTCACATTGGCACCGATCCAGACATTGTCCTCGATGACGATATCCTTGGCGTACTGATACCCTTTCCTTCTGAGTTCCGGATCGATCGGGTGATTGGCGGTGGTCAGGATGACATGGGGACCGAACATGACGTTGTTGCCGAGATAGATTTCGGCATCATCCACACATGTCAGGCCGAAGTTGGCATATACATTGTCTTTCAGATGCAGATGCCTTCCGCCCCAGTTGGCATAGAACGGCGGTTCGAGATGACAGTGCTCACCGCATTCCGCCAGCATCCTTTTCAGCAGTTCTCTTCTTTTTTCCGTGTCATAGGGACCTGTGGCGTTGTATTCGTTCTGCAGGGCGACAGCTGCCGCCTGCTCTTCCATCAGGTCCGGATCGGACGGGTCATAGACCAGCCCCTGCTTCATCCGCTCTCTCTGCGTCATCGTCCTGCTCCTAGAGCCAGTCATAGCTTCCGCCGGTCACAGCCAGCGAAAGCAGGGTATCGTATTTTTCGACGTTTTCCGCGCCTTCGATGATTTCCTGCAGGACAGCGGTTTCTTCCGCTTCCGCCGGCATTTCATCATCGGGTCCGATTTCCATGTCGACGACCTGTTCGCCGCAGGCCGGACAGGCCAGTTTCGGACCGATGCGCTCATCCAGAAAACGCTCATGGCAGCGGACACATTCATACAGTCCGCAGCGTGTTGTTCCATCCTGGACATAATACATATCGTTCACCTGATTTCCGGATCATTCCATATTGGTAAGGATCGCCTTGTGCAGGGCGGTGATCAGTTTGACCAGAACATCGGTATCACCCGGCTGGTCGGACATGACAGCGATGATATACGGACCGTTTTTCGTATATACGATACCGGCGTCATTGGCTGACATGCCGTCTTCCTGGTCGTACCATCCGGCCTTGGTCTGGGTTTTGAGACCGCCGGTGCTTTTGCGGATGGCGGAGACTTCCGTCTCCTGCATGCAGTCAATCAGATCCTCCGGCAGTCCGAAGCAGTTGATCACACCGTAGTTATACAGCCACAGTTTGGCGAGATCGCCGGCACAGTAGTCGGCGTAGTAGTCATGAAAGAGTTCCGGCCGGACATCGACCTGGGCTGCGGCAGCCTGCAGACAGTCATCGCCGTACAGTTCGTACATCGTCGTATAACTGAGATTGTCGGAATAATAGAGGGCGTCTTCATAGTAGCCGGGATAACTGTCGTAACTGTCGCTGTCCCTGACATACAGCGAAACCAGATACGGAGCCTTGATCGTGCTGGCGGAATAGAAGACTTTGTGCGGCTGATAGGAAATGCCGCCGATGCCGGGAATATAGACAACAAAACTGACCTGGTGCTTGTCCTGGGACAGTGCCTTGATTTCCTTATCAATTGCTTTCATCAGGTCATCGCTGATTTCCACATCGCCGAATGTGCGCAGTTCTTCGCTGTCGATGGCGGTGATCAGGGATGCCTCCCTGGCCAGATTGAAGCGGGCATAACCGTCGGCAGGATCGAGAATGACCAGTTCCTTGTCGGTCATGTAGCTCTTCGTCGTCAGGATACCCTTCTCACTGATCAGGTATTCCTTTCCCTGATACTCGACCCAGCCGGATCCCAGTTTTCCGTCGCGGTTGAAGAAATAGGTTCCTTCCGGTGTCTGCAGGAAACCGGTATGCATGACGCCGTCTTCGTCGAAATAGTAGGAAGTATTGTCGATCTTCTGCCAGCCGGTGAGCAGTTTGCCGTTCTTGATGTAGTACTTCCTGCCCTGGTCATTGAACCAGCCGCTGGCAATACGGCCGCTTTCATCGAAATAATAGGTCTTGCCGTCGATTTCGGCAATGCCGTGAACCGGACTGCCGTCCTCACCCATATAATACAAATCGCCGTCATCCACGAGCCAGCTGCCGCGGACCATCGAGCCGTTGCGGTCAATAAAACGGAGACTGCCGTCATAGATGGTCCAGTTCTCCTTCAGGGCTTCCGCTCTTTCAAAAACGGATCCCGCACCTAACAGCAACACCATGGCAAAGCACAGCATAAAGGATCCGAAAAGATGACTGCGTTTCTTCTTGTTCTGCTTCATGAGATTATTCTAATGTATTTTTGTTGGAAATGCCACGAATTTACCGGCTGACAGTATAATTAACCTATGGAACTGTCAATAAAAGAGGATGATGTCTACGGTTATCCGTTCCGGCTCGATCCGGTGCTCGTCATTATGATAAAGGAAGAGGAACTGCAGTCCCTTCTGGCTGATACCACGGGACGGACTGCAGCGGTTTTTGAAACCCGTCTTTCGGCAGATCCGGCATGCGTGCCGCAGGAAATCTTTTTCCTGAGCGAAGAATCATGGTATGTGACCCGCTTTCATTCCTTCGTCTGTGAAAACGGACGTCTGTCCTTCAAAGTGTATATGGTCAAGGCGCTTTACATGGCTTCCGCCGGTCTTCTTTCCTATAAAAAAAGAATCCGTCTCACCGACGGATCCGGTCGCATATATTACTTCTTTTCAGATAAAGTAGATCAGTCCGGCCAGAATGCCCAGGACTGCCCCGGCCACGACATCGTCGGGATAGTGGACACCGCCGAGGATGCGGATGAAGCCTTCGCAGGCGCCGGCCAGAAGCAGCAGGATGCCGATCGTTCCTGAGATCTGCATGACGGTCATCGAGATGACCATGCAGGAGAAGATGTGGCGGCTCGGCATTGAGTGGCCTTTGGAACTCTTCTGGATCAGGGGATCGATGTCATAGGCTTCATATGGGCGCGGACGGTCGAAGAAGATGCGGAACAGCGAAATGATTGCGAAACTCACGGCCGGAACCAGAAGCGATCTGAGAAACAGCGGCCGGTGGTTTCTGTACATATAGATCAGCAGCAGCGGATAGAGCGCGTAGTAAAGGAAGGTGATCAGATCATTGAAGGTATTGAGCATCCCGACTGCCCCTTCGTCACGGTACGGCTGTGTCAGCTGCGCGTAAAAAGTTTTGTAATCCTTATTCATATCTTCATTGTTGCACAAAACAGGCAGGGAGCCAAATATTCCCTGCCTTGTTTTTTCTGCTTATGCCTTTGTCTCTTCCGTTTCCGGTACAGCGAACAGCTTGTCCTTGACCTGCTGTGTCACCTTTTCCGCAAATTCCGGGTTGTTCTTGAAGTATTCGCGGACAGACTGGAAACCCTGGCCGATCTTCTCGCCGTCATAGGAGAACCAGGCGCCGGCCTTGGAGATAATGTCATTTTCAACTGCCAGGTTGATTACTTCGTCAGCGTGGGAAATGCCTTCGCCGTAGATGACATTGACTGTCGCAGTCTTGAACGGCGGCGCGACCTTGTTCTTGACGACCTTGATCTTGGTGGCGTTGCCGATTGCCTCGGAGCCGTTCTTCAGGGTTTCGCCGCGTCTGACATCGAGGCGTACGGAGGAATAGAATTTCAGCGCTCTGCCGCCCGGAGTTGTTTCCGGATTGCCGAAGAGAATGCCTACCTTCTCACGCAGCTGGTTGATGAAGATCGCCGTTGTATTGGAACGGTTCATGACGCCGGCCAGCTTGCGCATCGCCTTCGACATCAGTCTGGCCTGCAGACCGACCGAAGCATCGCCCATTTCGCCGTCCAGTTCCGCCTGCGGTACCAGGGCGGCAACCGAGTCGATGACCACCAGGTCGATGGCTCCGCTCTTGATCAGCACTTCCGTGATCTCGAGCGCCTGTTCGCCGGAGTCAGGCTGGGAGAGGATCAGTTCGTCGATATCAACACCGAGATTTTTGGCATAGACCGGATCGATCGCGTTTTCCGCGTCGATGAAGGCGCATCTGCCGCCCTGCTTCTGGCATTCGGCAATGGCATGCAGTGCCAGGGTTGTCTTACCGGAAGATTCCGGACCGTAGATCTCGACGATCCTGCCTTTCGGATAGCCGCCGATTCCCAGCGCCAGATCAAGTGCCAGGGAACCGGAAGGAATGGCATCGACCGAGACTTCCGCCCGGTCGCCGAGGCGCATGATGGAGCCTTTGCCGTATTCCTTTTCGATCGCCTTCAGGGCTTCCTGAAGCAGCTGGTCTTTTTTCTCATCGGTGAGTTCTTTCACTTTTGTTTCTTTTGCCATGAATAAGCCTCCTCAATCATAAGATTGGTAACAAACATACGAAATCCGCATTTTTATTTGGATTCGAAAATATCTTCTTTCATCTGGTTGAAATACTGGACGCCGCTGGCCAGGGAAACCAGAGCCGCGAACCACAGGATGACTTCGCTGACCGGGATGTTCCAGAGTTCGAACGGCAGGTTGTTCAGCAGGATCAGTGCGACGCTGACCATCTGCAGGACGGTCTTGAGCTTGCCCATCATGCCGGCCGCGACGACCTTGCCGTTGGATGCCGCCATCATCCGGCAGCCGTCGACGACCGTGTCGCGGGCGATCATGATGATGACCGGAACGACCGGAATCAGGCCGCGGGAGACAAACAGCAGGAACATTGTCGTTGTCAGCAGCTTGTCAGCAATCGGATCAGCGAACTTGCCGAAGGTCGTGATCAGGTTGCGGCTGCGGGCGATATGTCCGTCCAGGGCATCGGTCACGGCCGCCAGGATATAAATCGCCAGGGCGATCAGGTTGATCGACGACAGCGATACAAAGCCGATATGGAACACGTGCGGTTCAATCCCGTAGGCTGAATACGGGAACAGATAAATGAGAATGATCAATGGAATCAGAACGATTCTCAGAAGCGTCAGCCGGTTTGGAAGATTCATCTTGTATCTCCTTTCACACTACAGGAAAGTATAACACATATGCCTGTCTTATTCGTCATTTTGCCAACATAAAAGAGGAAGATTCCTTCCTCTTCATACATGCACACAATCATAAGCCATGTTCTGTCCGCGCAAAGCGCGTGGCAGCCATTTATCTCTGCATATGCAGCCGGATCGTGGCTTCATTTCGCCCTTTCCGGTTCCCCTACCAAATTTGGGTTTCTCGCTTGAGGGGTTTATCGCGTTCCACTCTGCGCGTTTCCACGCAGACTCCGTCACTGTGACACCTTAGGGACCTCCGCCATGGGCATAAGCCTTTAGGGTTCGTGTCCGCCGTCATCCTGTCAAGGATGCCCGGCCTTATTTTTTCGGCCGGCACAAACACTACGGCCATCGCAGACCGTGCGAGCATGGACTTTCCTCTGGACGTACCAGCGGCTGCCTCATGTGTGCTGTATCATTTCCGGTTCTTGGTATCAAAAACCTGTTTTTCCAGACGGCTCAGACGTTTCAGAATATCCACGTTGCTGGAAGCGCCGTACTGTTCACGGGCATCTTCCTGCGCTTTCATGCGGCCTTCCACTTCGATCAGTTTGGCCCGCAGGGATGCGTTCGTCTTCTCAAGATCTTCGATCTTCTGGTTGCGGATGCGGATCATTTTCTGATATGTCTGGTAATCCTTGATCACGGAATCAAGCAAAAGATCGACCTGTTCCGGATTGTAGCCTTTGAAGTCGATATCGAATTCCTTTTCAAGGATCGCCTGCGGATCGAGTATTAACTTGTCTGCCATATGATTCGCCTCCCGACGTACATTATATACCATACGCCGAGAATGAAAAGCAATAAATCTTCCTTATTTACATAACAAACTGTATAATGTGTAGAGGTGATTCCATGACAGTCAATTACCCGAACGGAAAAAAGAAAAACTGGTCGGCGGGAGTGACTTCCGCAGGCCGCAGAGGAATGGCTCTGGAGGGTGATATCAACGCCACCAACGCCTTCTATCTGAGCGAGGACACCGCCGTCATTCACAAGAAACCGACGCCGGTCACGATCACCAAGGTCGACTATCCCCGCCGTTCCGCCGCCAGGATCACCGAGGCATATTTCAAGATGCCCAGCACGACCGACTACAACGGCATCTACAAAGGCCGCTATATCGATTTCGAAGCCAAGGAGTGTGCTTCCAAAACCTCCTTCCCGCTGAAATCGATCCATGCCCACCAGCTCGTTCATCTCGATGCGGTACTGCGGCATGGCGGCATCGCCTTTGTCATCGTCCGCTGGACACAATTTGAAGAAACATACTTTATTCCTGCCGAAAACATGTTAAATTATTGGAATACGGCATCGAGACACTCCATCCCCTACAAGTGGTTTCAGGAGAACGGATGTCTGATCCCGTCATCCTATGTCAAGCCTGTCGATTATCTCAGGATCATCGACAGAATCTATTTTGAAAAAGGAGGAAAATCCTCAAATGGCTAAAACTAAGAAATACAGTGACGGTATCGCCAGGAAGAAGCGGTTCCACGGCTTCAAGTTCCTGACGCTGTTTATGGCAATTCTGGTGGGCTTCGAACTTGTCTTCGGGGCGGTCGGCCTGATCGGTCTTACGACCTGGCTTTCCCGCAAGCCGAAGATGGATCCGGAGAACTTCTTCACCCAGGAGTCGACACTGATCTTCGACGCCGAGGGAAACCAGATCGCCGACGTCGGTACCCAGCTGCGTGAGAATGTGGATTACGAACAGGTGCCGGAAGCGATGATCGATGCCTTCCTGGCAATCGAGGACTCCCGTTATTTCACCCATAACGGCTTCGATATCCCGCGTTTCACCAAGTCCATTATCGAAACCATCGCCCATGGCAATGTCCAGGGTGGTTCGACCTTCACGATGCAGCTGGTCAAGCTGACCTACTTCGTCAATGATGAAGACGGCACCAGCCGTACCAAGGACATCGAATACAAGGTCCAGCAGATCGCTCTGGCCATGGAACTTGAAAAGACATCCAGCAAGAAGGACATCTTCGAGATGTATGTCAACAAGATGAACTACGGCGGCATCGGCAACATCCGCGGTATCCAGAAAGCTTCCCAGCAGTACTTCGACAAGGACGTATGGGAACTGAATCTCTCGGAATGCGCCCTGCTTGCCGGTATCGTCAATTCACCGTTCTACTACGACCCGCACAACTATCTCGATCACGCCACCGCCCGCCGCAACGAAGTCATCGACATGCTTGTCCATCACGGCTACATTTCGGAAGATGACGGAAATCTGGCAAGAGCTGTCAAGGTCGAAGACCTGCTCGTCGATCCGATGCACATGTTCAACAACAACGGTTCCTACCGTTACCAGGCATACATCGACGAAGCAATCAAGGAAGCGGAAAAGGTCACAGGCCAGGATCCGCTGAACGTATCGATGGAAATCTATACCTGCATGGATCCCGATATCCAGGAACTGATGGAGGATATCCAGGCAGGAGATACCGAAATCGAATTCTTCGATGACGAAGTCGAGATCGCGATGATCTCGGAAGACAACCACACCGGCGAAATTGTCGGCATCGGCGGCGGCCGCAACTACGCTGACGGCGGCTCGATGCTTCTGAACCACGCCACTGACCAGTACAACCAGCCTGGTTCCACGGTCAAGCCGTTCCTCGATTATGCCCTTGCCATGGAATACCTGGGATGGGCAACCAGCCACACCGTTACCGACAAACCGGTATCGATGGGTGCCTGGACATTCACCAACGCCGGTACGACATCCTACCGCGGCCAGATGGACCTGAAAGCAGCGCTCGGTATGTCGCTGAACACACCGGCCATTCTGTGCATGATGGATGTCATCGACGAGATCGGTGAAGACAAGGTCAAGGATTACCTTGCTTCCCTGAACTTCTCGCATGTCAATATCGACTACTTCGATATCCAGTATGCCATCGGCGCTTCCAGTTTCTCGGCATCCTGCAAGGAACTGATGGCTGCCCACGCCATCTTCATGAACGGCGGCTACTATATTGAACCGCATACGATCAAAAGGATCGTTTACCGCAGCGGCCTTCAGGAACCGCTGGAGCCAAGCTATATCAACCGTCAGGTCATCTCCGAGCAGGTCGCTTATATGATGAGTACCCTGCTGCAGTCCAACGTCGACGTCAACTGGGGCAACCTGATGAACGTTCTGCGTAAATGGTATCCAGTATATGCCAAGACCGGTACGACCGACTGGGGCGATTCCGGTCTCGAATACGGTATTCCGGTCGGCGAAGGCAAGGACGAATGGATGGTCGCCCAGACCAGTCAGTATTCGACCTGTGTCTGGATCGGCTATGACAAGCCGGAACCGAATGAAGGCACATACATGTCGATGGACAAGATCATGTGGAACATTCCGGGCTACATCAACAGCATGCTGCTGGATGCACTGAACCCGGACGGAGCCGAAGGTATCTCAAGACCTGAAGGTGTCTCCGACATCACCCATATCGTCGGCCTCTTCCCGTATACCGCACCGGTCGAGGACATGCCTTCCGAATATGTCAGAACCGGACTTGTCAAATCCGAATTCGCGACTCTGAAGGCTCCGCAGTCGGCAGATCCGCTGGATGCTCTCAGCAGCTTCTCGGCAACCTGCGACAACAACTTCAATGCCCACCTCTCATGGGCGGCCTATCCTGATTCCAGCAAGCTCGATGTCTCCAGCGAGAGTGGCAAGCTCTTCTCCTGGGAAATGCTGTGGGGTCCGGTCGTATACAAGGCACGCATCATGCAGAACGGCTCGACGATCCGCGAGATCACTTCCGGCGACAATGTCGAAGATGTGGATCTCAGTGATCTGGCAGAGAATACTTCAACGGAAATCTGCGGCTTCTATGCCTACGAGAACCTCGGCGGATCTTCGAATGAAGTCTGCTCGGCATTCACCACACCGAAGAAAAAGGCAATTGCTCCGGGCCAGGGCTCTTCGCTTGACGCCTTCCAGTCATTTGCCAACCAGTACGGCTTCGACCTTGAAGTCACCGAAGTACCGGCCAGCGGCGACAAGCCGGCAGGTACCGTGGATCTGATCCTTGACGGCCGCAATGTAGCCGGTCAGGAGATTCCGCGTGACACAAAGAAACTGTACGCCAACGTCTACGTAGACAAAGACTGATCACATAATCGGGGACAGCACCTGCTGTCCCCTTTTTTGTTATCTGCAGGTTATAATGGTTTTGCCGAGGAAAACAAATATGAAATATTTCTTTTTTGATATCGACGGAACCCTGACTGACATCCATACCGGTAAGCTGGTGGAAAGCGGTCTGGAAACACTTCGCAAGCTGGAAGCCAAAGGCCACTTTGTCGCCATTGCCACCGGTCGCGCCTATTACAAGACAATCAAGGCAGCACACGATGCCGGCATTCACAATTTTGTCGCCAACGGCGGAGCCGCTCTGGTCATTAATGACGAACTGGTCAAAAACAGTCCCCTGGACCGGGAAAAAGCACTGACCATCATCCATGAGGCCGATGATCTGGGCTACGGTATCCTGGTGGCGGTCAACGACAGCATCGATGTCGTCATGCGTGACCGCCGTTTCCTGGAACAGTTCGGCGAACGCCGGGAACCGACGAATTATATCTACCGCCCGGATATCGAATATGATGATCTCGAGGATATCTACAAGATCTATATCTCCATTCCGGAAAGCGAGGAACACAATCTGACCAATCTGAACCTGCTCGGCCATATCCGCATGGGTGCCGATTACTTCTGGTACCAGCATGATGAAAAGGATCAGGGGATCCGCGACATGCTGGAATACCTGCATGGCGACATTCATGACGTCGTGGTGTTCGGTGACGGTGAAAATGACATGGTCATGTTTAAAAAGGACTGGACAAGCATCGCCATGGCCAACGGCTATCCGGCTCTGCTGGAAATGGCCGATTATGTCACCGATGCGGCGGAAAACGACGGCATCCGCAATGCCTGTCTGCACTATGGCTGGATCGACGAATAACAATAAAACCAAAGCACACATGAAAAGGCAGGTGACTGTTCACCTGCCTTTACTGTTCTTCCTTTGTCAGTACGGTGCCTGCGGATGGCAGCAGGATGTCTGATTCGTTGAAGATCAGATCCTGAATGACGATCTTTTCATCATCGATAACGGCATTGATTTCAAACAGGAAATGCTGATCGAATAATTCGCTGCTTTCCGATCCGTCCTCATTGATATAGGTTCCAATCTGCCCCTTCACGCTCTGATCATCGTGTTTCAGAATGAACAGTCTCTCCCAATAGTCTTCCGGCTGCGGGAATACCTGCATTTCCCACTCGCCGTTTTCATCACTGCCGCGGTAGACTTCGTAACTGTCCGGCAGTTCGTTTTCGATCCGGCTTCCTGCATTTCTGTCGGCAAGCGGCGCGTAGCCGTTGTTTTCAATCAGTTTCTGGCCGTCATCCGAAAGCAGGAAATCCAGCAGACCGGTCACGTTTTCCTTCTGATTGGAAACAAGTTTGGCGGCGACAACGTCGACAATGACCGGATAGGTACCGTTTCGGATATTCTCGACACTAGGTTCGATACCGTCGATCTTCAGCATTTTCACATGTGTTTCCTGCTGCAGGGAATTGAGGAAATAGCGGAACGTATAGCCCAGCGCCCCTTTTTCATTATGGTACTGCGCGACCTGTTTGACGACACCGCCCATCGCCGAATCGTATTCGAACGTTTTCGGTTCCTTCAGGGACACATCGCCCATGAAGTACTTCATCATGACCTGGGAGCCGGAATCCTCCGGTCTCTGGAAGGCGATGATTTCCTGGTTCTTGCCGCCGACTTCCTGCCAGTTGGTGATATCGCCGTGATAGATGGCACGCACTTGCTCGCTGCTGAGCGATTCGACCGGATTGTCCTCCTCGACGAAGAAGACAAAGGCTTCCCTGCCGATCGGCAGCGTTTCGATCTGTTCGTACATATAGGTGGCATTCCGGCGCTGGTTGGCGGAAGGTCTGGCACCGAAGACGATGTCCACATCGCCGCGGATCAGCCGTTCATAAGCACGGACAGTATTGGTGAAGCTGACATATTTCCCGTTGCAGTAAAAAACATCCATCAGTTCCTGGTCCGGTTCGGCTTTGCGGCCGTCCATCTCATCCTCCGCCTTTGCCCAGATATCCTTTTCGATCTCCGCGATATTGTCATAGACGGAAAGCGCGATGGCATTGTACAGCGGATAGCAGGCCTCGGCTCCGTCCAGGACCGGCATGTCCTCTTCCTTTTCTATATGGAAGGAAACAGGATGATCCAGAAGATTCAGCTTGTCGCCGTCATAGACATGGTAGCCGCTGAAATCGGTGGATGAATAGCCGTTCATATACTCGAAACCGTGCCCCATGTATTTTTCCCTGTCAGACTGCATGCCTGCTTTCCGGACAGTCAGAAACAGCAGACCACAGGCGACAGCAATCAGAAGCACATTCCGCACGGTATGTTTTTTTGTCGTTGTATTGTTCATACTGTTTATTCTATAGCATATCTACCCTGTCTGCGAAACAGGCTGTTAAAAAAGGAACCGCATTGCAGTTCCTCAAAGG
Source organism: uncultured Erysipelotrichaceae bacterium (assembly GCA_902778375.1). GTDB lineage: Bacteria > Bacillota_I > Bacilli_A > Erysipelotrichales > Erysipelotrichaceae > Bulleidia. The sequence goes on from CACYXJ010000039.1 coordinate 16,256, forward strand.
TAATGGTCAAACAGCCATCTGCCGAAACCGTCATCCCCGGCCGGGTATTCGGTAATGAAATCGGCGATTTCCTTGTTTTCCGGCATTCCGTTGCACAGACATACGGAGCAACCGGCCATCTTCATCATTTCCAGATCATTTTCGGCATCGCCGAAGGCCATGACATCATCCATGGAGATATCGTTTGCCTTGCAGTATTCCAGTACGGCATTGCCTTTGTTGTTGCGCCGGTCCTGGAATTCCAGCAGGTCGACTCTTGTCTTGAAGGAGAAGTAGACATCGTTTTCGATCGTCTTTGCCAGCGGCACGACAACCGTGTCCATTTCCTCCACGGTGTAGGTGCGGTACATGATCTTGCCGACCGGTTCCTCCCAGAATTCGGAGATGTCCTTGACGATATTGGAATCGTTATTGTTGCGCTTGGCACTTGCCCGCAGAAGTTCATCGTCCCACTGGGCAAGCATGTAGCCTTCTCTGTAGATGAAAGGATTGCATTTTGCCGGTGCCATGCCGAGAATGATCTCCTTGATCGATTCCGGCTGCAGCGGGTTGAGTTTGACAGTCTCATCCTTGCGGGAGTCGTAGATCTCGCCGCCGTTGAGACCGATGATGAAATCGAACTGGAAGCCGAGTCCCCATTCTTCGGCGTGGGTCAGCAGACGCTGCCAGAGCGGACGGCCGGAAGCCAGTCCCAGTCTGACACCGCGGTTGTGAAGTTCCTGTAAAGCGCGGCGGTTGATGTCGCCGAACTGATCATTCCTGTCGCGCAGTGTGCGGTCGATATCCGCAACAACGATTTTATAGTCATTTTTCATATTTCCATTATGACAGATAAACGGCAGTAAAAAAGCCGGATTGCTCCGGCTTTTGCAGATCAGCTGCGGGATTTGAGGAAGGCGTCGATTTCCTCGACGGTCGGCATGACTCTCAGAGCTCCCTTTCTTGTCGTGACGATGGACGCCGCGGCATTGGCTCTTGTCAGCATTGTCTTCAGTTTTTTCTTGTCAAAACCGTCCAGTCCGTTGTCGAGTACGGCGTTGATCATGTTGGCACAGAAGGTATCGCCGGCGCCGGTTGTTTCGATCGTTCCCTCCTGCAGGAACGGTGCTGCTTCAACGCGCAGATCCTTGTAGTAGGCACGGCTGCCGTCCGGTCCCAGCGAGAGGCAGATCAGTTTCAGGTTCGGATAGTCCTCTCTCAGCTTGGCAATTCCCTCATCATAATCATCGAGACCTGTGAACCACTGGATCTCGTTGTCCGATATCTTCAGTACGTCGGCATGACGCATGCCGAATTCGATCTGTTCATGGGCAGCATCGAGTGTCGGCCACAGCGGCTCTCTGAGGTTGGGGTCGAAAGAGATGATCAGTCCCGCCTCTTCGGCTGTGCGGATCGCTTTCAGCGTGGCGCTGCGGGCCGGCTCGTCGGTCAGCGACAGGGAGCCGAAATGGAACAGGCGCGCTCTTTTGATCAGACTTTCGTCGATTTCATCGGCGGTGATATTGACGTCGGCACCGGGTTTGCGGTAGAAGGCAAAGTCGCGGTCGCCGTTTGCCAGTTTCAGTACCAGTGCGAGGGTCGTATGTACTTCATTGTCCTTTTTCAATCCTTCAGCGGAAATACCCTGTTCGACAATGGCCTTCTCAAGAAGATTACCGAAGCCGTCATTTCCGACCTTGCCAATAAAGGCTGTCTGTTTTCCCAGTTTCTGCAGCATGCTCAAAACATTGCATGGAGCGCCGCCCGGATTGGCTTCCAGCAGCGGGTTACCCTGTTCCGAAATGCCGTTTTCCGTGAAGTCAATCAGAAGTTCTCCCAATGCGACAACATCCAGCTGTCCGAAATGTTCTTTTTCACTCATGATTATTATCTCCTTAAAAGTGTTTATTATTACTTTCATTCTACAACATTAAAGAACCGGCGGCAGTAAAAAGAGTGCATATTCACACACCCGCTTGTCATTTACACCATTTCAGGATTCAGAAAACAGGGATCGGCGGCAAAAGAGTACGGAAAGGAAAGTCACCTGATGTGCCGGATAAGAATAAAAGAAGAATCATTCCGGTCTGTGGAATATGAAAAACGGACATAAAAAAAGCGGCTGTTAATACATGCCGCAGTGCTTCAGCTTTCGCTTACGGTTTCTCCTTCCGCTTCCGTCTCTGCTTTGTTTTTCCCTAAATTCATGATCCGGTCCCTGTTCATGGCAACCACGATCAGGATCACGATCTGCAGTCCGAAGGCAAGTGCGGTATACATGAACTCGCCCTGCATCAGGAAGTGACCGGCCAGACAGTTCAGCAGAATGATCGGCCAGCTCGAGACGGCAATGGCAATCACGAAACTGTACAGGCGCATGTCGGCGCGCTGGGCCACATAGGGAATGATACCGTTGGGTACACCGGGTACAAGACAGGCCAGAGCGGTGACGAAACGGGGATCGGCGCTGTTCATCTTTTCCACCAGCCAGCCGTCCTTCGGTTCCAGTCCCACCGCGTCCATCAGCTGCCGGCCGAAGAACCTGGCAACAAAGAACACGATCGCGTTGCCGCTGACAAAGCCGGCCCAGCAGATCAAAAACGACGGCAGCCAGCCGAAGATCAGGGCGCCGGCGATCTGAAAGACAACACCGGGCAGAACGATACTGACAACCTGCAGGATACTGACAAGATACAGTGCGACATAGCCGGTGAATCCCGACTGCGATGCCAGGAAGGCAGACAGTTCCTGTTCGTTGCCGTTCTGCACCAGAATCAGCATCTCGCGCAGTACGTCGCGGAACAGCCACCAGGATACGAATGCTGTCAGTCCGATCAGCACGATCAGAATAATATACAGTTTTTGACGGTCGATTTTATGCATAGTACTGTTCAATTATATGCCAACTTGTTTTCAAGTCAAATCAACAAAATGTCGGATGGCGGCGGTGAAGCCCTCTTCCTCCCCTGCCGGCACGATCCACTCCGCCTTTTCCTTGAGCAGTTCCATACCGTTTGCCATGCAGGCAGAATGCGGGAACAGTTCGAACATGCTGAGGTCGTTGAGACCGTCGCCGATCACCAGGACTTCATCCGTTCCGATTCCCTTTTCTTCACACTGCCGCTTCAGGATCTCTCCCTTGGTCGCATGCCGGTCGGTGATCTCGAAGTTATCGCCGGCAGAGGAGAAGAATACGATATCCGGAAATTTCCTCAGTTCCTTTTCCACCAGTGCCATTTCATCCTTGTTCATATCAAAGCATTCCAGCTTGAGAATCTCGGTATCACTCTTGAGCAGGGCGTCGAGATAGCGCACGCCGGTCATGGAAAGCGCCGGTATGGTCGCGGCCAGTTTCGGATCATCGATATCCTCGCTTCGGTAATGCTGGCGGCGGATCATTCTCTGCCGGTATCGTTCCCTTCCTTCCTTTTCCTTCATGTGGGTACATACGCCGGCAGTCGTGAACATCATCGAAGGAACTTGGTAACTGTCAAATACGGAAAGGATGCCTTTGACCAGCGATTTGTCGAGATAGCAGGTGCTGACCAGAAAACCGCTCTGATCGATATACTCGGCACCGTTGGCAAGGATTGCCTCATAGCTGACATGCAGAGGCGCAAACAGTCCGTGGACACCGGTAAAGTCGCGGCCGCTGGCAACGGTGAAAAGAATCCCCTGCCGGTTCAGGAGCCGGATCGTCTCCAGGGTCTTCGCCGATATCGTGCCGTCATTTCTTAAAAGTGTGCCGTCAAGGTCACTGGCAATCAGTCTGATCATAATCTTCTTTATCTCTTCATTTAATTATACCGTAACGGTTATAAAAAAGAACGGTCACGCCGTTCTTCCTACGATGCTTTCAGCCAGGCTTCGTAAGCCTTTTTGATTTCTTCCGGGGCATCCTCCCGTAAGCCTTTGACTTCCCCGTCTGCGATATAGTTCAGCCAGTATCTGGCAAACCAGAGCGACTGTTCGTCATGGCTCATCGTTTCCCATTGCAGAGGCAGAGTGTTCATTCTTCCTCCCTGTCGAGTACGGCAATTGCTGCCGTGATGCCCTTTACGATATCCTCCAGCGGCATGCTGGGATACTTCTTTTCCTTGTTTTTTGTCTGTTCCGGCAGGAACGGGACATGGATAAAGCCGCTGATGATGCCGGGATGATTCTCGCTGCAGTAATTGCGCACACCATAGAGAACATGGTTGCAGACATAGGTGCCGGCGCTGTTGGAGATCTCGGCTTCCACCCCTGCTGCGCGGCAGGCTTCCATCATCTTCCGTACCGGCAGTGTGGCGAAATAGGCATCCGGTCCGTCTTCGACGATTTCCTCGTCAACCGGGGCGTTGCCTTCGTTGTCGCCGGCGGACGGATAATCGTCGCAGTTGATGCCGATGCGTTCGAACGATATCGCCTTGCGGCCGCCGGCCTGACCGACAGAGATAACGGCATCAGGGTGCACGTTCTCGATCAGATCCGCGATCATATTCAGCGAACGGTAGCGGACGACAGGAATTTCTGCGGTGATGATTTCATTGTTTCCGATATGATGGGGCAGCAGTTTTACAGCTTCCCAGGCAGGATTGACGGCCTCGCCGCCGAACGGTTCAAAACCGGTAACCAGTATTTTCATATGCAGAATTATAGCACACTTCCCCTGCTGCAGATTCTTTGTGCTGCAGGCAATTGACTTCCAGTCAAATTACATGTAATAAATAAAGTATGGAAGAAGAAAAGAAGGAAGTTCAGCCGGAAGTCGAGATTCCTTTCCTCAGGAAGGAGGAAGTTCCGGCCGCAGAACCGAAAAAAAAGAAGAAAAAGCGGATCCCGGTTCCCGCCTGGATCGTTTTCGCATGCGGTTTCCTGCTTCTGACCGGAATCGGCGGGTTCCATATCTATGAGACTGTTCACGGTCAGGATCTTACCCTTCTGACAACCGAGATCTCGCCGCCTGACTACGGCGGCTACGACGGCCAGGGAACGGTGGACGAGGAGAACTTCCATCCTGAGGAAGAAGCGATGCAGCAGCTGGAGGAGGAAATCGCCTCCCGCGCCGAACGGAGCCGGAATACCGATGACCTGCAGCGTCTCTATGACAGTATCGACTGCGGATTCGACCGTACCGAAGGACTGCACAACGGCGACAAGATCGTCTATGCCTGCACCTTCGACGCCGATGCCGCGGAACAGGCAAACTACAACCTGCAGGATCTGGTGCTGACCTTCACCGTCAGCGGTCTGAAGGAATACCAGATGCTTGATCCGTTCACCAACGTATCCGCATCCTGGACGCTTGGCAACGACTATGCGGCAGTCATCGATCTCTATATTCCCGATGAACTGCAGGAATACGGCATCACCTACAGCTACCATTACGGCGGCAACGAATACAACGGTCATTCGATCTTCATCACTGCCGAGGCAGACGAGGAAGCACTGAAGGAAGCCGGCTACATGCTCAGCAGCACCGAGATGGAATATGAACTCGGTCCGAGACCGCAGCGCATTACCGATGCCGATGAACTGAGCGAGGCAGAAAAGACAGCGATCCGCGATGATCTCAGAGCGATGCTGGAAGCGGAACTGGAAGCCTGCGGATGGCAGGCTGAGATCACCCGTTCCACGGTCCGGATCAACGGGATCGGCGACAGCTATATCTCCCGCAATACCGCCTACTTCTCCGACCGCACCAACGGCTTCACCGTCATCTTCGAACTGGATACCGACAGCAGCGGCTGGTTCAACCTGAACTCCTATGACGCCCGCTTCATCGGCCAGATCTACCGCATGAGCGACGGTTCGGTGCAGTTCCTTACCAGGACATCGCACGCCTGCCGCTTCACCGGCAGCTTCGGCAACTTCACTCTCGAAGGAGCATCCAACTGATCCTATGGGGCATCTTTGGATGCCCTTTTTTCATGTTCTTTTCACATATGCGTCCTGTTCTGACAGTGGAAATTTGATACAATATAGGTAACAGAAAAAGGAGAAATATAATTATGAGCTTTCCAAAAGGTTTTTTATGGGGCGGCGCAGTAGCTGCCAACCAGTGTGAAGGCGCGTATCTGGAAGACGGCAAAGGTCTTTCCGTACCTGATATGCTGCTGGGCGGCGACGTCAACACACCGCGTACA
>CACYXJ010000040.1 GCA_902778375.1 uncultured Erysipelotrichaceae bacterium
GCCGCAGGATTACGAAAAGCTTTCCGTTCAGGAAGGCGCGTATTACGATGCCTGCATCGAAGTCGATCTTTCACAGATCGAATCGATGATCGCGCTGCCGATGCATCCGAGTTTCGCGCTTCCCATCAACGAACTGAAGAAGGATCCGTACAGATATCTGAACGAAGCCCAGGAGCGCAGCAACAGACAGCTCGGCGGCAAGGTCAGCATGGATCTTGTATCGCATATCGATCAGGACGGCAACGTCCGTGTCGATCAGGGAATCATTGCCGGCTGCTCGGGCGGTGTTTTTGAAAACATCGTCGCCGCTTCCCGCATCCTGAAAGACGGCAATACCGGCAACGGCGAATTCAAACTGTCCGTCTATCCCGATTCCATGCCGGCCTACAAGGCACTGCTGGAAGAAGGCGCGATCGGCGACCTGATCAGTGCCGGCGCGGTATTCCGCGAAGCATTCTGCGGTCCCTGCTTCGGAGCCGGGGACACACCTGCCAACAACGAATTCTCGATCCGTCATACCACCCGCAACTTCCCCAACCGGGAAGGCTCCAAGCCCAACGAAGGACAGATTGCCGGCGTGGCACTGATGGATGCCAGATCGATTGCCGCAACTGCCGCAAACCAGGGCATCCTGACAGCGGCTACCGATGTCGTGACGGAAGATATCCCGGCGGTGGAAGAACACTTCGATTCCTCCATCTATGACAAGCGCGTCTATAACGGCTGGGGCAAAGCGGAACCGGATACCGAACTGCGCTTCGGTCCCAACATCAAGGACTGGCCGGCCCAGCCGGAACTGACAGACGATCTTCTGATCCGCATCGTCAGCCATATCGACGACGCGGTAACGACGACCGACGAACTGATTCCTTCCGGCGAGACATCCTCGTTCCGTTCCAACCCGCTGCGGCTGGCGGAATTCACCCTGTCAAGACGCGATCCTGAATATGTCTCCTGTGCCAAGGCGGTACAGGAAGCAGACAGGAGGAGACAGGAAGGAAACCTGGATCCTGAGATAAGCAAGGTCTATGAGACGTTATGGAAGGCCGGCATCGAAAGCGACGGAAGAGCCAATACAATCGCTTCGGCCATCTATGCCAACAAGCCCGGCGACGGCTCCGCCCGTGAACAGGCGGCTTCCTGCCAGCGTGTTCTTGGCGCGGCTGCCAATTTCGCTACCGAGTATGCGACCAAGCGGTACCGTTCCAACTGCATCAACTGGGGCATCCTGCCGTTTGTGACGAAAGAGGGTAAGTGGCTGGAAAAGGGCAGTTACGTATTCCTGAAAAATATCCGCACTGCTCTACTGGAAGGCACAAAGCCGGAAGCCTATGTCATCACCGGCGATACTGTCAGGGACCTGCCGGTATCTCTCGGCGAACTGACACCGGAGGAAAAACAGATCCTGGCGGACGGCTGTCTGATCAATTACTACCGCAATGAACAATAAGCAGTTCGCATGAACTGCTTTTTTGCTGAAAGACAGAGAGGAAGGGTGCTAAAATAATCCCGGAAAAGGAGGAGATTTATGCTGCCTTTGGAAATCAGAAAATACATCGGGGAACATGCGGATGAAACGTATGAACTGCTGAAGACAATTGCCAGGATTCCCGCCCCGAGCAATCACGAAGAAAAAAGAGCCGAATTCTGCTGCAGCCTGCTGAAAGAGTGGGGAGCGCAGGGTGTCTATATCGACGAAGCACTGAATGTCGTCTTTCCCTATACCGATAACGGAACAGAAGACCTGACCGTTTTCATGGCCCATATCGACGTCGTCTTTCCGGATACGGAGGAACTGCCGCTGCATGAAGAGGGGGATCATCTCTGCTGCCCGGGTGTCGGCGATGACACGGCGAATCTTGCGGCAATGCTGATGGTCGTCAAGTACCTCCTGCAGAATCCCGCCAGGACAAAAGATGGCGGTGTGATCTTTGTCTGCAATGCCGGCGAGGAAGGTCTCGGCAACCTGAAGGGTGTCAGGAAGATCTGCGAGAAATACGGCAGCCGGATCAGACGGTTCTACAGTTTTGACGGCTGTCTTGACGGCATCGTAAACAAAGCCGTCGGCTCCTGCCGCTACCGGGTCAGCGCCGATACCATCGGCGGTCACTCCTACGGCAGCTTCGGCAACCCCAATGCCATTCACGGTCTCAGTGAGGTCATCAAGGATATCTATGACATCACAGTGCCGGAATTCGGCAAAACGACATACAACGTCGGCACGATCAGCGGCGGCACGTCGGTCAACACGATTGCCCAGCATGCTGAAATGCTGTGCGAATACCGCTCAGACGACGTCCGCGGCATGGACATCATGAGCAGACGCTTCGCGACGATCTTCAATAATCACAACAACGACCGGGTGAAACTGAATGTGGATCTTGTAGGCGAGCGTCCCTGCGGCGAGCTGGATGAAGAAGCACAGAAAGTCCAGGACGAAATGACAGAACGTGCCGTTTCCATTCTGAGCAGTCTGACAGACCGGGAAATTTCGCTGCATGCCGGATCGACCGACTGCAACATTCCGCTTTCCATGAACATTCCTTCGCTTTGTTATGGTTTCTATCTTGGCGAAGGCGCCCATACAAGAGAGGAATACGTCGAGATTTCCTCCCTGAAAACAGGCTATATTGCGGCTTTCGAAAGCATCCTCGATTATTTTGCGATTCAGTAACCGGACAATATCAAACAGCTGCGATGCATGTTAAGATAAACGTGGTTCAGAAAAGGAAAAACAAACATATGATCGATAAAGTCACAGTAATCATCGCCGATATTGACGGCACCCTGGTAAACAAAGGTGAAAGCATCATGCCGATCACCAAGGCAGCCCTGGAGGAACTGCATCAGAAGGGCATTCTTCTCGGCCTCTCCACCGGCCGCAAGATCAACAGCAGCATGTTCCAGCGGGCGAAGAACTGGGGACTGTCTTTCGATTTCGATATCATCATCGGCATGAACGGCGGCCAGCTGTGGGATTCAAAGCATGAGGATATCGAAAGTTACTATCTTTTGCAGCCAAAACAGATGAAGGAGATCATCGAAAAGATGTCGCCGCTCGGCCTCAATGCCATGATCTATGAAGAGGATTATATGGTGACGATGTATTTCGACGATCTGATCCACGCTTCCATGTCCCGGAACAATATGAAAGTGGTCGTCACGGATGGGGACAGCGACCGCCTGTGTATCAGACCGAACTACAACGTTCTGTTCCGTTTTGATGAAAAGCGGACGGATGAGGTTGCTGAATTCGCAAAGACTGTCGACTGCGATGAGTATCACGGCATCATGACATCGCCAGGCATCATCGAATTCATGGATCCCCGGGTCAACAAGGGCATGGCACTGCACAAATACAGCCAGCGCAGCGGCATTCCGATCGGGGAGATCATGGCCTTCGGTGACATGGACAACGACAAGGAAATGCTGAAGGAAGCTGGCTGGGGCGTATGTCTTGAAAACGGCAGCGATATCTCCAAGTCGATGGCCGATGACGTGACCGAGTATCCGTGCACGGAAGACGGCATGGGCAGATATCTTGAACAGCATGTCCTGGGTAAAATCGTATAAAACACAAGGGTGTCTGCAGACACCTTTTCTGATGGAACAAAAAAAGAATCTCCAAGAGGAGATTCCTATTTGTACAGTTCGGGATAGAGGAATTCCAGGAACAGGGGAACCACGGTTTCCCAGCTTGCCTCGTTATGGGATCCTCCCATGACCAGATGCGGCCAGGTATGGCAGCCTCTTTTTTCATATTCGTGGCAGAATTCCTGAATCAGGTCAATCGAAGCGATCAGTTCGAATTCACCGCTTCTTTCCTTCGTGCCAAGATCCATGTAGATCCGTGTGTTTTCGTCGTATTCACAGTTCCTGATGACATCCCGGATACCGCTCAGGCAGAAGTAATGGGCCGGGGATACACATGCGGCTTTGGAGAAGACGCTGTTGTATTTTGCAATCATGTATTCCGCCATCAGGCCGCCCATGCTGGAGCCGCCGATGCCGACATGCTTTCTGTCCTTGTAGATGCGGTAGCGCTGTTCGCATTCCTTCTTCAGGACATTGACGAACCAGGCGGCGGTGATGTCGCCTTCGGCATAGATCGGCTTTTCGCCCCAGAGCTGTTCCGCCGGCATCGGGCAGTATTCGTCCATGCGCTTGCTGCCGGTATGGTTGCAGTCCTGGCCGATTACCACCAGATCAAGACCGGTCCTGTCCAGATATTCCTTGAAGCCCCATGACTTTCCGTAGGTCGCGGTTTCATCCTGGAACAGGTTGTGGCCGTCGAACATATAGAGAACGTCGTATTTCTTTTTTGTTTTGTCATAGCTGTCGGGAAGGTAGACGTAGATCTTCCGCGGCGATTCTGTCTGCGGTTCGACAGACAGGCTGAATGTTTCAATTCTTCCCATTGTTTACCCCATCCATTTGATCTTGCTTTCGGTGCCGTTCATGACTCTCTCCAGGTTGGACTTGTGACGGTAGGTCACAAATGCCCAGAGTACCAGCAGGGCAACGGGGATGCTGATATCGATTCCCTTTGTCTTTACCATGATGAAGCTGACAATGACTTCAATCAACAGCGAGCCGATGGAAGACACGGATACCATCTTCGTCAGGTAGAGAATGACAAAGAAGCAGACGACCGGCAGAACAAACTGCAGCAGATATTCATGGGTCAGAAGAACGGCGATGCCAAGCAGGAAGCCGTAGCTTGTGGCAACTGCCTTGCCGCCCTTGAACTGGGCGAATACCGGGAAGCAGTGACCGATGCAGCAGGCAAGACCGGCGTAGATTTCCGCGCCCGGGGCAATATAGTGTGCCAGCAGCATGCTGAAGAACGCCTTGAGGGCATCCAGCACCGTGACGATGACTGCGACGTGTTTGCCGAGGACTCTGCCGGCATTGGAAGCACCGAGATTTCCCGAGCCTTCCTGACGGATGTCTTTATGATAGAACAGCTTGCCGATGACCAGCGCCCAGGGCACCGATCCGAACAGGTAACTGATCAGAATTACCAGGATTGTTTTCATAGAATGAACCTCCGTTCTCTATTCTACCACACAGGAAAGCAGGGCATGAAAAAAGTGCCGTCCTGGCATTTGCCGGAAAGGCACTGGTCAAACAAATCAGCCCCGGTTGCCGTATTGTCTGATCATGCGGAGCATGTCCTCATGATCGAACACCCAGCCATATTCATTCGGCTTATCATCACTCAGCTTTTCGTTATGGCCAAAGTTGAAATAGAAAATGAAATGGATAATGGCGGCATCGTCATTCGGTTTGCCGGCCTTGGCTGCCAGTCCCGCGCAGCTGTCCCATTCGTCCGCAAGTTTCGGGTTGGCGAGAATTGCTTCTTTCAGTTCGGCGATTTCCTGGGTTGTCCCGCCGCTGATCGTGCCAAGCAATTCCTCATTCAGTTCGATTTTATCTGCCATCTTCACATTCTCCTGTTCTGTTTGCACTGCCGTAGTGCATGCTCATATAAAGCGTGTCTGACCGGTGATATTGCCGTTGTATTTCGCCCAGAAGTATTCATCCGGGCCGCATTCATGCCATGCTTCTTCACCAGGATAGTACTTGTAAAACGCATCATGACCGCAGTCCTTGCATCTCATCCACCTGTATTTCTTTCCCATATCATTGTCAAGTTCAAATTGATATTTGAATTCCATTGTGTGGCTGAACAGACAGCCGCCTGCCGCTCTCTCGAGATCCTCATCGCTCAGTTCTTCCGGTGCGGAAATTCCGATATTTTTGTTTTCTTCCATGTTCTATCTCCTGATTTTCTATATGACGGTATTATTTCCAGGCTTTGCTGCACTCTTCCATGCCTCTGTATACAATCGCTGTCAAAGCACACGCATCAGTGCTTGAGCACCAGCTTCCTTCTTCAACAGTCGATGCACAGTTTGGAAAGTTGTAAGCGTAAATCCAGCGCTGTGAGGATTCTTCACAGCCAAGATAGTAAGGTGCTTTTGCGCCGCCGCTGACGGCATCCATTTCGTCTTCTGCCAATTCCTGACTGAAAACCGCTTCTTCATTCAGTTTGTCTTTGTCTGTCATTTACCAGCGTCCTCCTGCTTATGAATAATAGTATTGTTCAACTATAAACATTATAATATATGTCTATTTTTTTGTGTTTGCAAATCATGATTCCGGCAATGGAATACGGTATTTCCGGTTCCTGTTCCGTCCGCTTCCGGAACGGTTTGAAAGAGAAAGAAAAACTGCATGAAACTGACGTTTTCAGGCAATAATTAATTGCCGGCCGATGCTTTTAACAAAGGCTGTTTTTTGCTATAATTTATCAGTTAGTTGGAGATGCAAATGAGTGAAAGATATGATGACAGCAGTATTCAGATTTTAGAGGGTCTTGAGGCGGTACGCAAAAGACCCGGTATGTATATCGGCTCCACCGACAGTCATGGTCTGCATCACCTGATCTGGGAGATCGTGGACAATGCTGTCGACGAAGCTTTAAACGGCTACGGCAAGAAGATCACCATTACCCTGGAGAATGACGGCAGCGTCACAGTCAGTGACGAAGGCCGCGGAATGCCGACCGGCAAACATGCCAGCGGTGTCCCGACACTGCAGGTTATTTTTACGGTTCTTCATGCCGGCGGCAAATTCACTTCCCAGGGCGGCTACAAGACAGCAGGCGGCCTGCACGGTGTCGGCGCTTCCGTTGTCAATGCCCTGAGCGAATGGCTGATCGTCGAGACAGCCAGAGACGGGGAACTTTACCGGATGGAATTCCGCAACGGCGGCAAGAAGATCGGCAAGCTGGAGAAGGTCGGCACGACAAGCCGCACCGGTTCGACAGTCCGTTTCAAGCCGGACGCGAAGATCTTCTCGACGACCGAATTCCGCTATGATATCGTCTGCGAAAGGGCAAGGGAGGAAGCCTTCCTGCTCAGCGGCATCGCCCTGGTTGTCAATGACAAACGCGGCAAGAAGAACCAGACGGAGGAATTCAAATACAAGGATGGTCTGAAGGCCTTCCTGGATTACCTGCATGAAGACCGCAATCCGCTGATGAAGCCGGTGCAGTTTTCCGGCGAATCTTCCGGTATTCATGTCGATGCGGCGTTCCAGTATACCAATGACTATCAGGAGAATACCTACAGTTTCGTCAACCTGGTCAGAACGATGGACGGCGGCACCCATGAAGTGGGCTTCAAGAGTGCCTTCACCAAAGCTGTCAACGACTATGCCAGAAAGTACGGACTGCTGAAGGAAAAAGACAGGAATCTGGAAGGAAGCGATGTCAGGGAAGGCCTGACAACGATTCTTTCTGTTTCCGTGCCGGAAGAACTGCTGCAGTTCGAAGGCCAGACCAAGGGCAGGCTCGGCACACCCCAGGCAAAGAATGCTGTTGACGCGGTCGTGGCCGAAAAGCTTTCCTACTGGCTCGAGGAAAACCGCACCCAGTCCGATATGCTGGTGCGCAAGATGCAGAAGGCTTCCCAGGCCAGGGAAGCCGCGAGAAGAGCCCGTGAGGAAGCCCGTAAAGGCAAACGTGTCGGCAAGGGCGAAAAAGTCCTCTCCGGCAAACTGGCACCGGCCCAGACAAAAGACTCCCGCATCAAGGAACTGTTCCTGGTCGAGGGTGACTCGGCCGGCGGTTCCGCCAAGCAGGGCAGGGACTCGCATTACCAGGCGATCCTTCCGCTGCGCGGCAAGGTGCTGAACACGGAAAAATGCACCCTTGCGGACATCGAGAAAAACGAGGAACTGAACACGCTGATCTATACGCTCGGAGCCGGGGTGGGACCGGATTTCGACTATACCGAATCCAATTACGGCAAGGTCATCATCATGACCGATGCCGACGATGACGGATCCCATATCCAGATCCTGCTGCTGACTTTCTTCTACCGCTACATGCGTCCGCTTGTCGAACAGGGCATGGTCTATATTGCTCTGCCGCCGCTGTACAAGGTCAGCAAGGGCAAGCAGACCCAGTACTGCTACAGCGATGATGAACTTGCGGCGCTGCGCAAGAAGATGGGCAAGGTGGAAATCCAGCGCTACAAGGGTCTTGGTGAAATGAACGCGACCCAGTTATGGGAAACGACGATGGATCCCGCCAGCCGCACCCTGATCCAGGTCGGCATCGAAGACGGTGTCAAGGCTGAACGCAGAGTCTCCGTGCTGATGGGAGACAAGGCGGAACGGCGCCGCGAATGGATCGAAAACAACATTTCATTCACACTCGAAGACGATTTCAGGATGGAGTAAGGCATGGCGAAAAAGAAAGTGATTGAAGACAATACAAAATACGTTCCGCAGCTGCTTGAAGACATCATGGGAGCCGGCTTCGGAAGGTATGCGAAATACATTATTCAGGAAAGAGCCCTGCCGGATGCCAGAGACGGTCTCAAACCGGTACAGAGGCGTATTCTCTACGCCATGTATCATGACGGCAACACCTGGGACCATCCGTACCGCAAATCGGCCAAGACGGTCGGTCTTGTTATCGGTAATTACCATCCGCACGGTGATACATCCGTTTACGATGCGATGGTCCGCATGTCCCAGGACTGGAAGGTGCGTCTGCCTCTGATCGACATGCACGGCAACAACGGTTCGATCGACGATGACCCGGCTGCGGCCATGCGTTATACGGAAGTGCGTCTTGCCAAAGTGACCCAGGTCATGGAGGATGACCTCGACAAGAACACAGTCGAGATGGCACCGAACTTCGATGACACGGACAAGGAACCGACAGTACTGCCGGTACCGTTTCCGGTCATGCTGGTCAACGGCGCGACCGGTATCGCGGCCGGATATGCGACCAACATGCCGCCGCACAACATGGCGGAGGTCATCGACGGAACCATCTACCGTCTCAACAATCCGGAATGCAACCTGACCGACATGATGGACATCATCAAAGGTCCCGACTTTCCGACCGGCGGCATAGTCCAGGGCGAACAGGGCATCCGCGATGCTTTCGAGACCGGCAAAGGCCGTATCGTCGTCAGGGCGAAATGCGAGATCGTCGAATCCCGTTCGATGAACCAGATCGTCATCACCGAGATTCCCTATGAAGTCGTCAAGGGACAGCTGGTGCGCAAGATGGACGAGATCCGTGTCGCCAGGGATATCGACGGCATTCTCGATGTCCGCGACGAAAGCGACAGAAACGGCATGCGTATTGTTGTCGACGTCAGAAAAGAAGCCGACGCGAACCTGATCCTGAATTATTTCTACAAGAACACCGACCTGCAGGTCTATTATTCCTACAACAACGTGGCGATCATCGAAAAGCGCCCGGTACAGGTAGGACTGCTGGGGCTGCTGGATGCCTTTATCGATTTCCGCAAGGAAGTCGTCATCCGCCGTTCCCAGTATGAACTGGACCGGATGGAGAACCGCTGCCATATCATCGAAGGTCTGATGAAGGCTGTTTCGGTTCTGGACGAAGTCATCCGCATCATCCGCGCTTCCCAGGACAAGGCCGATGCCAAAAAGAACCTGATGAAGGAATTCGGCTTCGATGAACCGCAGGCGGAAGCAATCGTTTCCCTGCGCCTTTACCGTTTGTCGAATACCGATATCGTCACCCTGCGGCAGGAATTCGCTGAACTGGTCAACCGTATCGAGGAGACCAAGGCAATCCTGGAAAATGAGAATGTCCTGCGTTCCGTGATTGTCAAGGAACTGCGGGCGGTCAAGCAGGAATACAGCACACCGCGTCTGACCCGGATCGAATCCAAGGTCGAGGACATCGTCATCGACAGAGCCCAGATGGTGACCAATGAGAGAGTCATGGTCACTGTGACCAGAGACGGCTATGTCAAGCGTGTATCGCTGCGTTCCTATAACGCGACTGCCGGCCAGCAGACCGGTCTCAAAGCAGGGGATACGCTGGTAGGCGCGATCGAATGCGATACTGTGGATACACTCCTGCTGTTTACCTCCCTTGGCAACTATGCCTCGCTGCCGGTATGGCAGATCGAGGAAGCCAAGTGGAAGGACATCGGCATGCATCTGAACAAAGCGGTCAGAATCGGCGGCGACGACAAGATCATCAACGCTGTTCTGATCAAGGATTTCGACAGCTATGCCTGGATCGTCACGGTTTCTTCCGGCGGTCAGATCAAGAAGACACCAATCAGCCAGTGGAAGGTTGAACGCAACAGCAAGGTCATGACGGCGATGAACCTGCCGTCCCATACCAGAATGCTCAATGCCTTTGTGGCATATGAAGGCCAGCAGATCGTTATGGTTTCCAAGCTGGGATCGGCTTACCGTTTCCCGCTGTCCGACATTCCTTCGACCGGCGTCAAATCCAAGGGTGTCAAGTCGATCAACCTGGCCAAGGACGACTCTGTCGGCTTCGGCTGCGTGCTTGCGTCCAACGACAACGCCGTGCTCTTCATTACCGAAAACGGTCAGATGAAGAGAGTGAAGATCGAAGAGATTGCCGAAGGCACAAGACCGATCAAGGGCAACCTGATCTGCAAGCGTCTGAAGACAAACCCAAGCCGCATCGGCTATACCATGGGCATCGGCAGTGGCCGGGAACTTGCCTTCTATGATCCCGAAGAACAGCTGCTCAAGGCTTCCGATATTCCGCTGAAACCGCGGGAGAGCGGATTCTCAACACCGCTGGTTCTGAAGAAGGGATGGCAGATCCTCAAGGGAATCGAAGAGTGCAGAATCGTCGATACTCCGGAAGGAGCAGATCTCGAAGTGCACAGTGATATCGAACGTCTGAATCTGTTCGGGGAGGAAGAAGGATGATCCGCTGCAAAGGCTGCGGTGCTCTCTTGCAGAGCACGGATAAAACAAAAGCCGGCTATACACCCAAAGAAGGCAGCGAATACTGCCAGCGGTGTTTCCGCCTGATGCATTACGACGATCTGACCGTTTCCATGAAAAAGGGCATCGATCCCGATCTTGTCATAGAAAAGATCGCCGGACTTGACGCGCTGGTATTGTGGGTCGTGGATCTCTTTGACTTCGAAGCCGGCATGATTCCCGGGATCAACCGCAAGCTGCCGGGCAAGGAGATCCTGATGGTCGCTGCCAAGAGAGACATCCTGCCGGAGACACTCTCGCATGAAAAGACAGCCCGTTTTGTCTTCCAGCGTCTCAAGGAACTCGGCATCCAGATCCGCGGTCTGATTCTCAGCGGCAAACTCCAGAACATGGGCGCCGACGAGGTAAAGGAAGCTGTGCGCATGACGGCCAAGGGCAGACCGGTCGTCGTCATGGGCAGGGCCAATGCCGGCAAGAGCACACTGCTCAACAATCTGATGAACGAGAATGTACTGGCCGCTTCCCGCTATCCGGGAACGACGCTGGATTTCAATGAGATCAGTATCGACGGTCAGACCTATATCGATACACCCGGTCTCGAGATCGAACACAGTCTTCTGATGGAAGTGAAGGAGGAAGACCTCAAGGATATTCTTCCCGCCAGCACCATCAAACCCCAGGTCTATCAGCTGCGCGGCGATCAGTCGTTCGCCATCGGCGGTCTGGTAAGACTGGACCTGACAGGCTGCGACAAGGCATCCTGCGTGTTCTATCTCAGCAACCGGCTGCCGATTCACCGCAGCAAGCTTTCCGCTGCCGACGAGCTCTGGAAAAAGCACTGGGGGAATCTGTTCAAACCGGTCGCGGAAGAGAAGGAATTCCGCACCTTTACCATTCACAAGGAAATGGATAAGATGGATATCGTGGTCGACGGTCTCGGATGGGCATGCGTACATGGCCAGATGAAGACGGTCACCGTCCACGCTCCCAAGGGAGTGAATGTAACATTCAGAAAGGCGATGCTGTAATGCTGACAACGAAACAGAAAGTATTTTTGAGAAGCCTTGCCCAGACCGAGAAACCGATGTTTCAGATCGGCAAGGACGCGATCAGCGACAACCTGATCAAGACCGTGAACAATGCCTTCCGCACCCATGAACTGATCAAGATCACGGTGCTGAAGAACGTTTCCGACGATATCAAGGAAATCGCATTCGATCTGGCAAGACTGACAAAGAGCGAAATGGTCCAGGTCATCGGCCGTCAGGTCATTCTCTACAAGAAGGCGAAAGAGCCGAAGATCCTTCTGCCATGATCGTTACCGGAACCTTCGATCCCGTATCACAAAAGGATCTGGAATATCTGAAGCAGTACAGAAAAGAAAATAATGTCAAAGACCTGTTTGTCTCGGTGAGCAGGGAGGGAATCCTCGGCCGATATCAGCGGCAGAAGCTTCTGGAGAAGGCTCTGCGGCCGTACCGTCACCTGCATGTCTGCAATCAGGAAGGGGAGCCGGTCCCGGCTTTCGACGAAGACATGATCCGTCATGGCAATTTCCGGCTTGCGGCCGACGGCATTCAGAAACAGCTGATGGAAGACAACTGCTATCTCGATCAGATCGTGGATCATATGTGCAAGCCTGCCCGGGCGGAGCACAGCCGGCGGGTGGCGGAAGTATGTGTCCATTTGGCAAAAGTGCATCACCTTGATGAGAAAAAGGCATACCGGATGGGAATGCTGCATGATATCACCAAGAAGATGAGTGATGAGGAAGGGGAGAAGATCCTACGCATCTTTGATCCTGAAAGACTGTCCATCAGTCCCAAGGTATGGCACAGCTTCACAGCTGTCTACTGGCTGAAGGAAAACATGGGACTCTATGATCCGGTGGTCCTGAATGCCATCTATCACCATACGCTGGGAGATGGAAAAGGCGCCTACGACCATATCCTCTATATCGCCGACAAGATCGAGCCGGGAAGGGGATATGATACAACCAGACAGATGAAAGCCGCCGAAGCGGATCTTGCCTCGGCAGCGGCAATGATACTTGAACAATCAAAGGCATATATTCTTGCAAAGGAGGGAATTCATGTCTGAACTATTGCATCTTGTACAGAAAACACTGGATGACAAACTGGCCATGAACATCGTGACCATCGATATGCAGGCGGTCAGTCCGTTCACCGATTACTTCGTGATCTGCACGGCCAAGAATATCCGTCATGCCCAGTCGCTGGCTGAATTCCTGGAACAGGAAGCGGCCAAGAACGGCTATGACGTGCGGATCCGCGAGGGTGAAAAAGAAAGCACCTGGGTGCTGATTGACCTCAACGAAGTCGTCGTCCATATCTTTACCGAGGAAACAAGAAAGATGTACCGTCTTGAGGCGCTGTGGGCTGACCAGCCGCAGGAGCCATACGTTTCCGGAAACGAGTGACCTTGTGTCACTTTTTTTATGCCTTCGGGGACATTGTGTGATGATTGTCGCAGAACAGTAAAAAATTATCGAATAACGATAAATATTTGTTGACAATCAAATATACGCCTTTATAATGCAAGATAAGGAGGAACATCTATGTGGAGTCATGACAATTCAACGGTTCTCTCGCTGATCTGCACACGGATCGTAGCTGCCGCAGTCATTGTATGTGCGTTCTTTGTGCCGGGGATCGTCGGCTATTATACCAACAGCCAGTATAACGGCAGGGAAGCAATCGCACCCTCCGGCCGCATGCAGGTCACAGCCGGTATTTATGTCTGTCTGCTGATCGCGCTCTTCATCCTCTATATGCTCGACCGTCTTCTGAGCAATATCCGGAAGGAAGAGATCTTTATTCCACAGAATGTATCCTATCTCCGGGGAATCTCCTGGGCCTGCTTCGCCATGTGTGTGCCGTGTCTGCTTGTTTCGGTATACGGCAGCCAGATCTTTCTCTTCATCATGGTGGCGGCAGCCTTTATGGGACTGATCCTCCGGGTTGTCAAAAATGTGATCGAGTCAGCGGTCCTGATCAAGGAAGAAAACGATTATACAGTTTAAGGGGATTGTATGGGAAAGATCGTGGTGAATCTGGACGTGGTCATGGCCAAACGAAAAATATCTGCCGGGGCGCTGGCGGAAGCTGTCGGAATAACACCGGCCAACCTGTCCATTCTGAAAAACAACAAGGCAAAGGCGATACGTTTCTCCACTTTGGAGGAACTGTGCCGGGTACTGGACTGTCAGCCCGGTGACATACTCGAATACAGCGAAGAACAGGAAGACTGAGTCCTGAAATCCTGAAACCGATGAATCAGTTTGGCGGAATCGTGAATGATTGCGGGATGCTTTTTCTGTACCTTCTTTTCCGAAAAAAACCATGGGGATATCGGCAATCGGCAATAACAGTGATCTGCAAAAGGGGCATGCAACATGTGCAGACCGGCTGTGGAATATAAATCTGAACACTGTGCGTATACTTTGGAGGTTTGGAAAATGAAAAACAACAGCGATAAGATGAACAGCATACTGGTGTCCGGTGTGATCATTCTGATCATCGGTTTGATCAGCGGAATCCGTTTTCTGGTACAGGCTTTTCAGGGAGTTACCGCTTTTGGCGATGCAATACATGTCGGTCTGATACTGTGTGGCGATGGTCTGCTGATGATGCTTGCCGGTGCCATGTATCAAAGATTCAGAGCAGCCCGCGGAATCGTGAAGAACAGCACCGTCAATACGTATTTCCTCGGCATGGTGCTGGCAGGTATATTCCTTGTCGCAAGAAGCGGCTATATGGAGTTTATCCGTCTGGACTTCTTTGATGAGGAAGCAGGACTCTGGGATACATTCTTCATAAACGGAGCGGGAATCTTCCTGATTGGCACGGTTTTCTCTTCTACCCTGATGATCAAACGCTACATTCTGAAGAAAGCAGGCACTCTGTTTCTCGGCTTTCTCTGGTTTGCCTGGACAGCCGTCCTGCTGACAGGTTTCGCCCGGCTTGCCTTTGGATACAGCGGTTACGGCATTGCGGAATATATCGCATATGCGATTCCTGTTGTCTGGCTCGGCGTACCGGTTTTCACTGCCGCAACGGCGCATGCGATGAACCGAAGATAACATGGATTTCTGACAGATAACAAGGAACTGCAGCAGCTGAAAAAGCCTGCAGTTCCTTTTTTGTTTGCGGCAGAAGACTGCAGGTTGAATTCGTCATGATTCCGGCTGTTCCGGCGCTTTGGAAACGATGGTAAAAATCATCTGAAAGAAGACACTTTACAGGTACAGAAAAGGGTGTTTCCCTATATAATAAAGTAGGAATTTTATATCAGTAATTTCCGCATTTTTGATGCGTGCATAATCTGAAAAGATGTGATGTTGGGGGTATTATATGAAACACAGAAACAAGCAAAAGAACTTGTTTCTTCACAGAAGCGCGTCTGTTCTGATCAGCCTGATGATGGCACTGTCGGTATTCATGCCGAATGTGCTTTCCGTATGGGCGGAAGAAGTGGC
The DNA here is from genome assembly GCA_902778375.1 of uncultured Erysipelotrichaceae bacterium. GTDB lineage: Bacteria > Bacillota_I > Bacilli_A > Erysipelotrichales > Erysipelotrichaceae > Bulleidia. Next base: position 15,281 of record CACYXJ010000040.1, read on the forward strand.
CGAGGACGGCGAATGGACAGCGGAAGCGGAAGAAGCAGCACCGGAAGAAGAACCGGCAGAGGAACAATACTACGAGGAGGATCCGTCTGCTGATGAGGAAGGATCCGGATCAGAAGAAGCTCCTTATTACGGGGAAAGCGATGAATCTGCCGGCATAACCGAGGAAGAACCGGCAGATGAAATCATCCCGGAAGAAACACAGACAGATGTCCCGGAAGAATCTGCTTATCCGGCTTTTTCACAGTCGGTAACGGTCGGTGATGTGGTCATAACCGTGTCTGCACCGGAAGGTGTCTTCCCGGAAAACGCATCTCTGCAGTCGGAAAAGGTAACTGTTCCGGAAGCGGATCAGGCAGTGGATGAAAAACGTGCATCCGACAGGAATGTCGCGGTTTCCTATACCTTCGACATCAAGGTTCTGGATGCGGCAGGAAACGAACTGCAGCCTGCGGAAGGACAGAATGTTTCCGTTGCTTTCACATTGGCGGAAGCGGCAGACCTCAACCTGGATACAGATGTTTATCATATTACCGAAGAAGACGGTGTTTTAAACGCGGAAGAACTCCCGCTCGATCAAGAGGGTGAGACAGTCAAGACGGAAACACCGGGCTTTTCCCTGTTCACGGTTGAATTCACTTATCAGGAACTCAGTTATGTTCTCAAGGGAACAGAAAGCGTTCCTCTTTCCGATATTCTTTTTGCTGTCGGCCTGAGCGGCTACCCCGACACCGTTTCCGTCAGCAATGAAGAACTGTTTTCCGTCAAAGAGGAAAACGGCAGTTATATCCTCACATCGCATAAAGAATTTGACAGTCAGGAATGGCTGAAGGTAACGATCAACGGCATTACATACGAAATCACCGTGACGGATGAAGCAGGACCGATGGACTGGGCGGCAGTGCAGGAGTGGATCAATAACGCATCATCCGGCGATGTGCTTGTTCTCGAAAATGACATTGAATCCGGCGATGAAAGCAATCCCCTCAGTATTCCCGAAGGCAAGACCATCACGATCGACATGAACGGCCACAGCATTATCTCGGCCCTGAATGATTACGGTGAGCACCTCAGAATCATCGATAACAGCGGCACTCTGATCCTTACCAACAAAGGAACCGGCGGTGTCTTTACCGGTGCCATTAACAATAACAGCACCGGCACTTTCAAAGCATACGGCATCCGTTTTGCCGGCAGCAGATTCCAGACCAAAGGTGTGGTCCTGAGCTACGGCACCCTGGAAATGGAAGACTGCACGATGACAGACAACGTCGTGGCCCGCGCCGGCGGCCTTGTGTGCGCCAGAGGCGGCACGGCAAGACTGACCCGCTGTGTCATGACAGGCAATGAGAATAAATACGGCCATGGCCTGGTGTATTTCTATGAAACAGATGCGGTCATGACAGACTGCAAGGTGAACAATAACGTCAACTACAACCAGAGCAACAGCCCGGTGGTCGAGGTCAGTGAGAGATCCGTTCTGACAATTCACAGTATCGAGGTTACCGGCAACGAGGCGGAATACAATCCCGGTGTTTTCGTCGATGAAGAGGGACAGATCAAAGCAGACGGCCGGATCCTCATCTGCGACAATAAACAGCGTACGGAAACAGTGGATCAGTATGGCAAGGATCTGTGGCTTGATGAAGAGGTGAAACTGCAGATCACGGGTCCTCTGGATCCTGAATCCAGAATCGGCATTGAACCGTATTATATTCCGTCCAGAATATATCCCGCCAACATCGTATTGACACAGGGACTGAACGGCAACGGAACTATCGATAATTTCTATGCGACAGAAGAAAGTATCTGCATCGGCATTACCGAGGATGGAGAAGTCGTCATGGGTACCGGCATAACTGTCCGGCTCCAGGCAAACGATGACATCGGATCCGTGAGATTTGTAAAGAGTCCGGCGAATGCCTATTACAAACTGCCGGAGAATATATTCACTCCTCCGTCCGGAAAAGATTTTGTCGGCTGGAAGATCAATGACAAAATCTATCTGCCGGGAGAATCCTTGTTTCTTACCGAAGGAATTGTATGCGATGCCGTATGGAGCGAGAATCCCTGGCAGTTCATCCAGTCCGAGATCAATGCGCTGTATGACTCATACGACGCGGGAACGATCGTACTTGGCTACGATCTGACCGCAACAGCCAGTGACGGACCTTTGCATGTGCCCTCAGGCGTCAAACTGACATTGGATCTGAATGGTCATACGATCGACAGAAAACTTCAGGATCAGAATCCGGCAGATAACGGTTCTGTCATGGTCAATGACGGCACCCTGACGATCATCGACAGTGCCGGCGGCGGCAGGATTACCGGCGGCAACACGACCGGCAGCGGCGGCGGCATCCTGAATAATTCAAGCCTGACAATCAACGGCGGTTCGATCAGCGGCAACTACGCGGCTGAAAACGGCGGCGGTATCTGCAACAACTGGAATGTCACCATGAGAGGCGGCACCATTTCAGATAATGAAGCCGGAAAGATCGGCGGCGGTATCTACAATGTCGACAAGCACCTGCTGCTGATGGCAAATGCGGAAATCATCAACAACAAAGCCGGAGAAAATGCCGGCGGTGTCTGGTTCTTCAAAGACGGTATACTGGCATTTGACGGAAAAGTGACGATCACCGGCAATAAAGTCGGAGACAAGAACAATAATGTCTGGCTCCAGAACGGCGCGGCAATCTCCATCACCTCGAACTTCAGCAAAGAAACACAGGCAGGTGTATCATCGGAGGTCAAACCGGAAGCAGGAGCCCCGGTCAACGCCACAAAGGTGAATAAGGGCAGAAGCAACGCGGCCAGCTTTATCAGTGACGATCCGGCATACGGTGTTTACCAGGATGGTCAGGATGAAGTGCTGCTGGTCGTACCGATCACGATCACATTTGAAAGCGGCCATAAAGACGCGACCGGCGAAATGGCACCGATGACAGCCGGCAACGGCACGCCATTCAGCGCACCGAACTGCGGCTTTGACCTGTATGGCGGTTCGTTCCAGGGATGGTATGTCAACCACGATGAGACCAGTGTCATCAAAGTCGGCGAAAAGATAACATTCGAAGAAGATGCGGTATATACAGCAGTGTGGGATCAGTCCCCGTGGAAAGAACTGCAGTCGAAGATTGACCATGCCCAAGATGGTGAGGTAATCACCCTCGATAAACAGGTGACGGCGGCTGAAGGTGATGTTTCCCTGAGAGTGCCGTCCGGCAAGAATGTCACTATTGACCTGAATGGTTATACGATTGACAGAAACCTGGAGAATACACCGGTCGTTGGCGGCCATGTTATCTATGTCGAAGGCAAACTGACGGTCAGAGACAGCAGTGCAGATGAAACCGGCAAGATCACCGGCGGCAACAACAGTTCCACATCAGCAACAAACAACGCCGGCGGCATCATGATCAACGGCGGTGAAGTAGTGCTGGAAGGCGGCACGATCTGTGACAACCATGCCGAACGCGGCGGCGGTATTCTGAACAACCACGGTACTCTGACAATCACCGGCGGTACGATCAGAGAAAACACGGCTGATAAACTCGGCGGCGGCATCGACTCCATAAACGGAAAGACATATGTCCATGGCGGTATCATTGCCCAGAATAAAGCCGGCCAGCTTGGCGGCGGTATTGTCCTGGCGGGCGAAGACAATGTGTTCTTCTCCGGCAAGCCGATCGTCAAATACAACAATGGCAAAGACTCCGAATACTACGACAATGTCTTCGTTTCGGTCCGTGGTTTTGTCGGCGTTGACGGAGACCTTGACGAAGACGCGGAGATTTACATCACGCATCAGATGAATGAAAGAGTCGAGGAACCGGCGACGATCACAAACGGATTCCCTGGTCATACCGGTTTCGATGCGTTCCAGTCAGATAAAAAATATGCCAAAGGATATGACGAAAACGGTGAACTGGTTTTCGGTAAAGGAGAGTCAGTCCATGTAGTACTTGTCTCACCTGATGATTCTCCGCATTCTGATATTGTTTACCCGGTCTGGGCAGACAACAGTTATATTCTTCTTCCTGAAAGCAAGCATGTTCCGATTCCGGGCCAGACCTTCCAGGGCTACAGAGTTGTCAATGACAACGGTGACAAGGTATATCAGACCGGCGAACTGGCCTATGTCAAAGGAAATACAACGATTTATGAACTGTGGACCAATCCATGGGTAGAACTGCAGAAACAGATCGATGCATTGTACGAGCAGGGTGAAGGAACCATTGTTCTGGCAAATGACATCAAAGCACGATCCACTGATGTTGCGCTGCATGTACCGGCCGGTCTCCAGCTGACAATTGACCTGAACGGTCATACGATCAGCAGGGAACTTTTCGACACGCCGAAAGCAAACGGTTCCGTCTTCGTCAATGACGGTACCCTGACAATCATCGACAGTGCCGGCGGCGGTCTGATCACCGGCGGTAATACGACCGGCAACGGCGGCGGTATTGTCAACAATGCGACTGTACATATGGACGGCGGTACCTTAAGCGGCAACCGTGCGGCAGGTAACGGCGGCGGTATCTACAGCAGCCGCAGTGTCATGCTCAACGGCGGTGTCATTGCGAATAATGAAGCCGGCGGAAACGGTGGCGGTATCTACAGCGGCAGCAAGGGTCTTGTGGCAATTTACAACGGTGAGATCATAGATAATACAGCAGGCAGAAATGCCGGCGGTGTCTGGTTCACCAAAGACGGCTATATGGCCCTTGTCGGCAAAGCAAGAATTACCGGCAATACAGTCAACAATGAAGCCAACAATTTATGGATCCCAAGCGGCAACGGAATCACGTTCTCCAGCCAATACAATCCGGAATCACTGGTCAGCGTGACGACGGAAGACAAACCGTCTGCGGGAACTGCAGTC
>CACYXJ010000041.1 GCA_902778375.1 uncultured Erysipelotrichaceae bacterium
ATGGAGAAGGAAGCGCCTGCCGGATATGCCATTTCACCATTGCGCTTTGACGTGATCCTGCCGGCGGATTACACCTTCAGTGAAGGAGATCCGATCCTGATCACCGTCAGAGATTCCGAGGTTCCCAAAACCGCGGATACGGGTATCGCAAGGCACGTGATCCTGCTTGTTCTCTCACTGATCAGCTTTGCGATCACACTGCGTGAATATCTGAAGCGCAGGGCGTGAACACATTGTTTGAAGCAGGAGGCAGATTGTTGTAAAGTTGGTGGCAGAAAGAAGGTAACACCAAATGAAATCTGTAACTGCAGACCAGCTGGCTGCGATGCGCGAGACGTATCTGGCCGATACAAAGGCGCGTGTTGTCAGAAACGCGCTGACCAAGAACGATCTGAATACGATCAGCCGCGTCTTTGACGCTGAAGCTGCCAATCCGTTCATCTTCAGCATCGACATCAAGACAATGTCCGCTACCAACCAGATGGCTTCCGGCCGCTGCTGGATCTTCTCCGCCCTGAATGTAATGCGCGAGACCATAGGCAAGAAGTACAACATCAAGGAACTGGAACTCTCGCAGAATTTCGTGGCTTTCTATGACAAGCTGGAAAAGGCGAACTGGTTTATGGAATGCGTGCTGCAGGAACTCGACAGTCCGATCGGCAGCCCGGAAAACCGTTTCCTGCTCGACTGGGCAGTCGGTGACGGCGGCCAGTGGAACATGCTGGTAAGCCTGATCAAGAAGTACGGCATCTGCCCCAAGACAGCCATGCCGGAAACCTACCAGTCTTCCCATACCAGGACGATGAACGGCATTCTCAACCAGAGACTGCGCCGGTTTGCGGCAGACGCAAGAGAAGCTGCGGCAGACGGCAGAAAGGATGAAATCCCGTCCCTGAAAGCAGAAGCACTGAAGGAAATCTACGGCCTGATCGCTTCCTGTTTTGGCCTGCCGCCGAAGTCCTTCACGTTCGAATACTATGACAAGGACGAAAAGCACCATGCTGAATACAATGTCACACCGCTGGAATTCTATGAAAAATACCTCGGAACGGACCTTGACGAATATGTCAGCGTCATCAACGGACCGACAGATGACAAACCGTATCACAAACTGTATACCGTCAAGTATCTCGGCAATGTCGTTGCCGGCAACCGGGTCGAACTGCTGAATGTACCGATCGAGACATTCAAGGAACTGACACTGAAGCAGCTTAAGGACGGCGAAGTTGTCTGGTTCGGCTGCGACTGCGGCAAGGACGGCGACCGCGAATCCGGTCTCTGGGATGACGGCCAGTTCGATTATGAGAATACCCTTGACATGCATCTGACACTGACCAAGGCACAGCAGCTGGATACCCGTCAGAGTGCCATGAATCATGCCATGGTCATCACCGGTGTCAACCTCGTTGATGACAAGCCGACGAGATGGAAGATCGAAAACTCCTGGAGCGACAAGAACGGACAGAAGGGATACTATTCCGCCAGCGATTCCTGGTTCGACAGATACATGTATGTCGTCGCCATCAACAAGAAATATCTTTCCGAAGAAGATCTGGCCGCTCTCAATGAGGAACCGGTCGTTCTTGAACCGTGGGATCCGTTCGGAACCCTGGCTGACTGAAGCAGCAGAGAATGTGCATAATGTGTGCACATTCTTTTTTTACGGTGACTCTGATATAATTTTGGACGGAGTAATGCTATGAAAATCGGAGTAATTTCACTTGGCTGTGCCAAGAATCTCGTCGACACGGAAAACCTTCTCGGCCTTCTGCATGCCAACGGGCAGGAAATCGTCACTTCCTATGAGGAAGCGGAAGCTGTCATCATCAATACCTGCGGCTTTATTGAAAGCGCCAAGACCGAAGCAATCGACACGATCCTTGATACTGCCGACCTGAAGGATAAGAATCTGAAGAAACTGATCGTAATGGGATGCCTGTCCCAGCGTTATAAACCGCAGCTGGAGGAGGAGATGCCGGAAGTCGACCGTTTTATCGCCATCGATGAGTATCCCCGTCTTCCCATGATCCTGAGCGAAGTGCTTGGCGAAAGGATCACCGGCAGCTACGGTAAGATTCCCCGTATCCTTTCCGGCAAGCCGTGGATGGCCTATCTGCGCATCGCCGACGGCTGCGACAACCGCTGCAGCTACTGCGCGATTCCGGGAATCAGGGGACCGATGCGTTCCGTGCCTCAGGAAGAACTGGTGCAGGAAGCACAAAGACTTGCCGGCCAGGGCGTGAAGGAAATCAACCTGATCGCCCAGGACAGTTCCCGCTATGGCTATGACATGGATGGACAGCTGCATCTCTCGTCTTTGCTGAAGGAACTCAACGCCATCGAAGGCCTGCACTGGATCCGCATTCTGTATCTGTACCCGGACGAAATTCCGGACGATCTGATCGCAACGATGAAGGAATGCGAACATGTTCTGCCGTATTTCGACATTCCTGTCCAGCACGGCAGCGACCGGATGCTCAGGGCGATGTCACGCCGCGGCAGCCGGGCACTGATCCTGGAAAGATGCCGGCGCATCCGCGAAGAATTGCCCGATGCGGTCCTGCGCACGACTTTGATCTGCGGCTTTCCCGGCGAGACGGAAGAGGATCATCGGGAGAGTCTTTCGATGATCGAAGCAGTCGGCTGGGATCATCTCGGCGCTTTTACCTATTCAAGGGAAGAAGACACGCCGGCATATGATCTGGATGACAGTATCCCGCCGGAAGAAAAGCAGAGACGTCTGGAAGAAGTCATGCATCTGCAGGAAAGCATCAGCAGGGAACGGCTTCAGCGTTTTATCGGCACGGTGCAGGAAGTCATGGTCGAACGCTATGACAACCTCACGGAAATGTATGTCGGCCGCAGCACCCTGTATGCGCCGGATGAAGTCGACGGCTCTGTCCGCTTCCGCAGCGAAGCCTTCCATGAACCGGGCGACTTCGTCATGGTGAACATTACCCGTGCCGCCAGCCACAACCTGTTGGGAGAAGAAACCGAATAACAACCGGAAGGAATTCATATGTTTCATATTTCTGACTGCAAAAAATACAACCGCTGCAAACGCATGTACTGTCTCGACCAGTTCGCGCCGAAGAAACAGTACCAGCCTTTTGTACGCCTTGACGAACAGGTCTTTGATCTGGTTTCCCTGAAACTGGGCGTCACGGATCCTTTTACCGGCCGGCGCGGTGATGATGCCGATGCCGCACGGAAAGCGATGGCAGATCACGACTGGCTGATCAATGCCCGTTTTGAATATGACCGGCTCAGAATCAAGGTGCCGTTCATGCACCGCAACGAAGACGGCTGGGATCTCTATTTCATGTTTATCGGCCTTTATCCCCACAGCAACGACATGCAGTCCTACTGCGATACCGTGTGGGTCCTGGATCATCTGGATATCTGGCTGAAGAACATGTATGTGATTCATCTCAACAGCGACTATGTGCGAAACGGAGAACTGGACGAAAACGAACTGTTTATTGTCAGTGATTGTTTCTACAACGGCAAGAATCATAAGAGCACACCGGTAGAGAAGGCAGTCCGCAGTAAAATGACGGACCTGACACCGCTTCTGGAGGAAATGGAAAGGGGATTTGCCGAGATTCCTGCTCCGGTACGGGGAAACTGGTGCAGCGGCCGCCAGAAATGCCGCTGGTATGATGACTGTTTCCCGGAAGAAAAGGAAATGGAGGACAATTCCATCCTGACCCTGATCGGATCCCAGTACCGCTATGACATGAAGAAGGAAGGCCGTCTGTATCTGCGGGATGCGGATGAGTCGAGAATCGAAGGTTCGCACCTGCAGTATTCCCAGATCATGGCCGACCGTCAGGGCGGACTCTACGCTGACCGGATGGCTTTGAAAAAATGGCTCTCAGCCCTGAAGTATCCGATCACATGTGTCGATTTCGAGTGGGAGCGTTTCGCGATCCCGCCCTATGACGGGATGCGTCCCTACGATGTCCTGCTGTTTGAATATTCAATTCATATCGTCCATGAGGACGGAACGAAGGACCATAAGATCTATCTTTCGATCCATGACCAGCGCGAGGAATTCGCCCGCAGTCTGATCAGGGACATTCCCAAAGAGGGAACAGTGCTGGCATTCAATGCCGAAGGAGCGGAAAAGATCCGCATCCAGGAACTTGCTGATACCTTCCCGCAGTACAGGGACGACCTGCTGGCAATCAACGCCCGCATGGAAGACCTGCAGCTGCCGTTCGAAAGCGGCATGGTCTATGACGTCAGGATGCGCGGACAATGGTCTCTGAAAAAGATCATGGCGATGATGGACGACCCCGGCTACAAGGACCTGGATATCCAGCAGGGGATGGACGCTGTCTTTGAATGGCGTTTTCTGGATGTCGAGGAAAAACTTGACGAGAATGACGAAAGGGTCAGGGAACTGAAGGAATACTGCGGCATGGACTCTTATGCCATGACGGTAGTTCTTGAATGGCTCAGACAAATCAGCGGATAAATACAGGAAAGGCACTTCGATGTGTCTTTTTCTTCGGATTGCGATACAATATAAATAACAGAAGAACCTGAAACATAATGATAGGAAATACTACGGTTATTTTTTCCGTACACCCATAGATCTGAAACAAGAACAGGAGGTCATTATGAGGTTTGAGATTGTAGGAAAAAACGTTGAGATTACAGATTCGATGCGGGATCAGATTGAGAGGAAGCTTGCCGTCATGGACAAGTACATTCTGATCGATCCGGACACGATTGCCAGGGTAGTCGCTGGCGTGTATCCGGATTCACAGAAAATCGAGGTGACAATTCCGACGAAAATCGGCCTCTTACGTACGGAAGTCGTCAATGATGACTTCTACGCAGCCGTAGATCTGGCAATCGATAAACTGGAAGACCAGATCAGAAGACAGAAGACAAGACTGTCAAGACGCCACAAGGAACACCTTGCCAAATCCTTCGTCGATGAGGAAGCAAAAGAGGAAGGCAGAGACATTCCGGTCAGAACAAAGAATGTCCTGGCTGAGGAAATGCCTCTGGATGATGCGATCATGAGAATGGAACTGCTAAGTCACAGTTTCTTCATTTACAAGGACGAGGAAAGCGGCCAGATCAGTGTCGTCTACCGCCGGGCAAACGGCGGCTACGGACTGATCGAAGTCGACGAGGAATAGCATCAGATCCGCACTCCGGTGCGGATTTTTTGGTTTTCCGGCGGAAAACCTGTTCCCGAAGACTAAAGGTTATATGAAGGGAACAAAAAAAGAAGCACCTGCGTGCTTCTCTTACATCATCGACATGATCATCAGGATCAGGTTGGTGAGTCCCAGGGCGATGATTCCCGGGACAATGGTGTGTGTCTGGTTGTAAAGATACGACAGCAGGGCTGTCAGTCCCATGAAATATACATAGCTGCGCAGCAGCAGGGAAATGTCGTTGAGCGGTACAAAGGCGATGGTGAACACCAGGCCGACGCAGAGGGCGGAAAGCAGGATCGACTGTATTTCCTTGTGTATGACATCCAGGTGGTCGGTCATGATCTTGAAGGTCAGATTCAGCAGGGCGGATTCCATGAAACTGAAGGCGACCAGAAAACCGGGACGGGCATAGCCGTAGCCGATCAGGGCATATCCCGGCGGCAGGATCAGCCTGGCCTTGAAAAAACTCAGTCCCAGCAGCGACCACAGGAAGACCAGAGCCAGACCGATCAGCGAATAGACGATCGTTTCCGGAATATTCTCCTTGGCGCGGTTATAGTGGATCGCTACCAGATTCCAGTTGTACATGATCAGCACCGAAGTGAAGATGTTCATGGAAACCATCAGTGAAATCTGTTCCTGGTCGAGAAAGACATTCAGGATCTTCGCCGTGACCGGAATCAGGGCGGCCAGAATCAGGGAAATCACGATGCGTTTGCGGGAAAGTGTTGACAGGGTCTGGGACATAATCACCTCATCATTATTACCTGTTCAGTATATCGGATATTGAAAGGAATGTCATTCGCGTCCGGCAAAATACCTTTCGCGCCGGTTTTGTTTATATATGAAAGCACAGATGCTTCTAATAGGAACTGAAGACAAGGTATATCCGGTGCGCAGTGACAGAGGGGAGGAGGAAATGATCTATCAGAAGAAAAAAAGAAAACGCATCGAGGATATGAGTGCAAAGGAACTCAGCCGTATCATGAAGTATCTGGGCAGTATCTACCGCAAGGCGAAGAAACGGTCGGACCTGGCGGATTACAGCGGCCTGCCCGATTCGAAAATGTATGAATATGACAGACAGCTGATCTATCTGATCGAAAGGACCCTGCAGGACTGTACAAGGGAAAACGGCATGATTCTCCGCCGTACTTACTTCGAGAATCAGGATGAAGACTGGTATGCAGGCTTCCTTTCCCAGAGCACGTTTTACCGCCTGAAAAAAGAGGCAACAGTGGAATTCCTCAATTGCCTAGACTATTAATCAATGTTAAAATGATTTCAGAAATATTCAGCTGCTTCAGTGTTTTTGTCTGCGCTGCTGCATCATAATATCATCTGTTAGTGCTGCACCGGATAACCATTGTCCCCATGCGCAGGTAAACGCTTACATTCTGAAGACGCCGGATATGAATTAATAGCATTCAGGAGGAATAAATAATGCTGAAAGGTATTGCTGCTTCACAGGGAATTGCTGTCGCAAAGGTTTACAAGCTTGAACAGCCGGTTCTGGACATTGTCAGAAAAGAATCCGTAGCTGCCGACGAACTCGCTAAACTCGATGCTGCATTTACAAAGACTGTTGAAGACATTGAAAAAATCAAGGAAGTCGCTTCAAAGAGCCTCGCTGCTGAGGAACTGGCTGTATTTGATGCTCATCTGATGATGGCAGGCGACCCGGAACTCCGCGGACAGATCGAAGAAATGATCAAGAACGACAGTGTCAACGCCGAATTCGCTACCGAGCAGGTTGCCAACATGATGGTCTCCATTTTTGAATCCATGGACGACGCATACATGAGAGAAAGAGCTGCCGACGTCAAGGACGTTACATTCCGTCTGATGTGCAACATCTGCGGCAAGGTCATTCCAAACCTGTCGACCATTGACAAACCGGTTGTTATCGTTGCAAAAGACCTGACACCGTCTGACACAGGTTCTCTGAACAAGGAATTCGCCAAGGGCTTCGCAACCGAAATCGGCGGCCGTACAAGCCACAGTGCCATCATGGCCCGTTCGCTGGAAATCCCGGCAGTTGTTGGCGTTACCGGCGTTCTCGAAGCTGCAAAGGACGGCGACGAAGTAATCCTCGACGCCATCAACGGCGAAGTCATCCTGAACCCGACACCGGAACAGGTTGCAGAGTATGAAAAGAAGGCAGAAGCATTCAAGGCTGAAAAGGAAGCTCTGAAGGCTCTGAAAGACAAGGAATCCGTTTCCACCGACGGACACAAAGTCCTGCTGGTCGGCAACATCGGTTCTCCGAAGGATGCTGAAGGCGTCGTTGAGAACGGCGGCGAAGGCGTTGGTCTGTTCCGTACCGAATTCCTCTACATGAAGAGTGAAGACTGGCCGGATGAAGAAACACAGTTCCAGGCTTACAAGGCTGTCATGGAACAGATGAATGGCAAGCCGGTCGTTATCCGTACACTGGATATCGGCGGTGACAAGAAGCTGAACTACTACACATTCGAAGAAGAAATGAACCCGTTCCTCGGTGTCCGTGCCGTTCGTTTCTGCCTGATGCGCAAGGATATCTTCCGCACCCAGCTGAGAGCTCTGCTGAGAGCTTCCGCATTCGGTCATCTGTGCATCATGTTCCCGATGATTGCAACTGTCAACGAATTCAAGGAAGCAAAGAAGTGCTACGAAGAAGCACGTGCTGAACTGATCGCTGAAGGCGTTGCTGTCGGTGACAAGGTTGAAGTCGGCTGCATGATCGAGATCCCGGCTGCTGCTGTTCTGGCTGACCAGCTGTCCAAGTATGCAGACTTCTTCTCCATCGGTACAAACGACCTGATCCAGTACTCCATGGCTGCTGACCGTATGAGCCAGCCGGTATCCTATCTGTACCAGCCGCTGAATCCGTCCATCCTGCGTCTCATCAAGATGACAATCGATGGTGCTCACAAGAACGGCAAATGGTGCGGTATGTGCGGCGAAATGGCAGGCGACGAACTCGCTGCTCCGCTGCTCCTCGGACTCGGCCTCGACGAATTCTCCATGAGCGCAACAAGCATCCTCAATGCCCGTAAGATCATCACAAGCCTCAGCTACGAAGAGATGAAGGCTATGGCTGACAAGGCGCTTGAGTGTGACACTGACGAAGAAGTCACAGCTCTCGTCAAAGCAGTTCTCTGATTCAATTCTGATTTGCGAAACCGGCTGCCCTGAGCGGCCGGTTTTTCTTGTCTGTGATATGATGGTTGTCAGAGGCTGATATGAAAAAAACATTGCGCGACACGCTGTATTTAAGTCTGAAAATCAGTGTTTATGTATTCACGCTGATCATGATCATGTTCGGCTGTTTTTACGTCCGTGACCAGCACTGGTTCGAAACGCCGAAACCGCAGAAGGCACTGCGCACAGTCAGCGTCGACAGCAGTAAGGAAATTCTCGTGAAGGCCGGGACAGATGACAATACTGCCGATCCCTGGAATTCCTTTTCTTCGCTGTTTGAAGGAGCCATGCAGGATGGAAAAATACCGCTTGGTGAAATGATGGATGCTTTCTTCGAAAGCGAACTGGCACAGACAATGTTTACCGAAGAAGAACTGAAGGAGCTGCGCAAGACGGCTGAGATCAGTGAAGAACTGTTCATTCAGATCATGGAAGCGCAGAAAGAACAGGAGAAATAGTTATGAAATGGTGGCAGACAAAAGTAGCGTATGAACTGTATCCCAAGAGTTTTCTTGACACGAAGGGACAGGGAACAGGAACGATCCGCGGCATCATCGAGCGGCTGGATTATCTGGCTTCACTCGGTATCGGGGCAGTATGGATCACACCGGTTTGCCGTTCGCCGATGGTCGACAACGGCTATGATATTGCCGACTATACCGATATCGATCCCAGTTACGGAACAATGGCGGATATGGATGAACTGTTCGCAAAAGCGAAGGAGCGCGGCATCCGCATCGTAATCGATCTGGTCTTCAACCATACCTCCGATCAGAATCCGTGGTTCCTGGAATCGAAGAAAAGCAAGGACAACCCGTATGCCGACTGGTATATCTGGCGCGACGGGAAAGAGGACGGCAGCGAACCAACCAACTGGCGCGGTATTTTCGGCGGATCAGCCTGGACCTGGTGTGAAGATAGAAAGCAGTATTACCTGCATACTTTCGCATCCCAGCAGCCGGACCTCAACTGGGCCAATCCGGAAGTCAGAAAAGCATTGTACAAAGCCGCGAATTTCTGGGTCGACAGGGGAGCCGGCGGTTTCCGTGTCGATGCCATCACCTATATCCGCAAGCCGGATGTCTTCATGGATGGAACACCGGACGGGGAGGACGGTATGGTATCGGTTCATGACATGACCGCCAACACTCCCGGTATCCTTGATTATCTGCATGAATTCAAACGGGAAGTCAGCGACGGTCACGATATTTTCACGGTCGCCGAAGCCAACGGTGTCAGTGCCGATGAACTGAAATACTGGGTCGGAGAAAACGGTGCCTTCGATATGCTGTTTGAATTCAGTCATGTCAATCTTGAATTCAAGGGAATCGAAACCTGGTGCCGGCCGGATCCCTGGACCCTTAACGATCTGCGCACCGCGCTGTTCAACTCCCAGGAAGCGACGAAGGACAACGGCTGGTATCCCGCTTTCTTTGAAAACCATGACAAACCGCGCTGCATCGACCATTTCTTCCCGGAAGGAACAGATCCCGTACGGGCGGCCAAACTGATGGGATTGCTGCTGTATACCCTGCGGGGAACGCCGTTCCTCTACCAGGGTCAGGAACTCGGCTACAGCAATGTCAAATGGGATGATATCAGCTGCTACAACGACATCTCGTCCCATGGTCAGTATGAATTCGCCCTGGGTGAAGGTTTCAGCAGAGAGGAAGCACTGGCCTGTGTCCATGCTTTCTCGCGTGACAGCGCCCGGACGCCGATGCAGTGGGACGGAAGCGAAAACGCCGGCTTCACCACCGGCAAACCATGGCTGCCGGTCCATGAAAACTACAAGGAACAGAATGTCGAATCGGAGAACGCCGATCCCGATTCAGTTCTTAACTGGTACCGGAAACTGGCGGTGATCCGCCGCAATCTGCCGGCCCTGAAGGAAGGGGATTTTACCGGGCTTCTGAAAGACAGCGAAACGATCCTGGCCTGGCAGCGCACATCCGGAAATCATAAAGCCGTCATCCTTGCCAGCTTTGCGAAGGAACCGCAGTCCTATGATGAAGCGCTGACGGAAGGCCTGCATGTGTTTGTCTCCAATGTCAAGGAACATGAAAAGGGAAAACTGCAGCCCTATGAAGCTGTCCTCTATGTAAACGACTGACCTGCTGCGGCAGGTCTTTTTTCAGGCCATATCGGAAACAAAAGAATGTTTCTGTAATACAATGAATGCATGAAAGCTTCAGGCAGACAGAATGACTTCGGATCCGGCAAGGTCTGGAAAGTCATCATGATCCAGTCGATTCCGCTGATGATGGCCCAGCTGGTCCATCTTCTTTACAATGTCGTGGACCGCATTTACATCGGCCATCTGGAAGGAATCGGCGCACTGGCTCTGACCGGCATCGGTCTGGCATTTCCTCTGACCACTCTGACGGCGGCTTTTACCAATCTGTTTGCGACCGGCGGTGCGCCGCTGTTTGCCATTGCCCGAGGCGAAGGCAACGATGAAAAGGCGGAAAGGGTACTTTCCCAGGTGACGATGCTGTTATGCGTGATGTCTGTGGTTCTCTTTCTGGTTGGTTTCTTTTTCCGCAAACCGATTCTTTATCTGTTCGGAGCGAGCGATGCCTCCTATATCTATGCCGACCAGTATCTCAGGATCTATCTGTTCGGGACACTGTTCGCGATGCTGTCCACCGGCCTCAACGGCTTCATCAACGCTTCCGGGTTTCCCCGTGCAGGCATGATGACGATTGTTCTCGGAGCCGTGCTGAACCTGATCCTGGATCCGATCTTTATCTATTTCTTTCATATGGGAGTGGCCGGGGCGGCTCTGGCGACGGTACTCTCACAGTTTGCGTCCTGTTTCTGGGCATTGTCATTCTTCCATGGCGACACGGCCCCGTATCATATCCAGCGCCAGTACATGGCACCTGATCTGAGTATCATCAAAGACCTGATCCCGCTCGGAACAGCCGGTTTCATCATGCAGGGAACCAATGCCCTGGTGCAGATTCTCTGCAATGTCATGCTGAGACAGTACGGCGGTGATCTGTATGTCGGCATCATGACAGTCATCAATTCCATCCGCGAGATCCTGTCGCTGCCGACTTCGAGCATTTCCCAGGCTTCGCAGCCGATCATCAGTTTCAATTTCGGCGCCCGCAAGCATTCCCGCATCAGGGAGACGATCCGTTTCATGACATTTGCCATCCTGCTGTATACCTTTGTCGCCTGGCTGCTGGTGCTGCTGATACCCGACAAGCTGATGGGCATTTTCACCAGCGACATGGAGATGGTGCGGCTTGGTACCCATTCACTGAAACTGTATTTCTTCGGCTTTGTCTTCATGGCCTTCCAGATGGCCGGACAGTCGACTTTCACCGCCCTGAAGTGTTCAAAAAGAGCGATCTTCTTCTCGCTCTTCCGCAAAGTCATTATCGTTGTGCCGCTGACACTCCTGCTGCCTTCCTTCTTCGGAACCGACGGCGTGTTCCTGGCGGAACCGGTTTCCAATGTTCTCGGTGGTCTGGCCAGTTATACGGCCATGTATCTGACGGCATATAAAAAACTGCCGGAGGATGGCCAACCGGCAGTTATATAGTTTGATCAGAATGGCTTCGGGTAGGTACTCGGAACGTAGAATTCCTTCATGTCGTCGAGACGGATGCAGCCGAGTGTATATCCGTAGACACATCCGCAGTCGATATGCAGGATCGTATCGTTTTTGCCGTGGGCAATGATCCCGGCATATTCGTCACCATAGGTGAATGTCGGCATGTGGCCGACAATCAGAATCGTACCGTCTTCAAGAGGATTGTCGTCCATTCCGACATGGGCCCAGACAAGAATCTTCTCCGGCACTTTTTTCATGTCGATATGACCGTTGGCATCCGGTGTGTCGGCAATCGTTCCGGCATGGACAAGCAGAAACTTCTGGCCGTTGACTTTCAGCCACTTATAGAGGAGCTTGTCTTCCAGGAACAGCTTGATGTCATAGCACTGCGGAAAGGACAGGTCCATGAACTGGTCCATGGTGGAATAGCCACCGTTATAGTGAAGCCAGTTCATCATGTCATCGGTCATGTCGACCGAGTTGTTGTCCTTCTTGGCGTCGATCAGCTCCTGGCAATAGCGGGCCAGCCAGACGTCGTGGTTGCCGAAAATCAGATGCATGTTGTCATGCTGCATGATCTCCAGCAGCAAAGGAATGGATTCCTTTCCGCGGTCGCAGATATCGCCGTCGATCCACATTTCATCATAATCACTGAAGTTTATCAAATTGAGCATGGCATCGAATTCTTCTTTGCAGCCATGCAGATCGCTGATTACATATGTTGACATGAATACCTCAAAAACTAAGTTCATTGTAGCACAAAAACAATGGCGATAGCCCAAAAGAGAGATATTCACAAGCAAAAGGTGTTTTGTTATAATACATACGTTCATTTGCGTAACAATGAAGGGAGAATACATTTATGGGAAGAGCACATGAAGTCCGTGCTGCCTCGATGGCAAAGACGGCGGCAATCAAGTCGAAGCTGTATTCCAGATTCGGAAAAGAACTGTATATTGCAGCGAAGAGCGGTGTTCCTGATCCGGATATGAACCTCACCTTGAAAAGAAAGATCGCTGAAGCCAAGTCAAACCAGGTTCCTGCTGATGTCATCAAAAGGGCCATCGACAAGGCCAAGGGCGGTACAGATGAGAGCTATGACGAAGCCCGTTATGAAGGTTTCGGTCCCAACGGAAGCACGATCATCGTTGACTGTCTGACAGACAATACCAACAGATCCTATACCAATGTCAAAACAGCATTCAACAAGAGCCATGGTGCGAAACTGGCCGGTGCCGGTGCCGTATCCTTCGGTTATGAAAACGTCGGTCTGTTCGAATTTGAATACGACGATGAAGAAGCGATGCTGGATGCGATGATGGAAGGCGATGTCGATGTTCTCGACATTACCGTTGACGATGGAGAGATGACTGTAAAGACATCGTTCACCGATTTCGGCAAGGCTCAGGATGCCATCGAAAAACTGATTCCGAACATTGAATTCGACACCTGCGAAACAACGATGCTGCCGAACGAATATGTCGAACTCAGCGATCCGGAAGACATCGAAGGCTTCCACAAGCTGATGGATATGCTCAACGAGGTCGAGGACGTCAACAAGATCTATCACAATGTCGTCATCCCCGGCGAAGAGGCATAACGGAAAAGAACAGAAAACAGCGGCAACGCTGTTTTTCTTTTTGTCATTGCAAAAACCCGCATCGCAGGTATAATGGTGAATCGTGGCTGACTGAAGCCACCGTCGGTAGCAGCTACCCGACGTATACCCAAAATAAGGAGACAGTAAAAATGGATGTCAAGAAAATGACAAAGATCGCCATGATCGCGGCGATCTATGTGGCCCTGTGCTTCGCACCGGGTCTCTCCCTGATCGCTTTCGGTCAGGTTCAGGTCAGAATCGCGGAAGCTCTGACCATGCTGCCGCTGATCTACAAACCATCGATTCTCGGTGTCACCCTCGGCTGCTTTCTCAGCAACCTGATCGGCGCCATGACCGGTCTGAATCCGACCGGCATTCTCGACAGCATCATCGGCACGGCAGCGACATTGCTGGCTGCCTGGTGCACATGGAAACTGAGAGACAGGACAGTGAAGGGGATTCCGGTATGGTCGATCCTGATGCCGGCAATCTTCAACTTCTTCTTTGTCGGTGCTGAACTGGCTTACCTGTTCATGCCGGACAACTTCATTTCCGGACTGTTCATCAATGGCTTCTTCGTCGCCGTCGGCGAGATCATCGCCTGTGTGATCGGCTACTTCATTGTCAGAGGTCTGGAAAAGACAGAAATCTTCAAAGAGCAGTAACGTGTCCGCAATGCCTTCCCTCATCAAAGGATGAGAGGAGGCTTTTTTTGTTCACATAAACTTCAGATTTCATTCATTCTGCAGCCATATATGGCCTGTAACATGATGGCTGTAAGGAGGAAGGGACATGAGCGAAGAGAGAAATGAAATACTGGATACCTTCCGCAGAGTGGAAGACAAGTATGCCCTGACCCCGCAGCAGGCAAACCTGTTCCGTCAGCTGTGCAGCAGTCATATCAAAAAGGACGTCTATTTCAAATACACCGTCCAGAGTGTTTACTACGATACGATCGGATCCAATCTGGTCATCCAGAGTCTGATGAAGCCTCAGTACAAGATGAAACTGCGGTTAAGAAGCTACGGCCAGCCGGACGGAAACAAGCCACTCTTTCTGGAAACCAAAAAGAAATATCAGGACATCGTGTATAAAAGAAGAATCGTGCTTTCCGAAAAAGAAGCGGAAAGCTATCTGGAATACGGCATTCCTCATCATGTGAAAAACAACACAGCCGATGAGATCGACTATATCCTGAACTTCTACAATCCCGAGCCGAAGGTGCTGATCATCTATGACCGCGAATGCTATGCAGCCGTCGATGAAGCGGACGTGCGCATTACTTTCGATACCAACATCCGCTACCGCACGGATCATGTATCACTGTATGAAGACGGAAGCGAAAAGAAACTTGCCGAAGACACGGTGATGCTTGAAGTCAAAGCCATGGACCGCTATCCGATGTGGCTTACAAGAATTCTTTCCGCCATGAAGGTGAGGCGGACATCGTTCTCCAAATACGGAACGATCTACACAATGAACCACCAGGTTGAAAAACCTGTTTACAGCAGAGCATATGAAAACACAACAATGATGAAGGAGGAGTCAGTATGTTCACTTCAGTATTAAATTCAGCAACCAACAGTCTGAGCATCGCCGCCGTGCTGCTTTGTCTTGCGGCATCGGTCGTATGCGGACTGATCATAGCACTGGCCTACAGAGCCAGTGAACATCCCAGCAAGGGCTTCCTGCTCACTCTGGCAGTACTGCCGGCTGTCGTGCAGATGATCATCCTGATGGTCAACGGCAACCTCGGCGTCGGTGTTGCCGTCGCCGGCAGCTTCTCTCTGGTACGCTTCCGTTCCCTGCCTGGCAAGGCAAGTGACATCCTGATCATCTTCCTGGCAATGGGCATCGGTCTCTGTACCGGAATGGGCTATATCTGGTTTGCCCTGGCGGCAGCCGTCATCATATCCGGTCTCTATCTGCTCTATGCCTTCAGCGGCATACTGGAAGAGAACAAGGAATACCGCAACATCAGAATCACGATGCCGGAAGATCTTGATTACACAGGTGTTTTCGAGGAAGTCTTTCAAAAGTATACAAAGAGCTGCACCGTCGAATCCGTCCGCACGATCAATCTCGGGACAATGTTCCAGGTCGAGTACAGTGTCGTCCTGAAAGACGCCGCGAAGGAAAAGGAAATGCTCGATCAGATCCGCGTCCGCAACGGCAACCTGCCGCTGATCTGCGGTCGTACTCCGACGATTGCCGGAGAACTGTAAAAAACATATATCAATTGACAGGCTCTGCCTGTCTTTTTTGGTACAATTACAGGCAGGAGAGTAAAGCCTATGTCAATGCGAGGAGGCCGCGGCGGCAAGTTTCTCAGTGAAGAAGAAAAGCAGAATGCCCCGAAGATCACGAAAGAACTTCTGATCAGGGTATTTTCCTATCTGAAACCTTACTGGAAACAGATGCTGCTGGTATTCGCGGCAATTATTGTTTCGTCCATCCTTTCAATCTATCCGAGTATTCTCACCGGCCGTATCATCGACGAAGGCCTGATCGGCCGCAATCTCGACCTGCTGATCAAACTGATCATCATTTCTTTGTGTGTCACGCTGGGCTCCAATCTGATCGGTGTACTGGAAAGCTATCTGAACACCTGGATCGCCCAGCATATCACTTACGACATGCGCAACGAGATGTACCAGCATCTGCAGCAGATGTCGCACCGTTTTTTCACGACCAACAGCCAGGGCGATATCATCACCCGCATGACCAGTGATATCGACGGTGTCAAGCAGATCATCACAAACACATTCCGCTCGATCCTTTCCAATTCCATTACCCTGGTGGTCGCGGTTGTCGCCATGTTCCAGAAGAACGTCGTGCTTGCCCTTGTCGGCATTGTCATCGTTCCTCTGTTCACGATCCCGACAAGAACCGCGGGCAAGACGAGATGGTCCTTGACCAATGAGGCCCAGGCCTGCAATGACGAGATCAACGGCATTCTGAATGAGACGCTTTCGGTCTCCGGCCAGCTGCTCGTCAAACTGTTCGGCATGGAGAAACAGGAATTCGAAAAGTACCGCGCCGTCAATGAAAAGATGGTGAACCTGAATGTCAAGGAAGCCATGGCGGGCCGCTGGTTCATGGTCATCATCAGTACGATTTCTTCGATCGGACCGATGCTGATGTATCTGATCGGCGGTATCCTGATGATGAAATATGACCACGATCTTTCCGTCGGTGACATCTCCGTTCTCGTCACGCTGCTTGGCAGAATGTACGGTCCGGTCAACCAGCTGCTGAACATCCAGGTCGACTGGATCCGTTCGATGGCCATGTTCACCAGAATCTTCGATTACTTCGATCTGCCGATCGAGATCAAGAACAAGGAAAACGCCCTGATTCCGGAAACGGCAGAGGGAAATATCTCATTTGAACATGTCTGGTTCCAGTACGATGAGGACAAGATGATCCTCAAGAACATCTGCTTCGATCTAAAGAGCGGCAACAGTATCGCCATCGTCGGACCTTCCGGCTCCGGCAAATCGACGACAGTCAACCTGATCCCGCGTCTTTATGACGTGACCAGGGGAGCGGTGAAGTTCGACGGCCATGATGTCCGTGATCTCGATCTTGCCTGGCTGCGCGACAATATCGGTATCGTCACCCAGGAGACATATCTTTTCAACGGCACGATCCGCGAGAACCTGCTGTATGCCAAACCTGACGCCACCCAGGAGGAACTCGAGGAAGCCTGCCGCAAGGCCAATATCCATGATTTCATCGTCAGTCAGGAAAAGGGCTACGACACACCTGTCGGCAACCGCGGTCTGAAACTGTCCGGCGGCGAGAAGCAGCGCATCTCCATTGCCCGCATCCTGCTCAAGGATCCTTATGTCATGATCTTCGACGAAGCGACCGCGTCCCTGGATTCGATCAGTGAAAAAGCGATTCAGGACGCCATCGATCCGCTGATCGACGACCGTACTTCGATCCTGATCGCCCACCGTCTTTCCACCATTCTGCATGCCGACGAGATTCTTGTTATCAAGGATGGTGAGATCGTGGAACGCGGCACCCACAAGGAACTGGTCAACGCCGGCGGTGTATATACCGAACTTTACAATACCCAGTTCAAGGTTCCGGAACTGGCATAAAAGGAGGACGTATGGCAACTGCATATCTCAACTGCCGGATCAAGGATTCTGACGATACTGCCTTTCTGGTCGAAGGCCATCTGATCATCAGGACCGGAAGCGACGAAGAAATCAGATCCCTGCTGCAGGAAGGTGATGAAACCGTGGAACTGAACGGTATGTATGCAGTGCCGGGTTTTGCCGACACACATATGCATCTGCTGGGCCTTGGCGAATATCTCAGCACCCTGATGCTCAACCACTGCACCGGTTCTGAAGAAATTCTGGAACTGACCCGCAGGGCTCTTCCTTCTATCAGGGAAGGACAGTGGCTCAGGGGCAGGGGCTACCACGACAACCTGCAGATCGATAAAAAAAGTCTGGATGCGATCAGCACCGATGTACCGATCGTCCTGACCAGAGCTTGCGGCCATGTCGCATGCGCCAATTCCAAAGCCCTGGAACTGGCCGGTATCACGGAAGAAACAGAAGCAGAGGAAGGCTACATCGATTTCGCCAACGGCATCATCAAGGAGAATGCCCTGCGGCTCCTGAAGAAAGCCTGGAAGGAACCGGATGAGGAAACGCTGAAGGAATATATCCGCAAGGGAGCGGAATACTGCAACGCCCACGGCATCACCGCTGTCGGCAGTGACGACTTTGTCAGTTTCACTTCATCCTATAAACCTGCCCTGAAGGCATTCGAGCATCTGGCAATGGAAAACGGGATGAACCTGAGAGTATCTGAGCAGTGCGAATTCCATGATCCGGAAGAATTCAGCAAATTCCTGGATGAAGGATACACGACCGGTGTCGGCAACGACGCCTTCGTCATCGGTCCATTGAAACTGATCCTGGATGGTTCACTCGGTGCCCGTACGGCAGCACTTACCGAACCCTACAGCGACGATCCTGACAGCTGCGGCATCCTGATCTATGACGACGGGGAAGTCGAAACATTCTTCCGTCTTGCCCAGAGTTACAACATGCCGGTCATTTCCCATGCCATCGGCGATGCGGCCCTGGATCAGATCCTGGATGTCTATGAAGAAAACATGTACGAAGGCAATCCCCTTCATAGCGGACTCGTCCATTGTCAGATCATGCGCAAAGACCAGCTGGAGAGAATCCTGAAACTGAATCTTTCCTGCTATATTCAGACACTGTTCATTGACTATGACGCCGGCATTCTGGAAGAAAGAGTCGGCGAAAGGGCGAAGTACAGCTATCCGTTTGCGACATTGTACAGAAACGTTCCGACCGCCAACGGCAGCGACGCGCCGGTCGAACTGCCTGATCCCCTGAAAGGTATCGAACTTGCCGTTACCAGAAAGTCACTGACCAGCGGCAGGACGATGAATGCCAATGAGTCACTCACTGCAGAAGAGGCATTGGATTCCTATACTGACAAAGCATATGAACAGCTTGGCATGGAAAACTGCGGAAAGATCAGGGAAGGATATTTCGCTGATTTTGCCGTGCTGTCAGCTGATCCTGCGGAAACCGCACCGGAAAAGATCCATGAGATCACGGTCATGATGACAGTCATGGACGGCAGGACGGTATACGAACGATGATCCGCATGGCAGCTCTTTCGGACGCACAGCGGTTCGCGGAAATTTACAACCCCTATATCGAAACGACAATGGTGACCTTCGAAGAAGAACCGCTGAGCAGGGAACAGTTCGAAAAACGCATGGAAGGGATCATGGAACAGTATCCCTGGATCGTTTATGAAGAAGAGGGAAGAGTTCTCGGCTATGCCTATCTTTCCGCCTTCAATCCCCGCAGCGCCTATGACTGGACGGCGGATCTTGCCATCTATGTTGACATGCAGGAAAAAGGTAAGGGCATCGGTTCAAAACTGATGCGGACGATTATTGATCTGGCCAAAAAGGACGGCTATCTCCGGCTGGTATCGATCGTGACCCAGGGCAATGAAAATTCGGATGCGATCCATGAAAAGTTCGGATTCGAGAAAAAGGCGACGTTCGAAGACTTCGGATACAAGATGGGGAAATGGACCGGTGTTGATTACTATGTAAAAAAACTCGGAACACTGCCGGAGAATCCGGAACGCCCGGGGAACCTGTCTCTCTGAAGATATATGAAAAAGCAGCCTTGATGACCGGTGAACTTGTAAGATAAAAGTAGACAAAGGAAAAAAGCAAATTAGCTTAATCCGAAGTCTACTTTTTCTTATGCTTTAAGTAAAGGAGGGGAATCATATGAGACAAAGGAAAAAAGCAAATTAGCTTAATCCGAAGTCTACTTTTTCTTATGCTTTAAGTAAAGGAGGGGAATCATATGGGAAGACCAAAAGGAGGAAAGAATAAAAAGTACTCTTTTGAAGAAAAATTGGAAATAATCCGTATGAATAATGAACAGCATTTGTCATCACGCGACATTTCAAAGATCACAGGAATCAGTAACGGTAATATAAGCAGATGGATTCTTCAGTATTCTTCAGAAGGAATAGACGGACTAAAACCAAAGACAAGAAAAGGAAACATATTTTCAGCTCTGCACACTTCCAAGTCATTGTCGAAAGAAGAGAGGCTTGAATTGGAAAATCTGAAATTGAGGATCGAAAATGAACGGTTAAAAAAAGGATACATGGTCAAAGGAGGTGGTGCAGACAAGGAGTACGTTTCTATCTTCGATGCGAATATGAAATCATCAAAGAATTGAGTAAGGAATATCCAATAAATTTCCTGTGTAATGTAATGTACATAAACCGATCCGGCTATTATAAATGGCTGAACAGAGATATCAATCAGTATGAGCGGAACAGAATAGATCTGGCTGCTCTAATAAAGGAGGAACACACAAGACATCCTTCCTATGGATATCATGCGCTGGCCAAGGTCATAAGAGATCAGACGGGATGGATCTTCTCTGATAACCTATGTCACAAAGTGTGTAAACATGAAAACATACGATCAGAGTGCAGACATTATAAGTTCAGAAAACCCGGTAAAGACCATATCGTTTATGAGAACAGGATCTGCAATAACTGGAATACTACAGGACCGCTGCAGAAGATCGTGTCGGATATGACCATCATCAGGCACAGAGGAAGGTTGTATGAATGGACGTTCTTCCTGGACGTATATAATAATGCGATTGTTTCTTCGGATATATCTTCTAAATGGGGTGATACAAAGACGTATTTCAACTGTCGGGACCAATTGCTTGAATTACTAAAAAAGGAAGGTATAACTGAACCCGTCTACTTCCACACAGACCAAGGGGCAGTATACTCTTCCACAAGCTTTAACCAAGCTTTACTTAATTCTAACATTATTCGTTCCATGTCACGAGCAGGAACTCCGACAGATAATCCGGTCATCGAATCTATGAACGGTTGGATCAAAGCCCAGATCAGGGCGGATTACAAAATTGATGAGTATGACGACATTAAAGATTTCATCAATGCATATATTCTTTATTACAATCATGAAAGACCGATGTATAAACTGCAGTATAAAAGCCCTGCAGAGTATACACTCTCACAGGGCTTTAAATTGTTTTTTTGACCTGTCTACTTTTCGTTGACAAGTTCAACTCTCACAGGGCTTTAAATTGTTTTTTTGACCTGTCTACTTTTCGTTGACAAGTTCAGGTGACTGTGCTCTTTTTCTTTTTATCCGGGGCTGGCGATACTGAATATTTCTCTTGGCCAAGGGGTGCAATGAAAGGTCTTTCAATGTTAGAATTATAAAGTATATTTTCCTGAAGGAGAAATATGATGGACCAGTCAAGTATCGTAAAAAAATTTCATCAAGGGCACTGTACGAACGCATACCGGCTGTTCGGCGCCCATTTTGCCTATGAAGGATGCGAAGGTATCAGGTTTACAGTCTATGCCCCGCATGCCAGAAATGTGAGTGTGATTGGCACGTTTACAAACTGGGACGAAAGCCCGGTTGCCATGCAGAGGTCGGATTTCAACGGCATCTGGAGCGTTTTCGTACCGAGTGTGAAAGAGTGGGAATCCTATAAATATCTGATTGAAAGCAGAAACGGCGAGATGATTCACAAAGCCGACCCGTATGCTTTTTACAGCGAGACCAGACCGGAAACAGCCTCAAAGATCTATGATCTGGAGGATATCAGATGGTCTGATGCGAAATGGCTGAAAAAAAGAAGCAAGAATTTCGACAGACCGGTCAATATTTATGAAGTCTACGCCGGCGGCTGGAAGAGAAACGGCGAATTTCCATATACCTATACAATGCTGAAGGAAAACCTGATTCCTTATGTGAAGGAACACGGGTATACCCATATCGAACTGATGCCGCTGAATGAATATCCGTTTGACGGATCGTGGGGTTATCAGGCCAGCGGCTATTTTTCTGTGACTTCACGGTACGGCAATCCCACCGAATTCGCCGCTTTCGTCAATGAATGCCACCGCAATGACATCGGTGTCATCATGGACATGGTGCCGGTGCACTTTGTCAAGGATGCCTTCGGCCTGCGGTATTTTGACGGTGAACCGCTGTACGAATACCGGGAACGTTCGGATGCCGAATCGCAATGGGGAACGATGAACTTCGACCTCTGGAGCGAAGAGGTGCGTTCCTTCCTGATGTCAGCTGCCGTCTTCTGGTGCGATGTCTATCACATCGACGGTATCCGCATCGATGCAGTTTCGAACCTGATCTACTGGGGCGGCAACAGCAACCGCGGCACCAATGAAGGTTCCCTGAACTTTGTAAAACGCATGAACTACTACCTGAACAAGGAGTATCCCTCGGTCATGCTGATTGCCGAAGACAGTTCCGACTTCCCGAAAGTAACAGCTTCGACTCTGGACGGCGGTCTGGGCTTCGACTATAAATGGGATCTTGGCTGGATGAACGATACCCTGAAATACTATGCGACCGATACGCTCTACAGGGTCTACGACCATCACAAGATCACGTTCTCGATGGCCTATTTCTACAGCGAGCGGTTCATGCTTCCGTTCAGCCACGACGAGAATGTCCACGGCAAGAAAACGATCGTTGACCGCATGTTCGGCGACTATGACATGAAATTCGCCCAGGTGCGGAATCTGTATGCATATATGTACGCCCATCCCGGCAAAAAACTGAATTTCATGGGCAATGAAATTGCTTCCTTCCGGGAATTTGACGAGTCGAAGGAACTTGACTGGTTCCTGCTTTCCTACCCCCGTCATGACAGTTTCTTGCGTTATATGACCGATTTGAATTATATTTATAAGGCGCATCCCTGCCTGTACAAGTATGACTACGACTGGCAGAAAGGGTTCAAATGGATCGATGCCGACAACGCGAAGCAGAGCATCTATTCCTTCTACCGCGAGGATGAAAAGGAATATCTTGTCTGTATTCTCAATATGACGGCCCAGTCATATGAGAACTATGATGTCGGCGTGCCGCAGAGCGGCAGGTACACGGAGATCCTCAACAGTGAGAAGGATATCTACAACGGCTGCAACATGTGCAACTTCGAACCGGTGAAAGCCTGGAAGAACAAGGATGCGCAGGGCAGTCTGGAACACTCGATCACGATCCGGATCGCGCCATGGTCGGCAATCTGGCTGACCTGCCCGAAACGAAAGAAAACAGCGAAGAAAACAAACACAGAAGAGAAGGTGGAAAAATGAATATTCTTCCTGTAACCGATAGAAAGGGAGCATATATGTTCAAAAACAAGACAGAATTCAAGAAAGAGTTCACCCGCCGTCTGATCGAAAGCTACGGATGTACTGTTGAGCAGACACATCAGACCGAGAAGTACATGACCCTCGGCTACATGGTCAGAGACTATGCAAACGTCAACTGGAAGGATACAAAAGAAGCAATTGCCGCCCAGAATGCCAAGCAGGTCTATTATTTCTCGATGGAATTCCTGCTCGGAAGAATGCTGACAAACAACCTGAAGAACCTGGGCATTTATGATGTCGTCGTTGACGGCCTCAAGGACCTCAACATCGATTATGACGGTCTGGCAAGACTGGAACTGGATCCGGGTCTTGGCAACGGCGGCCTGGGAAGACTTGCAGCATGCTTCATGGACTCTGCCGCGGCTCTGCATTATCCGGTCAACGGCAACTGCATCCGTTACCGCTACGGTCTGTTCCGCCAGGTTATCAACCATAAAGGCGAACAGGTTGAAATGCCGGACAACTGGCTGAAGATCGGCAACCCGTGGGAAATCCGCAAGCCGAAGCACGCGGTGGATGTCAAACTGTACGGACACCTTGAAGTGACATATGACGACAAAGGCGACATGCATTTCAAACATGTCGGCGCGACACATATTCTGGCAGTGCCGTATGACATGGCAATGATCGGCGCCAATTCCAAGATGACAAAC
>CACYXJ010000042.1 GCA_902778375.1 uncultured Erysipelotrichaceae bacterium
CTGAACTGCATTATAATAAGTTCGCTGATCAGGTAGGGCTAGTACTTGATTAGCATTTTTCATATCTACATTCTACTACATGCATGAAGAAAGGGGCTGTTACAGTTTTTCAACTGTTACAGCCCCTTTTCAGTTGGATAAGTATTTTTACAAAGAGTCAGTGTCCGCCGCCTGGACCGCCGCCCGGGAATCCGCCCTGGTCGCCCGGGCCGCCAAAACCGCCGCCCGGACCGCCCATGAACTGGCCGGTAATCTCGGTTGTTTCGGTGCCGTTGATGATCATCGTGCCGTCATTGTATTCAGCACCGAGGTCAAAGTCAAACGGTGATGTGGCGTTGATGTTCAGAGTACCGCCGTTGATATAGAGATAGCCGTTGGAATCGATTGCATCGGTGTCACCCGGACCCATGTCGACAGTGAGATCGCCGCCGTTCATTTCGAATACCGGTGCATCATAGGCACTGGATTTATAGGCTGCATTGATGCCGTCGTCATAGGCAGTGAGATTGATGGTGCCGCCGTTGATCTGAAGATATGTTCCTTCAATGCCTTCGTGGGCGTTGGCAGTGATAGTGCCGCCGTCGATCTGTACGATGGTCGTTCCATGAATGGCATCATCATCAGCACTGATGTCGATCGTACCGCCGCAGATATAGATATACCCGGTTGAATCGTCTTCATCATTTTCCGCTTTCAGGCCGTCATTGCACGACGTGATGGTCAGGGTGCCGTCCGCAATGCGGATGGATTCATTGGCTTCCACGGCATCGGCAGTGCAGTCGATATTGATGGTGCCGCCGGTAATCTTGATGTCATCCTTGCCGGCGATGCCGTTGTCGGTGGAAGAGATGTTCAGAGTGCCGAGACCGTTGAGAGTGATATCATCTCTGGAGAAGATCACAGCATCCGTATTTGTATCTCCGTCAGCAGTGAATGTACCGCTGACAGTCAGTGTGTTTGTGCTTTCGGTTGTTGTAACAAATACCTTGTCGGCATTGACGACATAGATGCATGGGATGCTGTCGTTGGTAATGGACACACCGTCGAGCACCAGCTGGACTTTGTCGCTGTCGCCTGCTTCGACTTTGATCTGAGCGTTGGCAGCAGAGCCTTTGATCACATAGACCCCTTCCGAGCTGATTGTAATCGTATCGTTATCCTTAACCGTATATGTCACAGCTGAGGATGTATCTGCATTCTGCTGCATGTCACGTTCCGTGAAGAGGTCTGTGGCGTCAATAGCGCCGTTGCTGGTGACATTGGCCTGGTTGCTTACCGGTGTGAAACTGGAAACAATGACCGGCTCTGTTTCTTCAACTGCTGTTTCTGTTTCAGTTTCTGTCTGATCTGCCTTGACAGCAGCTGAGGAGCAGCCCAGGGACATGATCATCAGCGAGGACAGAAACAGTGTTCTGCATTTTCTGATTTCTGTTTTTTTCATAAGGTTTTAACCTCCTTGCAAATGCAGGATACTGCAGGAATCTGAACAGAATGTGAACATAGTATGAAAAAAACGGAAGATATGACTCTGTATCTCAATATATGTTAATTGAAAGGAGAGAACACGGACAAACGTAAAAATTTACGTTTGTTTTTGCGTTTGGAAATCATACAATGGATATAGATAAGGCAGAGGAAATCATGAAAGAATCTAGGACACTGGAATTCAAGGAGTCTGTAACAAATGCTTTTCTGAAAACAGTAAGTGCGTACGCGAATTACGGAACGGGAGAAATCAGATTCGGAGTAACTGATACGGGTAAAGAAAAGGGCATTGAAAAACCATATGACACATGTCTGGATATCGAAAACCGCATCAATGACAGTATCGATCCTGTTCCGAAGTTCACACTGAGTGTCAACAGGAAGACATCTGTAATTACTCTGACAGTCTATGAAGGTTTGTATAAACCATATCTTTATCATGCAAAGGCCTACAGACGGAGCGGCACGGCGACAGTTCCGGCTGACAGGCTTTCCCTGACCCGTCTGATTCTGGAAGGACAAAATCTTACTTATGAACAGCTGCCATCGGAAAGGCAGGATCTGGAATTCAGCATTTTGAATCAGAAACTTTCTGAAATCCTGCATCTGGATATTTTTTCAAAAGATACCATGAAAACACTCGAACTGTTTACTGACGAGAACGGATATAACAAAGCGGCTGAATTGCTGGCCGATACCAACAGTTTGACCGGTATTGATGCTGTCCGGTTCGGCGACAGCATCAATGTCATTCTGGACCGTAAAGCATTTGTGAATGAATCAATACTGCGGCAGTATGATGATGTTTTTGCAATGTATAAACAGTATTACCAATATGAACAGATCAGAGGCAGCCGGAGGGAAACAGTTTCTCTGATTCCTCAGGAAGCATTCCGTGAGGCAATTGCCAATGCCATCGTTCACTGGATCTGGGATGTGGATACTTTTACTCACGTGGCGATGTATCCGGAGAGGATCGAAATCATTTCGCCAGGCGGTCTGCCGCCCGGAATCACGGAAGAAGAATATCTGAGAGGAGGAATCTCTGTTTTGCGCAACCGGATCATAAGCGGAATATTTCTGCGGCTGAATCTGATCGAACGGTTCGGTACGGGAATCAGACGGATCAACGATGCATATGATGGATGCGACAGAAAACCTGTCTTCGAGATCACGGATAATACGATCCGGATCATATTACCGCTGATCAGTCTGAAAAACAATCTGTCAAAGGATGAAAATACCGTATACCAGCTGGTCAGAGGAAGAACAGTATCCAGTTCTTTCATTACTGCAGAGGCTGGCTTCGGCAAGAATAAAACCGTGGAGATTCTGAAGAAACTGTCTGCGGAAGGATATATCAGAACAACAGGAAACGGAAGGGGAACGCGATATACCGCCGA
Source organism: uncultured Erysipelotrichaceae bacterium (assembly GCA_902778375.1). Classification (GTDB taxonomy): domain Bacteria; phylum Bacillota_I; class Bacilli_A; order Erysipelotrichales; family Erysipelotrichaceae; genus Bulleidia. Next base: position 2,889 of record CACYXJ010000042.1, read on the forward strand.
CTGAATGAAAACATTTACATAAAAAAGATGAAAATGTTTCTTGACAAATGAAAACGCTTCAATTAAGATACATTCATATTCAAGGAACAGAAGAGTATTCTGAAATGCTCCATCAGCGAGCCGGAACAGAGTGGAAGTCCGGCGGCAACGTTTCAGAAGAACCGCATCTGGGAGAAGTCTTCCTGAACTGGCAGTAGGGAAGAACGTATACCTGCGTTAAAGGTCAGAGAGGTCGGATCATTTGATCCGGCAACCAGTGTGGTACCGCGATTTACGTCGTCTCTGGATGAGGCGGCGTTTTTGTTTCCTTAAGGAGGTGCGAAATGAAAGTCCGACGAGGTATGAGAGAATAAATCCTTCCGATTCAGCACAAACCAAAATAAAAAAGAAAGAGAGAGAAAGAAAATGACAAACAAGAAAATAACAGGAATCGTATTATCCGCAATCATGCTGCTGAGTGCCGGATGTGCCGGCGGCTCCAACGGCGGCGGTGAAGCTGCTGCCAAGAAAACAGAACTCGAACTTGTAACGACACTGGATCAGGCAATCCTTGCACTGTCTACCGGCAAATGTGACGCGGTTGCTCTGGACGGCACGACTGCCCAGAACTATGTCGATCAGTCCAACGGCCAGTTCGCCATGAGTGGCATCAACTTCGACCTGACGATGTACGGAGATTATGAAGGTACTGTTGCAGCCGCAAAGAAAGGCGAAACATCGCTGATGGATGCAGTTGATCAATGCATCAAGATGGCGACAACTGAAAAGTTCGATGAAAACTTCGATTATAACTATTACACAGTATGGACCGCCCAGGCCAAGAAGCAGGCGAACACACCGGATGAGGAATCCGATAAGATCCTTGCCGATCTGAATCTTTCCGAATATTACGATATTCCGGTCGATGATACCTACAGTTATCTGATTGATATGACAAACCTCAAGAAACCGGAACTGGATCTTTCCAATGCTGACGGTGTCCTGAAGAATGTCCTGGATAAGGGTGTTCTGGTCATTGCCACTTCCCCGGACTATCCGGCCTCTGAGTTCATTACCGAAGACGGCACGATCTACGGTTCCGAAATGATGCTTGCCAAGTATGTGGCTGAATGCCTCGGCGTCAAGCTGCAGATCGAAACAATGGACTTCAACGCAGTTCTGACCGCTGTCGATACCGGCAAGGTTGACATGGCATTCTCCGGTTTCGGCTGGAAGGCAGACAGAGCGGAAGCGTTTGAACTCTCCACCGGTTATGTCGGTGACAGCACCGTCGCATTCCATACCCTGATCGTTCCGGCAGACCAGGCCGAAAACTACAAGACGCTGGAAGACTTTGTCGGCAAGCATATCATTGCCCAGGCATCCTCTCTGCAGCAGATGTATGTAGAAGACCAGATCGTTGCTCTGGAAGAGAAATAAGAGAAAGGTCACTGACTGATGGGACCGGGAATTCTCGAAGTATTGTTTGAGTACTGGCCGATCTTTCTGAAAGGTCTGGTCGGCACACTCAAATACGCATTTATCGCCGTATCGCTGGGAAGCATTCTGGGAGCTCTGATCGCTCTTCTGAATCTTTCCAAGTCGAAGATCCTCTCGGCGATCGCCGTCGTGTATGTCAACGTATTAAGAGGTACACCGCTTCTGGTGCAGATGTATATCGCATACTTCTTTCTGCCGATTGCCATCCCGGCCCTGAACAGTGTATCCAAGGAAGTCTATGTCCTGATCGCCCTGATCATGAATTCCAGTGCCTATGTCTCGGAAATCATCAGAGGCGGTATCAACTCCGTCGACAAAGGCCAGACGGAAGCCGCAAGATCACTCGGCATGACTGCCAAAAACACCATGACCAAGATCATCCTGCCGCAGGCAATCAAGAATATCCTGCCGGCACTGGCCAACGAATACATCGCCATGATCAAGGAAACATCCCTTGCCGGAACATTCATGCTGTATGAACTGATGTATACCAGAACGATCCTTGCCAACAAGTATCTGTCCTGGCAGCCGATGTTCATCATCGCCGGCATCTATCTGATGTGTACGCTGGGACTGACCTATGTCGTACAGAAACTGGAAAAGAGGTTTAGTGTCAGTGACTGAGTTCAATGAAGTTCTGATCGAGACCGTGAACCTGAAGAAGAACTTCGGGGATCTGCAGGTCTTAAAAGGGATCAGCGAAAAAATATATAAAGGGGAAGTGGTAGCCGTCATCGGACCTTCCGGCGGCGGCAAGTCCACCTTCCTCAGATGTCTGAACATGTTGGAGGAACCGACAGACGGACAGGTCATTTTCGAAGGAAATGTCCTGGATGCCAAGAGCACCGACCTCAACCTCCACCGGCAGAAGATCGGCATGGTCTTCCAGCAGTTCAATGTCTTCCCGCACCTGACTGTGCTGGACAATATCACCATTGCCCCGACACTGGAAAAGAAAGTGCCGAAAGCGGATGCCGAAGCGGAAGCGATGCAGCTGCTGGAAACAGTCGGCATGGCGGACAAGGCAAAGGAATACCCTAGAAAACTCTCCGGCGGCCAGAAACAGCGTCTGGCCATTGTCAGAGCCATGGCCATGCATCCGGACGTCATGCTGTTCGACGAACCGACCAGCGCCTTGGACCCGGAAATGGTCAAGGGCGTCCTGGAAGTCATCCAGAAACTGGCCGAGTCCGGCATGACCTGTGTCATCGTCACCCATGAAATGGGTTTTGCAAAACAGGTTGCCGACCGGGTACTGTTCATCGATGACGGCATCGTGGCGGAAGAGGGAACACCCGAACAGCTGTTCGATCACCCGCAGAATCCGCGTACCCAGGAATTCCTGTCGCAGATTCTTTAGGAGGAAATAATATGAAGACAACATTTCAGTATGATCATTATTTCAAATATGAAGAACTGAAAAACTGCCTCGAGTATTTTGCAAAGCAATATGCACAGTTCTGCGAAGTGGAAAGTAACTGCGTCACGGAAATGGGCCTGAACCAGTATGTTGTCACCCTGACCAACAAGGATACCGGCAAAGCCCTGGAAAAACCGGGCTGGTATCTGGACGGCAATATCCATGCCGGCGAAGTCACCGGATCGATGACAGCGATACATACGATCGATTATCTTCTGACCAATTACAGCACCAATGAAGAAGTGCAGAAACTGCTGGATTCGACAACGATTTACGTGATTCCAAGAGTCACACCGGACGGTGCGGAAACCTATCTCAGCACGCCTTATACCCTGCGGTCTGTCAACCGTGAATATCTGCCGGAAAAGGGCGGTATCAAAGAAGAAGACCTGGACAACGACGGTGTGATCAGAATGATGCGAATCCCGAGTACCTATGGTGCCTGGAAGAAGGATCCCAAGGATCCTTCCCTGATGACTTTCCGTGATCCTTCCGATACGGAAGGGGAATTCTATGACATCTATCCGGAAGGTGTGCTTGAAGAATATGACGGGGATGAAAACCTGAAACGGAAGAAAGCGGACTGGGGGCTTGATTTCAACCGCAACTTCCCGTACGGCTGGTTCCCGGAGTCTAGACAGGCCGGTGCCGGCAGCTATCCTTTAAGCAATCCGGAGACCAAGGCAATCGTCGACTTTGTCCTTGCCCATCCGAATATCGGCGGTGCTGCCTGCGGTCATACCAGCGGCGGAATCATTCTCTATCCGCCCGGCACAAGACCTTCGGCAAGCGCGCCGAACAATGATATCAAGGTTCTCAAGGCAATCGCCGCTATGGGCGAGGAAGAACTCGGCTATAAGAAGATGAATATCTTCGACACCTTCATGAAAGACCAGGTCAACTACAGCAGCGGCGCACTTGATGACTGGTTCTACCAGAATCAGGGCATTCCCGCTTATACGATGGAATTCTGGAATATCGCCGAAAAAGCAGGTATGCCGTTCGACTGGTTCGACAATGACGGAGAAACACCTGAGAAGGCGCTGGAACGCTTCAATGCCTGCATGAAATGGGTGAAGGAAAATGCCCCGCAGTATTTCAGTGACTGGAAGGAATATGATCATCCGGTCTTCGGCAAGGTGGAACTGGGCGGCTTCAATTACAAGTTCACCCATCAGAATCCGCCGGAGAACATGCTCCTGAAGGAATGCGAGAACGATACGAAGTTCAACATCCGTTTTGCCAAGACAATGCCGAAACTGCAGATTGACAGTCTGGTCAAGGAAGATCTGGGCGACGGTGTATGGCGCATCACGGCAACTGTCGGCAATACCGGATATCTGTCAACTAATCTGACAGACGAGGCAATCAACCTCAAGGTCAACAAACCGGTTACAGTTTCCATTGCCAATGCCACACTGCTGTCCGGCAAGGAATGCGAGGAGATCGGCGATCTTGCCGGCTTCAGCGGCACGATGACCGGATCGTTCTACGGCAATATCACGACTTTTGCCAATGCCAAGGCCAAGAAAAAAGTCAGTTGGGTAATCAAGGCGAAGGCAGGCGATACCGTCAGCGTGAAAGCCGCCCAGGAAAAAGCCGGCCAGGCTTGTGCCGAAATCGTTCTGTAGTACAATAGGCTCATGAAAACCATGAGCGCACCGAAAATAATGCCCGATCTGTCGGAAGGCAGATTGGACAGGATATATGAACTGCGTACAGACGGCGTCGCTTTTAAGGACGAAACCTGTGCGCAGTCTTTTTCTGACCACAGTTTCTTCGAATGCACTTTCACCAACGTGACATTCACCGAATCCATGCGCAGCAATCAGTTTGTTGACTGCATTTTCGATCACTGTGATTTCTCTAACTGTGATTTCCGGGAGACAGTCTTCCGCCGGGTACTGATGAAATCCTGCCGCATGATGGGAACGGATTTCTCCGACAGCCGCCTGCAGGATACCGATCTGCAGGGGGTGCAGGCAAGCTATGCCGCATTCGGCGGCAGTAAGTGGAAACTGTGCCGGATGAATGAAAGCCTGTTTGTACAGAGTTCCTTCAGCTATTGTGAACTGAAAGAAACAAAGATCAGCCGCTGTGATTTCAGCGAGGCGGAACTGATCGGCACAAAGCTTGCGGGTCTGGATTTTTCCGATTCAAAAATCGACGGAATCATGATCCAGACGGACGGACTCAAGGGCGTGATCATGAATGAAGAACAGGCTCTGGCCTGTACGAAACTGCTTGGAATTATTATCAGAAACTGAAAATGAAAATGTTTCACAAAACTTTCACAATTCAAACATTTTTTTCACACAGCAGTTTTGTATATTAAAAGTGTCATAAAAGACATGTTATTTCTTTCCCTCCCAATGAATAGAGAAGAGAGTTTGTGCCAGCAAGCTCTTTTTTCATGTATAGGGTAAAATGTTGTATAATCAAACATGTATTATGCCGTTATCAAGTGAGGTTCAAAAATGGAAAAAGTTAAGGTAAAAGTCGAAAACGGCCTGCTGGCCGGTGAAAAAAAAGGCAGTTATATGATCTTCCGCGGCATTCCCTATGCCAAGCCTCCGGTCAATGAACTGCGTTTCAAGGCTCCCCAGCCTCTGGATAAATGGGAAGGGACAAAGGAATGTCTGCGTTTCGGACCGATGTGCCCGCAGCCGGACATGTCACAGGATCCTTTCTGGGGAAAGGAATTCTATACCGATCCCGATTATCCGCTGCCGAAGCAGAGTGAAGACTGCCTGTACCTGAATATCTGGGCACCGGCGGAAAAACAGCCGGGTGGATATCCGGTTGCCTTCTGGATCCATGGCGGCGCGTTCGACCATGGATTCGGTTCGGAGATGGAATTCGACGGTGAAGCATTTGCCCGCCGCAATGTCATTCTCGTAACGGTCAACTACCGTGTTGGTGTCTTCGGCTTCTTTGCCCACGAAGACCTGAGACGCGAAGATGTCAACAAGTCTGTCGGCAACTACGGCATTCTTGATCAGATTGCAGCATTGCGCTGGGTCAGAAGAAACATTGAAGCATTCGGCGGTGATTCCGAAAGAATCACGCTGTTCGGTCAGTCAGCCGGCGCCATGAGCGTGCAGACCCTGATCTCTTCACCGCTTACCCAGGGAATGATCCAGGGTGCGATCATGCAGAGCGGCGGCGGACTGAACAACGGTCTGAGCAAGGACCGCTATCCTGACGATGCCTACGAAACAGGCAAGAAGATCATGGATCTCTGCCACTGCACATATATGCGCGAACTGCGCAAGGTTTCCTCCGATAAGCTGGTAAGCATCCTTCCCAAACTGGCGGAGCAGACTGAAGGTCTGGCGTTCGGTCCGGTCATTGACGGCTGGGTCATGACGGAAGGATATGACGAGTGCATTGAAAAAGACCATATCCATGACATCCCGTATATCATCGGCTGCACCGCCGACGACCTCTTCAAACAGGAAGATCAGGACGGCAAGGATACGCCGCTGTATCAGGGATGCATCAACTTTGCTGAAAACCGCGATGAAAACGCCAACCAGCCATGCTATGTATACTACTTCAAGAAGAAACTGCCGGGCGATGACGCAGGAGCTTTCCACTCTTCCGAACTCTGGTATGTCTTCGGAACCATTGACCGTTGCTGGCGGCCGATGGGCAGAAGGGACTGGATGCTGAGCAATCTGATGCTCGACATGTGGACAGACTTCATGAAGAACCAGGAGCCGGGCGGCGGCTGGAAAGCTTATACAAAAGAAAACAGATTCGTAAGAGTCTTCATGTAAAAAAAAGCCAGTCATGTGCAATACACATGACCGGCTTTTTCTATGTCTGTCTGTATAAAGAGTATTCAGAAAAAGATTCTGGTATGAAAAAGAGACTCATGCGAGTCTCTTAACTGAAATATACGTATTCGTCAGCCGGTGCGTCATATCTTGCGACCCGGTTGGCGTAAAGCACGATGGTTTTCTGGCCGTTTTCCATCTCCACGGTTTTCAGAGTACCTTGTACCTCGACCCATTCGCCTTTTTTCAGTTCCCAGATCTTGACGCCGGTCACGGTCAGTCCGCAGAGGCTGGTATCCTGGGCACAGCATACCATCGCTCTTCTGCCGAGGATGAATGTCTGCTTGAGGTTGGGAATATCTTCGGCATACATGCCGCGCAGGATGATTTCCTTGCCGTCATATTTATCCGGATCTTCCACAGCATCCATATACCAGAGGCCGTAGTCGTCATCCTTGATATCGATGACAGGTGCGTTGATGTCAAACGGCAGGATTCCGCTTTTCAGTTTGACCTGTTCACCGAAGGCACCTTCGTAATAGATCTGGGCCCGGCGGTTGATGGCTTTGATATTGCCGCGCAGGGACATGCCGTTGGTGTCTTCCGTACAGCGGTTGACTATAACGGTGTCCGACCAGCGCAGCTGTTCAAACAGCATCTGCCGCATGGCAGTGATATAGATTTCAAATGTCGTGGCATCTACCGTGGTCAGGATCTGCACCAGCGGCAGGAATTCCGGCATCTTCGCCAGCAGTGTCTCGGAAACCGGCCAGGTTCCGTTCCACTCGATGAAGATCTGGGCGGGATGATATACCGTGTCGAGTTCAATCATTTTTTCCGCGGTCAGCTTCTCGGGATCGTCGATATATTCGATAAATGCATTGTGGGATTCCAGAAACGGTTTGTCGAATTCTGTCTCGCCCTGTTCGCAGCAGATGACCAGAGTGCGGCTGACGCCTTCCATGAAGGAAGGATCGTTGAGCGTGTCCTTGATCAGGGTCGTCTTGCCGGAATCCAGAAAACCCGTAAATAAGTAAACCGGTGTCGGCATTACATTACCCTGAACAGCTTCTTGATCAGTTCAATATCGACCTTTTCACCGATGACAGTGATCAGACCCGTATAGGCAGGAGCGCCTTTGCGGATATCCGTATCACCCGGGACATAGTCGAAGAACAGCCAGCTGCCGTCTTCTGTCGGAACGATACCCTTGGCACGGACAATATTCTCGCCCAGGCCGTCAAGGGCAGTACGGATCTCTTCTTCGGTATATTTGTTGATGGTTTCGATACCGATGGAATCGAAGATCTCGTCAGCGTCATGCTCACCATGGTGATGGTGGTGATGATGGTGATGGGCGTGCTCGTCCTCACCTACATAGATACGGTTGCCTTCGGAAAGGCCTTCGTTATAATCCTTCTCATCATGGTGATGATGGTGGTGATGTTCATGTTCGTCCTCATCATCGTCGTCATCGTCGTGATGATGGTGATGTTCATGTTCGTCTTCATCATCGTCGTCATCGTCGTGATGATGGTGGTGATGCTCATGTTCGTCCTCATCATCGTCGTCATCGTCGTGATGATGGTGGTGATGCTCATGTTCGTCCTCATCATCGTCGTTATCGTCGTGATGATGGTGGTGATGCTCATGCTCGTCTTCATCATCATCGTCATCGTCTTCCAGTTCACCCAGACCTTCCGGGAAACCGGAGGAGGAACCTTCCATGGCTTCCATCATGGCAGTGCCTGTCAGTTCGTCCCATGGTGTCGTGATGATGCGGGCTTCGGGATTCAGCTCACGGATGATATCGACATCAGCCTGCAGGACTTCGTCGCTTACCATCTGTGTTCTGGAAAGGATGACACATGCCGCAGTCGCAATCTGATCATCGAAGAATTCGCGGAAATTCTTGTGATAGATCTGGCATCTCTTGGCGTCAACGACAGCACTGTAGCTGTTGAGCTCCAGGCCTTCCACAGACTTGATGATCTTCAGGATATCGGACAGTTTGCCGACACCGGACGGCTCGATCACAATGTGATCAGGATGGTATTTGTCAACGACCATCTTCAGTGCTTCCTGGAAGTCACCCTGCAGGGTGCAGCAGATGCAGCCGCTGTTGATTTCGGTCACTTCGATGCCCGCTTCCTGAAGGAAGCCGCCGTCGATACCGATTTCACCGAATTCATTTTCTACAAGTACGACGTTTTTGCCTGCAAAAACATCTTTGATCAGTTTCTGGATCAGCGTGGTCTTGCCGGCGCCGAGAAATCCGGAAACAACATCGATCTTAGTCATATATAATTCACCTTCTTTCGTGCTTTCTTATTATATCTCTAAAGTCAAGAGTGCCAAATTATTTGCCTGTATCATCCACAAGATTGTAAAGGACGTGGGCAAAGTAATCGGTATCGTTGTAACCTTCGCAATAGGTGATCTTGTTGGCGACAATACTCTTGATGCGCTCGATATATTCCGCGTCGACCGCTTCGCCGGAAGGAGTAAATTCACCGGTCTGGGCATTGTAGCTTCCCTTGTCGGTTTTCCAGTCATAATACATGTCAAATACCAGCGGCAGGGTGCCTTCCGCAAACACATCTCTTCCCGGCAGTAGACGGGAATCCCAGTCGGTTCCGAAGAGGTTGGAAAGAGTGGGAAGAATATCCAGCGAGGAGACCGGTGTGTCGACGGTGATCGGCTCCTGTTTTTCCAGGGAACCGGACCAGATGATCAGACGGTTCTGATCGCGGTCAAGGAAGTCGGTAACGTTATGTCCGTACAGTTCGGAAAGATAAGGCATCTGGCCAAGGCCGGCGCCGTAATCCAGACCGTAGGGGAAGTGGTCGCCGCAGATAACGATGACAGTATCATCGGCGATGCCTTTCTCCTCCAGCTGCTGCACCATGTAGGTCATGGCGTTTTCCAGTTCGAGATTGGCTGCGTAATAGCCTTTGACCGGATCGGAGTAGGGAAGATCCTTCACCTTGTCCCAGTTCTTTTTCGACATGGCATTGGCATCGTGGTCATAGCCGTTATGACCGCTGACAGTCATGTAATAGACATTGAACGGTTTGTCCTGTTCCAGATACATCGGCATCGTTCCCTGGAACATTTCCAGATCGCTCTGCGGCCATTGGTGGGTGACATATGCCTCCATGCCGTTTCCTTCGCCCATATAGCCGTGCGAATAGCCGAGGTTGACGTGGGTCAGGTGACGGTCATAGAACGTATAGTCGTTATTGTGAAACGCCCAGCCTTCATAACCGAGGCGGTCAAGCTGCGAGCCCATGGTCAGGAGGTTGTGATAATCCTGGGTGTTCTTCAGCGAACTGCCGCCGTTTGTCGGCAGCATCCCGAAGAGGATCTCATATTCGCCGCCTGTCGTACCAGCGGAGGATGGCTGGGTAAAATCGGTGAAGCGGATGCCGTTGTTGGCCAGACGGTACAGCGTCGGGGTCAGCTGCTCGTCGATGATCACGCCGGAGAATGCCTCGGCAGTGATCAGAATCAGGTTCTTTCCCTTGAACAGACCGGTGTAGTCATTCTTATAGCTGGGCTCCCGGGATTTGACATACTGGTCAAGACTGCTTTCCAGAGAATTGGCAGTGCTTTCCAGAACGTTGAAGTCGATGATCATCGTGCTCGGCTGGCGGATCTTGACGGTGCCGCTGCCGGATGTTTCCTCGACATCATGGAATGTAGCCTCCCGGCGGATGACACTGTGCAGGATATCCATGCGCACGCTGTTGAGCAGGCCGAAGGAAGGAACATTGTTCTGGAAACTGTACTGATCAAAATAGGACGTCTTATAGGACGGATATACGGCGATCCCGCCAAAGGCGGCAGTCAGTGCCGCGGCGGCTGAGATGCCTGCCTTGAGAAGTGTTTTGCGGTCCATGCGGGCACCGCTGTCCAGTTTTTCCCGGTAGATGAAATACAATACCACCGGAACAAGATACAGCAGCAGATGGACAATGCCGTCAGGACTGAACACCAGGGCAAAGGTCTCCTTGAGGAAACCGCCGAGCATGTCAGATGCCCCGGCCGTGATCGTCTTGACATCATACAGTACCTTGAACTGACGGAAGATGAAGAAGTTGACCAGGAACATCACCGCTGTCAGGAAGACAGCAGTAACTCTGAATCTCCGGTTGGTTTCCGGGTTCCTGCTGAAAGATGTCAGAAACCACAGCAGGATGCCGTAGAAAGCGGAAAAAAGAAGAATGAAAAGCAGATTTGGCCACCACTGGCCGCCGAGGTTCGCTTTCAGAATGATTTCGTCATAAAAAAGAAACGCACTCATCAGAAGCGCCGGATGGATCAGACCTCCGGTCACGGAAGAAAGTACTTCCTCCTGGGGGATGGCTGCTCTTCCTTCCACTGCCTGCTGCGATCCGATCAGAGTATTCTCTTTCAGGGACTTGTATTTGGGCTGTCTGCTGAATTTCTTCTTTTTGCTCATATGCAAATATTATCCTCGCATTTTGTGTGAAATACAAATAAAAAACAGTGTTTTCGGATATCATTAGACTATGAAACGAAGAATCATCTTTTTCGACATTGACGGCACCCTGACGACCCATGACGGCTTTGACGCATATATCCCGGATTCCGCCCGGAAGGCCATCCGTCTGCTGCAGGAAAACGGACATCTGACAGCCCTGGCATCCGGCCGGCAGTATTACACGGTACGGCCGTTCATGGCGGATCTCGGCATTCCCCATGCCGTGACCGACGGCGGCAACGGTCTCGTGAAAGACCATGTGTTTCTCGGCTGTGAACCGATGGATCCTGTCTTTGCGAAAACATTGTGCGGCGAACTTGATCAGAAGAAGATACCCTATGCCATCATGACGGATCCGACGGTCAATGTTCTCTATGCGACACCGGACATGATCAGGGACAGGAAGGAACTGGTCTTCGATCTGATTCCGGTACAGGTTGTTGATGATTTTGATAAAGCGGATATCTACAAGATCTTCATGGCGGTTGCCCGCGGTGAAGAGGAACGGATCGAAACGCTCGATCTGAACTACGTCAACCGCTGGGAAGATGACAATATCTGCATCGAGCCGACCGACAAGACATACGGCATTCGGAAACTGACAGAATTGCTAGGTATGAAAATGGAGGATGCCGTGATCTTTGGCGACGGGTATAATGATATCCGGATGTTCGAGGAGATTCCCTTCAGCATCGCCATGGGCAACGCTGTACAGGAACTCAGGGACATCGCTTTCTACGTGACGGCAGACGCGAAGGATGACGGCATATGGAAAGCATGCGAACATTTCGGATGGCTGAAAGGAGACGAAAATGGCACTGTTTGATTTTCTCAGGAAGAGAAAGGAAGAACCTGTTCAGGAAGAACAGGAAAAAGGGCCGTGGGAACTGGCATATCAGGCACAGCCTGCTGTCTATCAGAGTCCGGAAGGAAACATGATGATGAGTTTTACCCTGACGGAAGATACGGAAACGATCCTGCCGATGGATCCGCAGCATATGTTCAGGGTGAAAGGCAATGTGATTACGGATATCCGGCTTGCCTTATGCAGTCTGCAGGAAAACGGAATCATTGCCGTTCTGCCGTATTACGGCAGTATCCAGGCTCTCAGCGATTATGTACAGGACAGCCGCGGTCAGTATGTACTGCTGCGGGGACTGAGTCATGATGAACTGCAGAAACTCGTACAGGATGTCAGTGAAGCGGGAAAACGGCAGACAGTCCTGCAGAATGCCCTGGCCAGGAACCTGGAATTCCTTGCCCGTGACGAAACTGATCCGGATACCGTACAGCAGGTCTTTGCCGGAGACAAGGTTCAGACCTTCACCTTTGAAGATGTCCGCTTTCCCACCGGAACACTTCTCTGTGCCGACCCGTTCTGCACGCTGGTTGACGATGATGAACTGACATTGCTGGAAGAAACGATTCCGGCCGGATCATATCCCATCCATCTTGCCATCGTGCATCCGCCGGGCGATTCCGTGCGGATCGCCGGCATGAAGCTTTCCGTCAGTGATGCGGCGGCAGTGTCATATGAACCGGCAGAAACATGGTATATGCGCAACGGCATGCGCAAAGAGGGACTGATGGGTTTCGCGGTGGAAGCCGGTCTGGCCTGCTTCGCGGATGAAAAAGCCGCGGAAGCAGCCCGGCAGTTCTTCCGTAAATGGAGAGAGGAACATCCCGGCGTCAATTTCTACAACGAATATTTCGCACCGCTGTTCCGGGAAAGCCATGATGCATATCCTGATCTGCAGAGGGAAGAAGGCGACTTTATCCGCTGGCAGATTCCGGAAAGCGAAGAGGAAATCGTCATCAGCGCAACCGGCCATGGCGACGGCTATTACAGCACGTACTGCGGCTATGACAGCCAGGATAAACTGTGTGAAATCGTCGTGATGTTCATGGATCCGCAGCTGTTCGGGGAGAATGAAGATGAAGAATCATGAGATATACGGTTATCAGGAATATGCCAGAGGACTGATGAACCTTGCGTCTTCCATGTCGGAATGGATGGGACCTTCGTTCTGTGACGCATATTGCTATCTTCCGGAAGAATTCGAAACAGAATTCATCCGGGATATGAAAATGAAAAAGATGCCGGTATATGAGGAATGCCCGGACAGCGACAGGGAGATTTTTGCCCAGCTGTTTGGCAGGGAGGAAAAACAGCTTCTCGATTCCCTGCAGTACTGGCTTGGATTTGAACTCGGCACATTTGAAAAAGCATACCGGATCATCGATGAGGAAAAACTGCTGGGCAATATGGACGGCAACAGAAACAACACCCGTTTCTTCTTTCTGGAAACGGTCCGGATCCTGAAATACCGGAAGGTGATACTGGTGCTGGTGTGCGGCAATAACGAGTAGGTGAAGAAATATGAAACTGGAAGGAAAGATTGCAGCAGTGACAGGATCAGCTGCCGGCATCGGCAGGGCGATGAAGGAAAAACTGCTGGAAAAAGGGTGCAGAGTAATCGGAATCGATATCGGCGCCGAAGAATACGAAGACGAAAGGGAACTGTCCTGCCGCGGTGATATCAGCGATGAGGAAGTGATCAGGATGATCCGCGACAAAGCAAAGGCGAAATTCGGCCGGGTGGATCTGCTGATCAACAATGCCGGCGTGCAGACAGTGGCACCGTTCGAAGAAACGACGATCGGGGATTTCCGCCGGGTCATCAATGTCAACCTGACCGGTACGTTTATCTGTACCAAACTGTTCACGGAAATCATGCCCGAAGGTTCGGCTATCCTGAATGTCGTCAGCGTCCATCATGACGTGCCGCGACTGGACAAGTTTGGTTATGACGCCTCCAAGGCAGGGGAAGCGATGCTGACAAAGGAGATCGCTCTGGCATTATGCAAAAGAAGGATCACCTGCAACGCCATTGCCATCGGTGCTGTTTCATCACCGATGAATGCCGACTGGCTGGATGATCCGGAAGCGGTGGCGCATGTCAGATCGAATATCCCGATGGGCTGGATCGCCAGACCTGAAGAAATCGCCCAGTCCGAAATCCATATCCTGGAGGATTTCGCAGACCTCTGCACCGGCAGTATCTTCACTGTCGACGGCGGCCGCAGCCTGCGCTGAAACAAAAAGAAAAAATGCATATCGCCTGTAATGAATACAGGATATGCATTTTTTGTTTACTCGTGAATCTGACGGCTGTTTTCCAGGGCTTCGGTCTTACCGTGGATGCGGCCGAGACCATACATCAGCAATGCTGCGCACATCATGTTGAGAAAACCGACATGCGTGGGATTGAAGGCGTTGAGCAGACCGACGGCGATATTCATAAAGCCGATGATCATCAGTACACGGGCGATTTTCTGCAGATGTTCAATTCTGGAATCGATGTCCGAGAAGATGTTGAATTCACCGTCGGAAGTCTTCTTGCGCAGATAGATCCACTGAAAGACCCGGCCGACCAGTTCCGCTCCGGTTTCCTCCATGAACTCGATATATTCCGGCTCGTACGGATGCATTTCCATGCGTACCGTGTATTCACCCGGCTCACACTGTCTGAACGTATAACGGCAGAAGCCCACGCTTTCCAGGACCCAGCCCTGTTCCGCCATCTCGTTGAACCACTGTTCTTCCTTTTCAAAATCCCATACCCAGAACCATCTGTATAATGTTTTCGTCATCTTATTTCTCTCCTTTGAGAATCGCTTCTCCGTTCTCGTAAAGTTCCTTCAGACGGGCGATTTCCTCCTGCAGGATCATCAGCCCGTCTTCCGTGATCCTGTATTCCTTGCGCCGGCTTCCTTCCTGCGGGGGAAGAAGCACGATCCAGCCTTTTTCCACCAGTGCGTTCAGGGCGCCGTAGAGTGTTCCCGCCGCCAGCCTGATCCGCCGCTGTGAATACTCTTCCACGACCTGCATGATCCCGTACCCATGCCGGGGCTGCACCAGCGCCAGCAGGATGTAGTATGTCGTTTCTGTCAATGCATAGCTTTCTGCCATATACAGTCCTCCGTTATATCGTTCGCCGATATATCGCACATTCAATATATCGGATGCCGATATATCTGTCAATACTGTTCGCAAAAAAAAAGACCGTTTTTTACAAACGGTCTCAGGATGCTGGTTTCCAGGGAAGGGCACGGACATACCGGATCTCGCCGAAGCCTTCATCCAGCTGCGGCAGTTCAAAGATCGATTTCTCATATGCCCGGTAGAGCAGAAGCTGCTGCTCGTTGTCGGAGAGTTCCATCAGAAGCTCATTGCTGGGTTCGACGATGACACACTCCGGCAGGACGTCAGTGACTTCCTGAACGCCTTCCAGATAGAAGGCACGGGTCGTCTTCTCCAGCATCGGATGTTCCAGGACAATGACATCGTCGTCCTTCATCTTTCTGATTCTGTTCTTCAGCTCTTCCCGGCAGTAATGCTGGGCGTTCCGCAGGATCTCCTCGATCTCCTCGTTGCTTTCAGCATTGAAGGCGTGCTGGGTAAAGGTGAAACTGTTGATAAAACCGGCCTCCGGAAATTCTCTTGCGATAAAGAAGCTTTTGCCGGACATCGATGGTCCGATAACAAATACGATACGCATAATCTGATGCAGTCCTCCTTATCAGAAATCTGCCAGAGATTTTTCTATGATCTGTGTTTCCTTGATGGTGACCACAGGTTCATCCCTGCTCTTGTCGTAGAGTTCGATATCATAATACGGCGCGTCATGCTTGCGCAGGGTGCCGTAGGGCATGACCTGCGTGATCTTGCCCAGCAGGATCTCCTCGCCGAGCTGGATCAATACCGCGTCGCCCTTCAGATATTTCGGGACGCCCATCATCGTCTCCGCTTCGGCAATGTTGTCGCCGAGTTTGAGGATACGGGAGAAGACGATCGTCACGATGTCGCTGGCGTCGATATTGTAGTGGTAGTGGCCGCAGTACCAGTGCTTGAATTCAACGCCCTGAATCACCGCCTCTAGGCAGTGGGTGATGGCGTCGGCATGATATGTGCCTTTCTTGACGACATACTGCAGATTGGTCGGAAGACAGTGGGTGACAATGTAGTCGACTTTGTTGTCATGCTTTGCCAGATTCTGGAAGCCGTTGCGCATTTCCTCTTCGGAAGGGATTTCCGGATATTCCATAAGGAATTCCGTCAGCGTAAGGTTAAGAAGGCTTTGTATTTCGCTGCGGTCCAGGTTTTTGACAAAATACGGGATCGTGCCGAATTGCCGCACAATGGGTGTTGCCCATTGGCAGAAGGTCTCTGCCGCTGCTTCGTTTCCCTGTCGGGCTTGGATTATCAGCAGATTCAATGGAATTTGGAGGGCCTTCAGGGTGGTTTCGTTGCTTTTTTTGTTGTTCAAATTGTCACGCTCCTTTGTTTTGGAAAGGCGCTTTCCGGGTTTTGCAGGCTAAAGGCTTGCCGGAACGGAATACGCTGTTTCTCTGTATTTTCCCCTAAGCTATGTGAGGATGGATCTCATTTTAAGATAAACTGATTTTCGTTGCAAGACGGCGTTTTTGTGCAAATATATTGTGAAATTTAAACGTTTTTGCTTAAGAAGAATAAAAATATGACGATTTTACCGTTTTACGAAAAAACGCCTTGACGAGTGTTACGAATAATTTTGTAACAATGTTAACACTTTTCTTAAAACGTTAAATATTTTTTAAAAACGTTAAGTATTTTTCTACAATATACTCTGTAATGGTATTTGTGATTTTTCTTTTCTGTGTTAAAATGAAAAAGTCGCTGGTTGATG
>CACYXJ010000043.1 GCA_902778375.1 uncultured Erysipelotrichaceae bacterium
GGCATCATAATTCGACTGTTCTTTTTTCCTTGTCAACGAAAAAGAGGACCTAACCCTCGTTGAATAGCTGTAATACTACTCAACTGTTAGATCCTCTTTATTGTTTCAGTACTGTTCTGCTGTTTTCGCCTTCTGTGCATAAGCAAGCTGCAGCATGCAGAAAGCAAGAATTACCAGAGCGGCAAGGAACAGGATGACAGTCGAATAGGTTCCGCTCATGTCATACAGCATACCGACGACAGTCGTGAACACGGCATTGGAAATCGTTGTGGTCATTGCCAGTTTCGGGTAGACGCGGCTGTATTTAGCCGGTCCGAACATTTCCCTGGTCAGCATCGCTGTTGATACCGTTCCCATGGAATAGCACAGCCCGTACATGGCAGCGGCAGCAATCAGAACAGCGGAGTTTCTGCTGAAGACGATCAGCAGCGCACCGCAGACGATCAGGGCGGCATACAGACTGACTGACAGCTTCGTGCCGATACGGTCAATCAGAGTGCCGAGCAGAATCTTGCCCGCCGTATTGGAAATCATGCAGGCACTGACCATAAGTGCGCCGGTCGACATCATGTCATAGGATTCAGCAATGCCCGAGAAATGCTGGGGCAGAGCTGCAGCCGCAGCAGAACATCCGGTATAAACCATCAGGATCACAAGCATGGAAACGGAAATCGCAAGCGCACCCTGATCTGAAGAATGAGATGCAATTGTATCCTTCCTGCCGCCGTAAGGCTCCATCATTTTATAGTCCGGTTTCAGAGCAATCGGGAACAGAAGCGCCGGCAGGTTGAAGAGAACATTGATCGCCGCCAGCACCATATAGCCCGTCCGCCAGCCGGCACTTGCAATGATATTGGAAAGCACCGGTGAAAGCAGCGCCGCTGCCAGACCTGAGAAGCCCATTGCGATACTCGTCATCAGACCGTTGTTCTTGTTGAACCAGTAGTTGATCATGACCGTTACGGTTACCGTTCCGATCAGACCCGAAGCAAAGCCGCGGATGCCGTTAAGGATCATCAGCATCACAACATTCGGACAAAGTGACAGCATAAATGTCGCAGCCACCTGAACAACCGTTCCGAAGATCACCAGTTTCCTGAGTCCGAACCTTCGCAGCGAAGCCGGCGCAATCAGACCGGTAAATGCCTGCACAAGATTGTAGACTGTAAGCGTCGCTGACACACTTCCTCTGCCGATGCCGAAATCATTGGCAATCGGACTGAAATACAGACCGGCCACATTGACCCCGAGTCCGAGACTGGTGCCGATCAGTCCGCAACCGGCAATGACGACAAGCCAGTAAATATAGTTCTTGTTTTCTTTCATCACTTGCCTCTCTTTCTGCTGGCAGTACAGGGATTATTCACTGCGGATCGATTCACACAGGGCGTTATACAGGATTCCCTGCTTGACCGCTTCGACATTGCCGCCGAGGACTTCCGCCAGTTTGAATGCAAACGGGAATGTTGTGGCAGGGCCTCTGGAAGTAATCAGTTTTCCATCTGTCACGACCATCTGTTCCATATCAGCGTTGTCGTCGACATAGGTGCTGCCGGCAAACATCTCGCGGTATTTATCGGCCGGATAGGAAGTCAATGTTCTTCCTTCGGCAATGCCTGCTTCCTTAAGAACCATCGGTCCGGCGCAGATTGCCGCCACATACTTGTCTTCCTCGGCAAATTTTCTGACCCAGTCGGTAACCATTTTGCAGTCTCTCAGATTTGCCGCGCCGGGCATGCCGCCGGGAATGATGACCATGTCATAATCGTCATAGATATCCGGAGAAATCAGACGGTCTGCCTTGACATAGATGTCATGGCATCCCCTGACCATTTCACCCTCGATCGATACCGAGTCGCATGCGACACCGGTTCTTCTGAGAATATCGACAACAAACAGGGATTCACCTTCTTCGTATCCGTCAGCGAGAAGTACAGCTGCTCTTTTTTCACTCATATTCATTCACCTCTTACACACCCATCCTAAAAAAAACAGAAGAAAACATCAATCGATTTCCAGAATCGGGAAATGGCATCTAAAACTGCGGTATAATTAGGCAAAAGAAAGGACCGGGTGGATCATGGATACATTTCTGTTCTGGGGTGCCTTGCTGTTCTGGGCACTGCTGATCATCGGATTCATACGTGACAGAAGCAGATACCGCAACTGCTACTATCTTTTCTTCGCGCTTGTATTCTCGGTCTTCGCTTTGGCATGGATCGCCGGAGATTCCGTTATTACCTTTATTCTCCTCATGATCATCATTACTCTGCTGATCGTTCCTTTCTTTCTGATTGCCAACGGCGTGCTGATGTTTATCCGGGAAGGTCACAGTCTTGCCAACATGCTGTCGTTTATTTTCGGTCTTCTGATCGGTGCCGGTGAAGTGGCGACATTTATCGCCGTTACCCTGCCGGGAATATCACCTGACTGGTCAGCGAATCCCCAGCTGGCAAACCTCAGCGTGATCAGTCTGTTTTTCGGCGTTTCTGTCATTTATATTTCAATTGTATTTGTCGTATTCATGCTATACTGCATTTTTCTGCAGATCATCCCGCGGAAAAGGGATTTCGATTATGTCATCATCCACGGTGCCGGTCTGCTGGATGGTGACCGCATGTCGAAGCTGCTCTCTGACAGACTGGACAAGGCAATCGAAGTCTACCGCAAGGATCCCACCCCGCCCATCATGATTCCTTCCGGCGGCAAAGGATCGGACGAGAAGATCTCCGAAGCGGAAGCGATGGAGAAATATCTTCTGGAAAAAGGAATACCGGCTGAAAACATCATCAAGGAAGACAGGTCGACAACGACGTTTGAGAATCTGAAATATTCCAAGGAAATCATCGACGCCAGGGAAGGCAACAAATATACCGTCCTTGTCACCAGCAACTATCATGTCTACCGGGCTCTGCGCTACTGCCGCAGGATTGGTCTGAAATGCACCGGTGTCGGAAGCCATACAGCCTTCTACTACTGGCCCAGTGCCTTGATCCGGGAATTCATTGCCGTTCATGCCGAGAAAAAACACTTCATCATCCTCGTTGCCGGATGGCTGCTGTGCATGATGCCGCTGATTCTCTCCCTGCTGGCAAAATAAGAATTGCAAAAGACTTCACAAGGAAGTCTTTTTGATGATGAACGGATATTGTTTCTTCACTGTTACTGATTGATCAGTTTCAGGAATTTTTTATCTGACTGGATTTCGTTGGTGATGAATTCACCATCCTGAAACAGGGCGTAATTCGTTACCGGTGAAGGAGCGTTCTGAGCGGTTTCCCTGTCGGCGATATGCACCGCATGAAATTCCACGCCACGTTCATTGGCAATCTTTTCGATGACCGGTACATACTTTGCCGGAAACGGACATTGATTCGTATAGTACACGGCAATTCCCTTGAAATCGGTATGCGGGTGTCTGGCACATTCCTTGAACTGAGGAACAGTCTCGTCCTGACCGAACGGCAGATACCAGAGCTGGATTCCGCAGTCCGATTCATCCGCGACACTGAATCCTTTGTATTTCAGAAACTTCGGATCGGCCAGAAAGCCTCTTTTCTTTGCCGAGGAGAGAATGCACAATCCCTTCTTCCCCTGCTGTCTGCTGTCTTTGATGCAGGCAGAAAGCAGATCGTTGGAGTATCCGTGTCCCTTGAAGGATCCTGATACCCAGAGACAGTCGATGTACATATATCCTTCCGCCTGAACCGGAATCCAGGCATACTCGGCGGGGATATACTCGATAAAGCATTTGCCGCGCTCAGTGCTTTTCAGAAAGACGAGGCCTTCGTCGAAGCGTTCAGCCAGCCATGCTTTTTTGGAAGAAACCTGAATATCCGCGTTGTTCGAGATGGCGCAGCAGATATGTTCCTTCTCCAGATTGTCCTTTGTTACTCTGATGTATTCCATAAATTGTCCCTTTTCTATGATGAAAGTATCTGCAGTTTACTGTTCTTTTTTCCTGACCGGATGGCGGATCACAGTCTTCATTCTTTCCGGTGCCTGTTTCCGCGGATCGGAAAGATAGATTTCATGATGCATACGGATATCGGAAAAATCATTGACATAGCCGTTTTCTTCCAGATACCGGTCCATGCGGGCAACGGTCGCCGGCTCGTCATCATACGGCCCGATATGCATGCACTGCACGCACAGTCCTTCATCGACAGTCAGAAATTCAACTTTCGAGAAGTCTTCCTTCTTTTTTCTTTCCGCTTCCAATACCGCCCAGCGAAAATCCTCTTCCCTGACAAAGTCCGGAAGTCTGATCACGGAAACCCACTGGAAATCCTCCTTGCGGGAATAATCGACTCCCATTATACCTTCCTGCTGCCAGAAACCTTCCAGCGGCGGAACGACATAATCGAAATAGCCTTCGATCCTGCGGTCGCCTTTCTTGCTCATCTTGATCGTGTAGGCAATGCCGTACAGCAGTCCGATTGCCCTGCTGTAGTCACCTTCCGGATCGTTGGGATCGCCGCTTCCGCGCACGGCGATATAATTCATAGCCGGTATTGTCACGATCTGCGGTTCTGCCTTCGGCATGTAGAATTCCTTGTATTCTTTTTTATAGTCAAATGCCATCTGCAATTCTCCTTCCTGCTCAAGAGATATTTTCTTCCAGTATCTCTTTCTGTTTCTTTTTGCTGAGACCGGAAAGCACGGTCTGGTAGGATTTGTCCAGAAGATCCTTCAGGACGTCGTCCGGGACTTCTCCGTCTGCTTTTACCGAATTCCAGTGCACCTTGTTCATGTAATATCCGGGAATGATGTCCTCATACTGTTTCCTCATGAATTCTCCCCATGACGGTTCCAGTTTCAGAGTGATAAAGACAGGTTCGTCGAAATCGTTCCGGCACACTGCCGCAAACATTTTACCGCCGATGTGATAACGGATCCAGTTCCATTCCTTCTGGAGGTCGCTTGTCACTCCCGGCTTTTCTTTCAGATATGCGTCGAGCCATGTATATTTCATGTCATTCGTCCTTTCCATAGATCTTTGTGAGCTTCTGTGCTGTTCCGGCAATTCTGTTTCTTGCCTCCTCCGGTTCCAGCAGCTGCACCTTTTCACCGAAGGTCAGGATCCATGTGACCAGGCTGTCCAGATCTGTATAATCGGCGGTAAACAGAAGCCTGCCATCATCCTGTTCTGTAAAACAGTCCGGGCCGAATTCCTCAACCAGACGCCATTTCATATCCGGTTCGAATACTGCTTTGACCTTGATCTTTCCGGGGAAGATTTTTTCATTTGAAAGATCCGGCATCGGCACCTGCCGCATAATGAATTCTGTATCTGTTTCCCTGACATTGTCCATTCGGTTCAGCTTGAACATCCGGAAATCCTTTCTGTCAGTACACCATCCCCACACGTACCAGCTGGACCATTTGAATACGATATAGTACGGTTCAATGATCCGCCCGCTGTCACCGGATGGAGCATAATACCTGAAACCCAGCAGATGTCTGTTTTCGATCGCGTTCTGGATTTCCTCGATCTTCGGTGCCAGGGAATCTTTGTACCACGAGGAAAGATCGATCAGGAGCGAGTCCCTGCCACTCAGAAACCGTGACGATCCGGTCTGCAGTTTCTCCATCAGCTGTTCATAATTGCGGCTGCCGCTGACACTGTCGAGACCGCGCAGTCCGGCCAGGATCATCTGCATGTCGCGCGACGTCAGGATCGTCCGGTCCATGCGGTAACCGTCCATGATCCGGATACCGCCCTCATAGCCCTGGACAGTCTGTATCGGAATACCTGCCCGGCAGAGGTCGTCGATATCCCGGCTGATCGTTCTTCTGGATACTTCAAAACGTTCCGCCAGAAGCGGTGCGGTGGTTTTCTCTTCCTGCAGAAGTACTGACAGAATACCGATCAGTCTGTCGATTTTCATGGCTTTTATCTTTTCCTCAGCATCATCATATCAGACATAACACGACACCTGTATGTCATGTTCCTTTCATCTTTCTGAAAAAACAACAGATATATATGCCTTTGATTCAAATTAAAAGCAGGGAATTGCGTGTTTGCTGATACAATTATGCATAACAGCATATCTGCTTCTTTGGTACAGACGTTTTTATTTGCCTGTGCCGCCATTACATACAGCAATCATTCGTGAGGTCATTATGAGAAAGGTTACACTGCGCCAAAAATTCCGTTACTGGCTGGACTACCGCATGGCATCCGGTACTGCCAGCATGGTCAAACTGCTGCTGACACTTGTCCTGACAGCTGTCATTTTTGTTACAGCTCTGGTCCTGCTGTTCCATCTGCAGGCAGACGGCAAGAGCGCTATCGCTGTCTTCTGGGACAACCTGCGCTCCGCCATGTCTTCCTCCTTCCCTTCCTCTGATTCAGGTTCCCTGCTTTATATACTTCTGTATACCCTGCTCGGACTGACCGGTATGGTCTTTACCGGTATGCTGATCGGTATCTTTTCCAGTACCATCCGCGGCCGGATCATTGCCCTGCAGGAAGAGAATCCGGAAATCATCGAAGAGAATCACACGGTCATTCTCGGTTTCCACAGCGGTGAATACGCCCTGCTCAAGGAAATGATCAAATCGACCATGAAAGAAAGACGGACAATCGTCATCGTCGAAAACATGCCGCGTCAGGAAATGGAACAGGCAATCAGAAAGAACGTGACTGTTCCCAAGAACATCCGCCTGATTACCATCAAAGGCGACACCACCAGCCCCAGCGACCTTCGCTGCTGCGCGATTCCCGACTGCTCGACCCTGGTCATAAACACCAGAAACCGCGGCCGTACGGTCAAGACCCTGCTGGCAACGGAAATCCTGATGATGGGCAGCAGCAGACGGCCGAAAATCGTCGCTTCCGTCGATTCGAACAACCGTGTATTCTCAAGGGAAATGCTGAAGGAAAACGGCGTCACGATGCTGCATTCCGGCGATATTGTCGCCCGCATCATTGCCCGGTCGACGACCCAGACAGGTATCTTTGACGCCCTTCTCGATATGATCGATTTCGACAATTATGAATTCTATTTCGAACACCGTCCGGAAACTGCCGGTCTGCCGTTCGGCTCCGTGGTTCTGTCCGGACGCAAAGGCATCGTTACCGGTCTTTACCGCGGTGAACAGGCATTGAACAACCCTGCCCCTGACACGATCATCCAGGAAGATGATCTTCTGATCACATTCGAGGAAGATCCCGGCGATCTGGTTCTCGACAATCCTCAGGAGCGGGCAATGCCGGATTCATTTACAGAAGTTCCGCTGAAACCGATCGAGGAAGTTGTGGTTTTCGGAATCAACAGCTCGATCGTCACGATCCTGCATGAACTGCCGGACAATATCGAAACAATCAAGCTGATCGGACTGTCCTCCCAGGACAAGGCAGCTTTTATTCCCGAAGATGAAGACTTTGTATCCGAACTGACCGCCGACTACCGCAATACGGATTCCGACCGGAACCTTATGGATATGGTACGCAATGCCGGTCACATCTGCATCCTGTCCGACCACCGCAAGAAAGAAGAGGATTCCGATACCGAAACCATGATGCGGATCATCCGTCTGCGCAACATCAAGAAGAAATATAAACTGCCCTTCACCATCACCGCCGAGATGCGCAGTGAAAACAACCGCAATCTGATCACGATCGAAGACAGCGAGGACTTTATCGTTGCCACGGATCTTTCCTCGATGATGCTTTCTCAGATTACTGCCGATCTTCGCAGAGCGCCGGTCTTCACCGAACTGCTTTCCGAAGTTGGATCCGAGCCATATATGAAACCGGCAGCGGACTTTGGACTTGCCGGTATGGAAATGACCTATGAGGAACTGCTGAAACAGGTATACTCCCACGGTGCGATCCTGATGGGAATCCGTTCCAGGGAAGAACCGTTCAGAATCGTCGCCGACAGCACCATGCCGATCACTCTGAAAGATACTGACCAGCTGATCGTGATCGGTGAAGAGTAAAGAGACAGATACATCTCATAAGACAAAACAAAAACAGGCTGCTTGGCATAGCAGCCTGTTTTCAATGCGGCTTAACCGATTCTGTCGATTCTGAGCACGCACATCACGTCATCCTTGGTCACCCGGTATGCCGGATTAGACGTGAGGTTGTTCTGCATGACGATTTCCTGTACCGCTTTCTGCAGATCCTTCGTGCTGCTGAAACGCAGTCTGATCCGGTTGGACTTGTCCTGTGCCTGAACGGATGCGGCAATGGCATTGACGTCATACTTTTCAAAATAGGTATTGTTGACACGATGGTATTCCATTTTCAGCGATTCTGTTTTCGGGAACTTGATTGCCAGACGTGCTTTGGCGTTGCCGGTCTCAAGAACAGTCGGAATCGGATGTTCCTTTGAAATCCATGTGTCGTTCAGACAGAAATAATCATGTTCCACACTTTCCTGTCCTTTTCCGAAAATCAGATCGTCCCAGGTGACATCGATCCATGTCCAGACACCGTCGATCTTCGCAAGATTCCATGCATGCTGGATCCAGTTTCCGTTTTTCACGGCCTTGCCTGTGACATAGACACATTCGATGCCGGCACAGCGGCACAGCAGCTGGAAAGCCCGGGAATATCCGGCACATACGGAATTGCCGCCAAGGAATACACTGCTGAGATTCTGGTCGTTGTATCCGTCGGTGTCGCGGCCGGAATTGAATGTTGTTTTCATAATGATGTAATCATGGAAAAACAGGGCTTTCTGCCAGTCTCCTTTCAGCTGGGCTGCCTTGTCGAGGACTCTCTGAGCTTCCTGGACGATTGCCTGGGACAGCTGCTGTTCATTTCCTTTCAGCTGCAGGAAGTTATGGCTGATCACATTGCCGGCAAGATTGAAATTATATCTCGCCGGTGTGTCTGCCCACCACAGTTCCGGGTGATCGTCCAGAACAGCGCGGTTGGCAATCAGGTAATCCGCCTGTGAAACGGGATCAAGCGAAAACTTTGTTTCGAACTGACGCATGTGGGTAAGCAGCGCATCATAGCACTGCTTCTGCGGGTTATTGAGGAACTGATAATAGTATCCGTGATTCAGGTCCAGCTGTTCAGCCATAATTATCCTCCGCTACAGTCTCTTCTGTATCATCTGTATTCATCATATCACCTTCCCCTCTGCTGTATAATATTTCCAGGAGAACAGTATATGAATTACAAAGAATATGGCAAAGAGAACGCGGAAACTGTCATCCTGCTTCACGGCGGCGGTATGAACTGGTGGAATTACCGCAGGGAAGCGGAACTTCTGCAGTCTGACTATCATGTCATCCTGCCGGTTCTGGACGGCCATGCCGGAAGCGACCATCCCTTTACTTCGATTGAAGACAACGCAGCGGAAATCATTTCCTTCATCGATGAGAATCTCGGCTCTTCCGTACTGCTGATCGGAGGTCTTTCGCTTGGCGCGCAGATCCTGACCGAAATGCTTTCGCAGCGCAATGACATCTGTACTCATGCGCTGATTGAAAGCGCGGCTGTGATTCCTTCCGGTCTTACCAATGCCCTGGTCGGTCCGGCTTTCGGCAGCAGTTACGGTCTGATCAAAAGCAGGAGTTTTGCCAAGCTGCAGTTTGCCTCCCTGCACCTGGATCCGGACCTGTTCGAGGATTATTACCGCGACACCTGTGCCATAACAAAGCCGGATATGATTGCATTCATGAAGGCGAATACTTCCTATTCCCTGAAAGAACCGTTTGCCGGCTGCACCGCGGATGTGCATGTGTATATCGGCGGAAAGGAAAACAGGGAAATCAGACAATCGGCAGAGCGGATCCACGCTGCTCTTGCCGGCAGTACGCTGACGGTTCTGCCGGGACTGTATCATGGTGAATTCTCTTTCAATCATCCTGATGATTATGTAAAAACCGTAAAGGAAATCATTCAGAAATAGATGTTCTTTATAATGTGTCAAATTGCGGTCTGCTGTTTCGGTGTCTACAATATATCCGGGAAGCAGAAGATATCCGCAGATAACAGGAGAATAGTATGAAAGTTGAGAAGGCTTCGTTTGATGATATCAATGAACTGAGAGACCTGCGGCTGGCTTATCTTAATGAAGACAGCGGTCCGCTGGATGAAAAGGATGCCGATATGATCCGCAATACCCTGCCGGATTATTTCCGCAGCCATCTTAACCGCGATCTTTTTGCCTATGTCGTACGCTCTGACGGGCAGATTGTTTCCTGCGCGTTTCTGCTTGTCATCGAAAAACCGATGAGTCCGGCATTCATTAACGGCATGACAGCAACGGTTCTGAATGTGTATACCTGCCCTGACTTCCGCCATCGGGGATGTGCCCGGAAGATCATGCAGAAACTGCTGACAGACGCTGAAGAGATGAAAGTGTCTGTTATCGAACTGAAAGCCACTGCCGATGGTTATCCTTTGTACCGCTCTTTGGGGTTCGCTGATAATCATGGAAAATATCAGCAGATGGAATGGAAGAATCCTCTTTTTTCCAATAAATGATATGATTTTACGAAAAGCAGAAAAAAAAGAAATATGTCTTCTTGCGGAAATGTCAAAGGAAGCTTTTCACAGTGATGAACTGATCGGCATGGACGCAGACGACGGTCCGCCCGGTTATGATTCCGCAGCCTGGCATACGGCAATGTATGAAAACGGCTGTCTGTATACATACCTGAATGAAGACGGTATCCCTGTTGGCGGGGCGGTTCTGTATGACCAGGATGACAAAGTTATTATCGGAAGAGTATTCATTTCTCCTTTATATCACCGGCAGGGATACGGAATTCGTCTGATGAAGGATATTGAGAAATTCTTTCCGGAAGCCGTTGTTTTTGAACTGGATACACCGCTAAACAACATCCGCACCAACGCTCTTTATCAGAAACTCGGTTATGAGGAAACCGGCAGAACAGATGATACTGTCTCTTATGCCAGACACCGTGACATTTTCTGAAATGGATTTTTCAGTGCTATGATATTGGTAATCGAACTGCTTTCACATCAGTTCCGGAGGTATTTGAAATGGCATTTGCTGTATTCACAGACGGAAGCGCAAATCTTCCCGGCAGTATTCTCGGAAATATCAGACTTCTTCCGAGCGAATATACGGTCGATGGCGAACCGCGTACGTATCTTGGAGATATTGAGAATTTCGAACCTCATGCATATTATGACAGTCTTCGCAGCGGCGTCAGTGTGAAAACCAGCCTGCTGAACACAGCTGTTTTTCTGTCTCACTTCGAGCCCTGCATGAAAGAAGGAACTGATGTCATCTATATCGCCATGAGTTCGGGAATCAGCGGAACCTATAATGCCGCCCGCACTGCCGCGGACCAGCTGATGGAAGAATACCCGGATCGGTTTATCCATATCGTCGATTCCCACGGCTGCGGTTTCGGCAGCGGCATGCTTGCTATCAGGGCTGATGAGCTGAGCGGCCAGGGTATGTCGGCGAAAGAGGCAGCTGTCATTCTGGATGACATGGTTCCTCACTGCTGCCAGTATTTCACCGTCGACGATCTCAACTTCCTGAAGCGTACAGGCCGTGTCAGCGGCGCCACCGCCCTGCTGGCAACAACACTGAATATCAAACCAATCCTGTACGGCGACCATACCGGTCATATCGTATCCTGCGCGAAAAAGCACGGCAGAAGAAAAGCGATCCAGGGTCTGGCGGAATACTACGAAAAAAAGAGAATGGATCTGAAGAATCCGAAAATATACATTTCCCACGGCGACTGCCTTGAGGATGCCGAAAAACTCAGGGATCTGATTCTTGCAGTCAGTCCCGACGCGGATATCCTCATCTGTCCGCACGAGCCGTTTTCCGGCTCCCATGTCGGTCCGGGAATGCTCGGTCTGTTCTTCCTGGGCAACGAACGCTGAATCACCAGTTCATATGAAAGGGATCCTGTGAAGATCCCTTTTTTTCATATATCTGCCGCTGCTTCCAGATGACTGTCCGGTGCCAGCATCAGATCCCATGCCAGTACAACTCCGTCCATACCGCACTTCTGACAGATCTGCAGCGATTCTCTGATATAGTCAGCGTCGGTCCGGGCGATATCCTCGCGGTAGTTGACTTCGATCCCGGGATATTTTTTCACCGGAAGTTTTCCGAATTCATTCAGCTGGGCTTCAAGAAATGCCGGATCAGCGGAAAGTATTCCATACCCTTCCGCATCCGGAATGGCGTTTTTCATCTTGGCATATTCATAGCCGATGCCGGCCGGAGCGTCCGTGCGGCGGTACATCATCGGCTTGATGAAGTCAGCGTCCTTCGAAATCATGGCGTAATTCTGCCCGACTGTCCGGCTTAACAGCGGTGCGTAAAGATCCAGACCTGTTTCCAGATTTCGTTCCTTGAAATACCTGCAGATCCTGCTCACCGAAGCGGCAATGATCTTTTCTTTTACCGCGAAATAGTTATCGGTCTCCGGATGGACATACACGAATCCTTTTCCCTCCGCATAGCCGCTGCTGTTGAATAACCTGTCCTTTTTCTCTTCAAAAGACGCCCGGAACTGTTTCAGGGAAACCCCGTATCCGGCATATTCAGCTTCGCATCGCGGACAGCAGCAGCTCAGCACTCCGCCAATTCCGCTGACGAACGACTGGCTGCGGATCTTGTCCAGAAAAACACCATCGAAGCCGCATCCTGAGAAGTATTCTTCATAAATATCAAATACATTCTGAATATTCCGTTCTGAAGAAGGACAATAAAACGTGAAGTTCTCCCCTTCCTGCAGGGCAAGGTTTCCGGCCGGTTTCTGAAAGATATCCAGCGCTTCATCCGCCGCCCTCAGTTCGCCTGTTTCGGAGAATACCGGCAGCCACAGCAGCATTTTTATACCATTGGCATGCAGCCACTCGCCTGTCTTCCGGTAGATCTCCGGATCCGTGTTCCAGCCGATAATCACTTTCTCAAGCGGTATTTTTGCCGTTATGACTTTCAGTCTTTCTATGATGTCTTCTGTCGGGTAGTTGCGGATATTCCATCCGCCGGTAAAGATCTGTCCGATATACTTCATAAGTCTGTCCTCACCACCATCATACATAGTGTACTGCATTCCAAACAATCGGTTGTGGGCGGTATAATAAACAAAAGATGTATTGCCCTTTCGTCATTGTGACGAAAAAGGAGAATGGTAACATGACGCAGAAAAATCTGATCATCCACGACCTCAGCGAAAAGGACTGGGAACAGGTCAGGGAAGAATACATTGGCTGGAATGTAATTCCCGACCATGGCACGATTCATCCCTGTATCGGCTGTTTTTCCTGCTGGAACAAAGATCCCGGACGGTGTGTGATCAGGGACGGTTACCAGGATATGGGATCTCTGATCCATGAGGCCGGTGAAGTGACAGTGATCAGCAGATATACCTACGGCGGCTTTTCCGGTTTTGTCAAAAATGTATTCGACCGTTGTCTTGGCTATGTACTGCCGCAGTTTGAAGTGGTCAGAGGTGAAACCCATCACAAAAAGCGCTATGACGAAGACAAGCCTTTCACATTCATTTTCTATGGTCATGACCTGAACAAAAAAGAAAAGGAATCTGCCCGAAGATATGTCCGGGCGGTATGCGCCAATATCAGAGGCCATGTAAAGGATGTGATTTTCCGGGAGGCAGAGGAAACAGCTGCGGCAAACGTCTCAGGAGAAATGCCCGAAGCCGTGAAAACCGTCATACTGAACGTCAGCATGCGTACTGCTAACGGCAACTCCGCAAAACTGGCAAATAAGCTGGCTGAACAGTTGGTCACGGAAACGGAAATCATCAATCTGAAAGATTATCTGAACGATCTTCCGCAGCTGGTCAGTCAGCTGGAAGATGTGCGGACAATCGTGCTCTGCATGCCTCTGTATGTGGATGGTCTGCCTTCGCAGGTCATCCGTCTGCTGGAGCAGTTTGAGAAAAATTATACCGGCAGACCGAAACGGATCTATGTGCTTGCCAACATGGGACTGTACGAAAGCAGCCAGCTGCATAATCTGTTTGATGTTGTCAGGCAATGGTGCGTGAAAATGAAATTTCCGTACTGCGGCGGGCTTGGCGTCAGTGCCGGTGAACTGCTGGATACTCTGATGGAATCCCTGCCCTTCGCATTCCCGCCGAACACTAAAGCGGCACAGGGAATGGAAAGACTGGCGGAAGCCATTAACAATGAAGACGTGATCGGCAACATCCTTGCCGAACCGTATCTGTTCCCGCGCTGGCTGTATATTCTCATTGCCAATGTCAACTGGAACCGGACAGCGAAAAGAAACGGCATCTCTCCGGAAGATCTGTACCGGCAGTTATAAAGAGAAAACAGGAAACCTGCAGGCATTAAAGACGTGATCCAATCATGCTGCAGTGAATGATCGAGGTAAGGCTATGAAAAAGACAAAAACGGTTCTCCTGACTTCCCTGCTTCTTTTCGCGGCAGGCTGTCAGGCAGCTCCTCCGGCTGCGGACGAACAGGTTCCTGCCGATCCGCCGGATTATACTTCCGCCAGAGTCAGCTATCTGGGACCGGAAGGCACTTATACCCAGGAAGCCTGCGGGACATTTTTTGCAAAACAGGGAACATATATTCCTTACGATACAGTCGGTACAGCCGTGGAAGCTCTGATCGCCGGTGAAACGGATTATGCCGTGATACCGCAGGAAAACACGATCGGCGGCGCTGTGATCGACTACGTGGACATTCTGATCTCCCATACGGAAGTTTCGGTTGTCGGCGAGGTGGAACTGCCGATCCGGCAGAATCTGCTGGTTCTGCCCGGCATTGAACTTGCCGATATCAAAACCGTGTATTCCCACCAGCAGGGAATTGTCCAGGGAAAAGAATGGCTGGAAAAGAATCTGCCGGATGCAGAAGTGATTGAAGTATCAAGCACGGCGGAGGGTGCGAAAATGGTCGCCGAAGGAAAGGATCCCTCCTGCGGCGCCATTGCTTCAGCCGCATGCGCCGATGTGTACGGCCTTGAGATCCTGGCGGAAAGCATTCAGAACAACGACAGCAACAAGACCCGCTTCTATGTGCTTTCGCTGCAGGAACCTTCATCCGCTGACGGCAGCCGTCTTGCCTTTGTCGCATCCGGACCGGCGGCAGAACTGCCGGATCTGATGCAGGAAGTGGAAGCACAGGGAATGACACTGGTCACGATTCATGACCGGCCGCAGAAGACGGAACTTGGTCAGTATAACTATCTGATTGAATGCACCGGCGGCAGTTATGAAAAATATCAGAAACTGACATCTGCAGCTTCCTTCTCCTTCCGCTATCTCGGATGTTTCGATGTCCGCTGACCATGGCTGCATGTGTTGACCGCACGGTCCTGACGATACCCCTTCAGTAATTCTGCAGACATGCTAAAATAAAATTGATGAAAACCATATCACTGATAATATTCTTCCTTGTTACAGGTGTTCACCTGTACGCTTCCTTGAAGCAGGACAAACAGCTGCGCCGGCTGACAAAGCCTTTCATATTGCTCAGTCTGCTTGCCTTCTACTGTTTCAGTGTCGATCAGATTTCCTGGACAGTAGTCGCTGCTATTCTTTTCTCATGGCTGGGAGATGTCCTGCTGATACCGAAAGGAGTCAAATGGTTTACAGCCGGCGGAATCTCCTTCATGATTTCCCATTTATTCTTCATCATCACCTATGCCAGCAGAACTGATTTCTCGCTTGTGCCGGGATGGGCTTTCCCCCTTTTCGCGGCAGTCTTTCTGAGCGCATCAGTCATCATTTTCTATCATCTCCGTCCGTATCTGCCGCATAACCTGTTTTATCCGATGTTCTTCTATCTTCTGCTTAACGGCGCCATGAACTGTTTTGCCTGGTTCCGTTCCCTGGCGGAAAAAGGCACTGCCGGAATGATCACGGCAATCGGTGCGCTTCTGTTCTTCATCTCGGACTGTTCCCTGTTCTTTGTCCGGTTCAAGAAGGATTCCAGACTGAAAACACATTTCCTGGTCATGCTGACATATGCGATCGGTGAATTCCTGATCGTTCTCGGTCTTATTCTTGGTTAAGGAGCAATCTATGAAATACTATCTGTACAATCCGTATTCCAATAACGGCATCATGAAAGATCTCCCCGCGGAAACTGTGGATGCCAGTAAAATCGATTTTGAAGAGTTTTTTGCCGGACTTTCACCGGAAGATGAAGTCGTTCTCGTAGGCGGTGACGGAACCGTGAACTATCTTATCAATCATGTCGATACAGAGAAGATCACAAACAACGTCTATCTTCTGGCCAACGGTACCGGCAACGATTTCCTCAAGGACATCAACAAGTCCCCTGAGGAAGAAATCCTGCTGAATCCGTATCTGAAGAACCTTCCGACCGTCCGGGTCAACGGCATGGAACGCAAGTTCATCAACAACATGGGCTTCGGTATTGACGGATACTGCTGTGAAAGAGCGGACGAGATCAAGGCGAAAACACCGAACAAGAAGATCAACTACACAATGATTGCAATACTCGGTCTGCTGTTCCACTTCCGGCCCTGTCATGCTGATGTCACGGTGGACGGGAAGACGTATTCCTATGATTATGCGTGGCTGGCACCTGCCATGAAAGGCCGCTTCTACGGCGGCGGCATGATGATCGCTCCGGCGCAGGACAGAAATTCGGATACGCTGTCCGTGGTTGTCTATCATACGAAATCCAAACTGAAGGCACTGATCAACTTTCCTTCCATCTTCGAAGGCAAACATGTCGAAAAGACAGACCTTGTCAGCATCCATACCGGAAAGAAGGTCCATGTGAAATTCTCCCGGCCGTGTGCTGCCCAGATCGACGGTGACACCGTCCTGAATGTCAGCGAATACGAAGCCTGGCTTTGATTGATTCCGGATACGGACCGTTATGAAAACACGGTCCGTTTTTGCTGTATGATAATAACGAGTTCATGATGGGATGATAAAAATGTCTGTTTTTACATGTGAAAAAATCACTGAACGTATTATCAGGATCCGCTGTCCCGGAAATGTTTTCGCATTCCTGGCTCTGGGAGATAAGAAAGCCGCTCTGATCGATACCGGCTTCGGTGTGTACAGTCTGAAGGAATATGTTGGAACACTGACAGACAGGCCGCTGACCGTCCTGCTGACGCACGGACATTACGACCATGCCGGTGGTGCCGGTGAATTCGAGCAGGTTCTGATCGATGAAAAAGACATTTCCCTGGCAGTCTCGACATGTAAAAAAGAGCGCAGGATGGCAGGCCTTGGTCCGGATGTCAGATGGGAAGACATGATCACCGATCCGGCTGAAGAACAGTTCCTGACATTTGCCTGCGAAGAAGAGTTCGACCTCGGCGGCCTGAGAGTGAAAATGCTGCCGCTGGCCGGTCATACTGCCGGCTCTTACTGTCCCCTCTTTATCGAAGAAAGAACAGTACTGCTGGGCGATGCATGCAATTCCGCCACCTACATGCAGCTGAATGAATCGCTGCCGGTACGGGAGTATATGAAAAACCTCGAAATCTTCCGTGACAGATATGAAGACCTTTATGATACAGTTCTTTATTCCCACCCGCATAACTTCGGCGGCAAGGAAATCATTGAAGAGATGATCGATCTCTGCGGACAGATACTGGAGCCCGGTTTTGCGGATACCTGCACGGAAGCTTCTCCGGGATCCGGTGTTCTGTATGCAAAGCCGATCAACGATGCCTATGCGCCGCTGGACGGAAGCTGTGCGAATCTGCTTTTCACCCGTGAGAAACTCTGACAAGCGCAATTGAAAACTGTTGTTTTATCAAATCGGTATCCGCTGTTCAGCGGATGCTTTTTTCGTATAAGAAAAAACGTCTTTTTATTCAAAGACGTTCTGCTCAATGGATTCTTTCGTACCGGTCGATGTGGAATACTACACCGTCCGCTTCCCTGTCTTCCCCTCTTTCGACGCATTCCCAGTCGGGATCGTCGTCGAGATCGTCAAACCAGGTGTCGGCAGGATACTCGTTTTCGACTTTGGTGATGACAGCCGCAGTGCAGTAAGGCAGCAATGTATGGTAAATGGAACCGCCGCCGATGACAATGGCATCCTCGCTGTTTTCCGGCAGGAGATCCATCAGTTCATGCACACTGTGAACGACCTTCGCACCCTCGACCTGGAAATCCTGGCTGCGGGAGAAAATGATGTTTTCCCGTTTTGGCAAGGGTTTCGCACCGGGGAATGTCTCGAGTGTCTTGCGTCCGTAGATGACCGTCTTGCCGGCGGTCAGGCGGCGGAAGTTTTTCATATCTTCGGAAATATGGACAAGCAGCTGTCCCTGGTTTCCGATGGCCCAGTTTCTGTCTACTGCAGCAATAGCGATCATATCTTCTTCTCCTTACACCGCGATTTCGATGTCGCGGATCTGTTCTCCCGCGACCTGGTAGTTTTTCAGCGCCACGCTGTTTTTGGTGAAACGGTAGAAATCATGGATTTCCGGATCGAGCCAGAATTCCGGCGCCGGCTGCGGGGTGCGGCTGATCAGTTCCTCGATTGCCGGAATATGACGCGGGGCATAGATGTGAGCATTGGCATCAATATGGACGAACTCACCGACTTCCATATCGCATACCTGCGCCATCATATGCTGGAGAACCGCGTACTGGCATGTGTTCCATGCCCAGGCTGCCAGAACATCCTGTGATCTCTGGTTGAGGATCATGTTCAATGTCAGCTTCTCTTCGCCTTTTTCCTGGGTGACGACAAATGTCACGCTGTAGGCACATGGCTGCAGATGCATTTCGTCAAGGTCTTCCGGATTCCACAGTGTCGTCATGATACGGCGTCCGAACGGTTCGTTTTTCAGGTCATAGATGACCTTGTCGACCTGGTCCATATACCATCTGCCGTTCTTTCTGACTGCCGCCTCACGGTGCGTTTCACTGTCGCGGAACACTTCTTCGCCGTCTTCGTTCACAGCAAATTCATAGTATTCCGGGAAGGCATTGACCAGACCTTCATTTGTCACTTTCTTACAGGAGTGCTTGAGTCCCATCTGGTAACCGTATGCTTTGCCGATGGAGCCAGTTTCATCAGCCCATTCATCCCAGATGTGGGGTCCGAGATCGTTGATGTTGTTGGATTTCTTCTGCCAGATCCAGAGCAGTTCGTCTGTCGCGCTCTTGATTCCGGTTTTCCGCAGTGTCAGCATCGGAAATTCCTCTTTCAGGTTGAAGCGGTTGATCTCGCAGAACTTCATGATCGTATGGGCGGGTGTTCCGTCCGGCCAGTGCGGACGTACTTTCTGTCCCTCTGTCGATGTGCCGTTTTCGAGAATGTCCCTGCACATTTTTATGAATTCAATATCGGCAATACTCATTTTTCACCTGGTATATAGGAATTGACTCACCTTACTGAGCAATTCGTATATACGTTTCCTTTCTCCCCTGTGTTTAGTGTCCACAGGGTTCGACATGTAT
>CACYXJ010000044.1 GCA_902778375.1 uncultured Erysipelotrichaceae bacterium
TCATTCCCAAACAGGCCCGGGACCTCTTTGATATCAAACCGGGTGATACCATTCTGCTGCTCGGCGATCCCAGCCGCGGCATTGCCATTCCTCCCAAGGGAACATTTGATCATGTTTTCGATGCTGTATTCGCGGAGAAGAAGAAATGAAAAAGATCGCCATGTTCTGCATCCCGGCATACGGACATACCAATCCGATGCTGCCGGTAGCGGCCGAACTTGTCCGCCGCGGTCATTCGGTACGCTTCTATTCATTCGATGAATTCGCTGAAAAGATCAGCAACACAGGGGCGCAGTTCATCAGCTGCGACCGGTTTCTTCCGGCCTTGAATGAAGAAGAGGAAAAGGGCATCAGGAACGTTTCGTCAACCGAGATGACGATCCAGGACCTGCGCATCACTGCCGCCATGGACGCTTTTCTGAAAGAGGAACTGACGGCGTTTGAGCCGGACGTGATCTATACCGATTCCGTCTGCTTCTGGGGCAAGCTGAACGCCATGAAGTATCAGATCCCGATGGTCGTTTCCACCAGCACATTTGCCTTTAACGCGCTTTCCTCCCGCTATATGAAGAATTCGCCGGCGGAAATCATGGACCTGGTATTCGGCCTTGGGAAAATCAACAAGGAGATGAAGAAACTGGAACCGTACGGCTATCATGTGAAAAACGTGCTGTCGCTGATCCAGAATGACAATGATACGGATACCATTGTCTATACGACCAGACGTTTTCAGCCCTATGCCGAGAGTTTCTCGGATCATTATGAATTTGTCGGACCGTCCGTCTTCTCAGATGAAGAGCCGGTAAAGGAGAAGGAACGTCCGCTTGTCTATATTTCCATGGGAACCGTCATCAACGACCGTCCTGACTTTTATCACAAGTGCATGGAAGCACTGAAGGACATGGACATCGATGTCATCATTTCCTGCGGCCGGGCGGTGGATATCGCAAGTCTGGGAACGATTCCGGCCAATGTCAGTGTCTTTCCCTATGTTGACCAGCTGGCAGTTCTTGCCAAGGCCGATGCCTTCATCAGCCACTGCGGCATGAATTCCGTTTCCGAAAGCCTCTATATGGCGACACCGCTGGTGCTGTATCCCCAGACCAATGAACAGAAGGCAGTGGCGAAACGCGCTGCCGAACTGGGAACCGGCATTCTGCTGGAAGACGATTCAGCGGAAGGAATCCGCACCGCGGTCAGAAAGATCCTGGCAGAACCGTCCTACCGGAAAGCGGCAGAGGAAGCATGTGAAGACTTCCGGCAGCGGGACAGCAGGAAAGCGGCGGCGGATTTCATCGAACAGGCACCGCATCAGGGAAACGGCCGCGATCTTCCTGCTGAACTGCAGAAAACAATGGGACTTTATCAGCTTCTTTACTGGCTGACCGTCATCGCCCTGATCCTTGTTCTGTGGCTGGTGTGCCATATTCCTTATGCCTGGATCCTCGGCCTGCTTGCAAACTTTGTCTGGCCGCCGCTTGGCCGGAAACTGGAAGAAAATGCCTGGAAGAAGCTGACAGAAAAGAAAGAATAAACAAGTTTTGAAAGAAACTGTAGGAAGTGCAACAGTTTACGGTTTTATGCGTTATAATAGTGAATGATAAAAACCTGTAAGGTTTAGAGGTAAGAGTTATGGAATACATTGACCGTAAGGATACACATCTGAAGTTTCACCGTCTGATGCAGTTTCTCGGCTGGCCGCTGCTGATCATTGCCAACGGTGCTATGATTGCGACTTGCATCAGCAGCATCTTCAAGTTCGCGCTGCCGTGGCCGATCGATTTCCTCACCCAGACACAGCAGTTCGTGACAACTCTTTCCAAGGGCAGTATCACACCGCTTCTGACATCAGTGATCCTGATCATCCTTGCCCTGATATTCCTGGTACTGGAATTCTATACATGGATGGGTTCTTTCAAGTGGCGCAAATACAGCTACCGCAGCTGGCTGATCACTCTGTTCTTTACTTTCCTGGTCGCTGCCGCACTGGCAGTGGGTGCTGAATTCTTCCTTATCCGCGGCGACAATCTGGGTCTCATTCTCGGTGCCCAGGTTACTTCCGCAGTCCTGAAGGCAAGGATCATCCTCGGTCTGCGCATCATGCTGATCATGGCGCTGCTGATCGTGGCATTCTTCATTTATCTGAATGTCCTGTACTATTTCAAGCGCAGAAAGCTCTACCGCTCCGAAGACTGGTATGAAGAAGATGAGAATGTGCCGGAATACGGCAAACCGGAAGTCACTTCCTCCATCCAGCCGCTGCCGGAAACACCGAAGCCCGCTGCACCGGCATCTTCCCAGCCGGAACTTGTCATGCCGGAATCCAAGCCGCAGACTCCGCCGGAAGAAATCAAGCTTGAAATGCCGGATCCGGTCGTTCCCGACCGTTCCGCACCGGCCAACTTCATCGAAGCCGACAAAGAGTAATCTGTTATACAGTCTTAAAATATGGACCGCAGACTCTGGCAGCCTGCGGTTTTTTATATGTGCCGGAAAAGAAAAACCCGGATCATTCTTCCGGGTCGGATTCCGCCTTGTTTTCAAAATAGCGTTCGAGATACATCTTGTGGGCAATGGTGATGATGACGTTGCGGGCCATCTGTTCCAGTTCCGTTCCGGTCTTCAGTTCAACACTGAGCTGGGGACCGTTGAAGGAGGAAAGGACATCCTGGAGAAGGGCACGGAAACGGTCATAGACCTCTTCGGTACTGGTGCCGGTGCGGTTGACGTCATCGATCAGTACCCGTACATGATCGATCGATATGACTGTCTTGGTCAGGGCGATCATCAGCAGCATCGCGATCTGGTCACGGGTATAGCGCTTCTTGTTGACGCGGTCGATCAGTTTCTGCTTGGCGTAGTTGGAAATCATCGAAGGCGTCACGCTCATCTCCGGGAATTCATCCAGGAAGGAATTCATATATTTGGCTACCTGGTCGAGATAAAGACCGACATCGGGAATCTCGTGATAGGCAGGAAGCCGGAAGCCCTGCAGGGCTTCATGGATCTGACTGTTTTCGTTCATGCCTCCATTATAGTAGGGATAATAATAAGCGTCAAACGTATACATCAACAACCCTTGACAGGTTATTGAAAAACCGATAGACTTTAAGTGTCAAAGGTTTATGAAAAACCGATGAGAAGATTAAAGAAATCCGGAGGTGTATATATGACAGTAATCAAAAACACGAATACAGTCAGTGACATGCTGCGGACAGCCGGCGAATTCCGGCTCAAGGACCGCTGGAGCGCGATCACTCACCTGATCGGCTTTCTGGCATCGATCGTCGCCATGCCGCTGCTGATGCTGAGAGGATATCTCTGGCAGAACTCCACGGCAGCCATGGTGTCCTATATGATCTACATGCTGAGCATGATCCTGCTTTACGGGGCATCTGCTTCCTACCATTCCTTCAATATCAGCGAGAAGGCGAATCTGATCCTGAAGAAGATCGATCATCTTTCCATCTTCATTCTGATTGCCGGAACCTATACGCCGGTATGTGTGATCGCTCTTGCCGGCATGAAAGGCTGGATCCTTCTGGCGGCTGTCTGGAGCATTGCCGTCATCGGCATCGTCTTCAAGCTGTTCTTCGTGACCTGCCCGAAATGGGTATCGTCCGTGATCTATACAGCGATGGGCTGGGTATGCATCTTCTGCCTGCCGCAGCTTCTGCAGTCGCTTTCCGCCGGTGCTTTCTTCTGGCTGCTGGCCGGCGGCATCATGTATTCCGTCGGTGCCGTGTTCTATGCAATCAAGCCGAAATGGCTGAGCCATCCCGGCTTCGGCAATCATGAAGTATTCCATTGCTTCGTACTGGCAGGAAGTCTCTGTCACTTCATCGTTGTCTGCGGTTTTCTGACAATGCTCGGCTGAGGACAGAAAAGAAATGCAAATGAAAAAACCGAAGATGATCTTCGGTTTTTTACTGTTTGTAACAGAGCGGACCGGTGTGCAGGTTTACCACTGAAAACCGCAGTCCTTGCAGCGGTAATGCTTGACCGTTGTCTTACGTGCCTCGACATATTCAGATCCGAGGAATTCGAGATTCTCCGATCCGCACATGTAACATCTGGCCGGTCTGTGTCTTTCGGCTGCGTGGCCGCCGCCGCTGCCTTCTTTGCCATCGCCTCCGGATACATTGTTGAGTTCGTCGAGTGTGACTTTGATGACTTTACGTTCTTTTTCTTTTTCCTCAGGCATTATTCGTTCTCCTTTCAACCACAGGCGCTGCTGTTTCTCTAAAAAGGCAAAGCATGTTTTTTCAGACTGCATTTCTATTATCAATATCATATATTTCTCACGTAAACACAATCCTTTTACATGAACTTCCGGATTTGCATTGATAATAAAATAATTGAACTTTTTCAGCGCTTGAGAAACTGATTTCAGAGCACTAATATGGATTGGGGTTATTCATATGACCCGACAGAATATCAAAGGAGAAAGAAAATGAATTTTGAAGAGAGAGTAGCAAAGCAGCAGGCCAAGCTGGCTGAACTCAAGGCCAGACTGAATGAATCAATGGATGTTGCCAGGGAAGCTTATCAGTACAACAAGAACGAGAGAGAAGAAAAGCTGAACGAGATCAACGCCAAGGTTGAAGACTTCAACAAGGAAGTTGAAAGAAAGGTCACAAACAGCATCGCAGATGCCAAGTCCGATGCCAGAGTCACAGCTCAGCTGGTCAAGGATGACATTGCTGATATGGAAGACAGAATCGATGACAAGATCGAAGCAAAGGCTGACAAGATCGGCGAAACATTCGACAAGATCGATGCCAGAGCTGAAGCCAACCGTTTCGAAAGAGAAGCAATCCATGACGAAGCAGTCGAAATGCTGCAGGCCAGAGCTGATGACCAGCGGGCAACAGTCGAAGGCAACGTCAATGCCGTTGAAGAAAACTTCCGTCTTGCCAAGGAACGTTATAACAGCAAACTGAACAGCTCCCGTCTCAAGGTTCAGATGCACCAGGAAGAACTGAAGAGAAGAATCGACAACACAAAGACAGAACTGGACATGGCTGCTGAAGAACAGCTGATCAATGATCTGCTTGATTATGCCGATGACTGCGAACTGATGGCCTATGCCTATGCAGTGGAAGCTGAAATGGCTGTTCTCGATGCCTGCGACGTTCTTACCGACTACACGGAAAAACTGAACAAGCTGATTGAAAACAACTGATCATAATAAGTATCAGAACTGTTTATGATAAATACACCGGTCTGTAAAAGGACCGGTGTGTTTTTATCCGGTATCATGTTTCTATTGTCATCGGGAAAGAAGTGATACAATGCACAGGGGAGAAATCTATGAGAGGACTGGGTACACTGATCAACATGGCGGCAATTATCGCCGGCGGACTGCTGGGACTGTTCTTCGGCAGTTTCCTGAAAGAAAGATACCGTGATTCCCTGATCAAGGCCAACGGTGCCGCGGTGCTGTTTGTCGGCATCTCCGGCACATTGCAGAAAATGATCAGGATCAACGGCGGAGTTGTCGAAATGGAAGGGGCGATGATGATGGTCGCATCCCTGGCTGCCGGTGTCGTGATCGGTGAATTCATCAATATCGAAGACCGGCTGGAACAGTTCGGTGAATGGCTCAAGCAGAAATCCGGAAGTTCCTCCGATGCCGAATTCGTCAACGGCTTCGTTACTGCTTCCCTGAC
Organism: uncultured Erysipelotrichaceae bacterium; assembly: GCA_902778375.1. Classification (GTDB taxonomy): domain Bacteria; phylum Bacillota_I; class Bacilli_A; order Erysipelotrichales; family Erysipelotrichaceae; genus Bulleidia. Next base: position 5,673 of record CACYXJ010000044.1, read on the forward strand.
AGTCTGCATCGGTGCCATGGCGATCGTCGGTGCCATCCAGGACGGCATGACCGGCGACTATACGACCCTGGCTGTCAAGGCGATCCTCGACTTTCTGATCATCATGGTCATGACTGCCTCGATGGGCAAAGGCTGTATCTTCTCCGCCATTCCCGTCGGCATCCTGCAGGGCGGTGTCACATTGCTGGCCATCGCGTTTTCCTCCGGCATGCCGCAGAGTGCCGTTGATGCCCTGTCGCTGGTCGGCAATGTGCTGATCTTCTGTGTCGGCGTCAATCTGATCTGGCCGAAGACCTTCCGGGTGGCGAACATGCTGCCGGCGGTAGTGATCGCGGTCATCTGGTCATTCTTTGTGTAAAGTACATGACCGTGTACAGGAATAACGGCCTCCCATGTCTATATTCATGACAGGGAGGTTTTTATATGGATAAAACAACGATCGTCCGCCAGGCTCTCAGGACCTATGTCAGAAGCCAACTGCAGCATCCCGGCAACACGCTTTCGCCGCAGCAGTGGCTGACACTGCTCAACTGTTACATCCGCCGTCAGGATGCGGAGGAATGCGCGGATCTTGCCGGCATCAGACCGCTGGAGGCTGAGATGTGGTATACCCGTTTTGCCATGGCGGTGATTTCCTATGCTGTCCGTCTGACCCGCATCAAATATGCCGCCTGACAGTTTCAAAATCTTACCAACAGTGGCATAATTTCCTTAGAAGATTAATGATCAGACTAAAGGAGAAATCATGCGGTTTGTAGATATGATCGAGCGGAAAGCCGACGGCTTTTCCCTGTCAAAAGAAGAAATCAATGAAATGGTATCCGGCTATGTCAACGGAACCATTCCCGATTATCAGATGAGTGCCATGTGCATGGCCATCCTGCAGAAAGGCATGACCGATCAGGAAACGGCAGATCTGACCATGGCGATGATGCACAGCGGCGAAATCGTCGATCTTTCGTCATTGCCGGGCATCAAGGTCGACAAGCACAGCACCGGCGGCGTCGGCGATACGACGACACTTGTTGTTGCTCCGCTGGTAGCAGCCTGCGGCGGCACGGTAGCGAAGATGAGCGGCAGGGGACTTGGCCATACCGGCGGTACCCTGGACAAGCTGGAATCCATTCCCGGCACAAAGGTCGAGATCCCGATGAAGGAATTTATATCAATCGTCAGGGAGAACGGCTGTGCTGTCATCGGCCAGAGCGCCAACATCGTGCCGGCCGACAAGAAGATCTACGCTCTGCGCGATGTCACCGCGACCGTGCGGTCCATTCCGCTGATCGCATCTTCGATCATGTCCAAGAAGCTGGCCAGCGGTTCTGATGCCATTGTCCTGGATGTCAAGACCGGCAGCGGCGCCTTCATGCGCACTTATGACGAAGCGGAAAAACTGGCGGAACTCATGGTATCCATCGGCAAGCTGACCGGACGCAGGGTTCATGCCCTGATCACCGATATGAACCAGCCGCTCGGCATGGCAGTCGGCAATGTCCTGGAAGTACAGGAAGCGGTCGAACTGCTCAGCGGCATGATCAGCGAAGACGATCCGCTTTACCGGGTATGCATGCTGCTGGGAAGCCACATGCTGATGCTCGGCGGCATTGCTTCAACAAAGGAAGAAGCGGAGAGCAGACTCAGACAGGCAGTCTGCGACGGCTCGGGACTGCGCGTACTCAGGAACATGTTCAGACTGCAGCACGGAGCAAGCGAATATATCGATCCGGTAAAGATCAGGGAACTGATCCGGGTCAGAAGGACAGTCGATGTAACCGCCGAAAAGGACGGCTATGTTACGGCCATGAATGCCGAAAAGATCGGTACTGCCGCCCAGATGCTGGGTGCCGGCAGAGCGAAGAAGGACGATGATATCGATCCCTGTGTCGGACTGGTCATGAAGGTCAGATGCGGAGACTATGTACATGCCGGTGATCCGTTGTGCCGGATGTATATCGACAGCGAGAAGAATTCCGTAGACAGTATCCGTACCTTCAAGGAAGCAATCTCGATCAGCGATGAGAAGAAACCGATCACGCCGATGGTCTACCGCACCATTACCGAAGATGATGTCTGATCATCCAGACAGAAAGGAAACAGGATATGGAAATTGAGATCCTGCATCTTCTGGAAGGCGCAAAGCAGGCGAAAGGTCTGACGGTCGTCATCGATGTTTTCCGGGCATTCAGCTGTGAATGCTACATGTATGAAGCCGGAGCTGACAAGGTCATCGCTGTCGGCACCCTGGAGAAGACATTCGAACTGAAAGAGCAGCATCCTGACTGGATCCTGGCAGGGGAAAGAAACGGCATCATGGTCGAAGGCTTCGACTACGGCAATTCCCCGGCCGGTTTCGAACATGCCCCGCTTGCCGGCAAGACAGTCGTCCATACGACCAGTGCCGGTGTGCAGGGACTGGCGGCTGTTACATGTGCTGATGAGATCCTGACCGGAGCTCTGGTCAATGCCGCTGCGATTGCCCGTTATATCAAAAAGAAAAACCCGGAACATGTATCCCTGGTGGCAATGGGGTGGAACGGTGTCAAACAAACCGAAGAGGATGAACTGTGCGCCGAATACATCGCGTCACTGCTGAAAGAGGAACCGCTAAGGGATATTGAAGACAGAGCACTGCAGCTGCGGTATCAGGAAGGAAAGAAGTTCTTCGATTTCAAGCAGAAGGATGTCTTTCCCGAGCGTGACTTCTGGCTCTCGATCAGGCATGATGTCTTCGATCATGTGATCAGGGTCATACCGGAAGACGGAATGTACGAAACCGAATGGATCAAGGCATGAAAAAACAGATCAGAAGATCTGTTTTCTTTCTGTTATTCGTTGTTGACCAGCTTGTCTTCGGCAATTGCCGTGAAGGCGATGGTCGGCAGTTCGTGGTCTTCCTGATCGTTGGGATCATAGAGGGCGGAGCGTTCTTTCAGGCTCTGCAGCAGTTCGCCGATCGGTTCGTCTTCTTCATCCAGCGGTACGTCACCGAGATTCATCTGCATGGTGTTCTCGATGTCTTCCATCGTCTGGTCGAATTCCTCCAGCTGCGGCTGGTAGTCAAGGAAGTCAGTGGAATCCGGTACTGCCGGCATCACCGGTTCTTCGGTTTCTTCCGGTTCAGCGATGACTTCCGGTTCATCGATGACCTCCGGTTCATCGAACGGGAAGGGTTCTTCAGTTTCTTCCGGTTCTTCGAACAGGATCGGTTCGTCGACTTCGTCCGGATCGATATTCTGGATATCGGTGAACGGCTTGTCTTCCAGTGCTCTTGCGGCTTCTTCCTGTTCCTGGGAATAAATACGGCCGCCGATCACATCTTCCTTCTGTTCGATTTCCCTTGCGGCTTCATCGACCTCGGAGAGGATGATGCTGTCCATATAGCTGTCGAGATCGAAATCGTCGATGACCGGTTCTTCTTCAGCAGGCAGCCATTCTGCTTCACTCTGTTTCCTGATCTGATAGGCAGGAAATCTGGCAACGGAAACATCGCCGTCATCTTCGAAGAAGTAGACATGACGTACAGCATTGCCGCTGCTGTCTCTTTCTTCACTCAGGAAGCGGCATTCGCGTTCGCTGCCGTCTTCGCTTCTGTATAAGGCTTCTTCACCGACAAACACGACATCCGGATCGTCGGAAGCAAGCCAGGCACGCCAGTCGACAAATTCGCTGGCCCGTTTTGATACGATGGATCTGATGAATGCTTCCAGCTGGCGGCTGGAGCAGTTCCGCAGTCTTTCATAGTTACTGGACATGTTAAAAACCTCCCGTATACCTTATATACACCTGTTATTATTACATAACCAGGCCTTTAAAGCGAATTGTTTTCGGTTTTTTATTGTCTGTGCTGTTTTTTTATGGTATTATCTACGAGCGCGATTGCGCATCACTGTTCCGCTGACGGTAACGTGAATGAACAGCTGATCATTCGGTAAAAGGAGACATAAGATGAATTTAAGTTTAGTCGACAAGATCACAAAGGAACAGTTACGCAGTGACATTCCGGAATTCAAGGTCGGTGACACCCTCAAGGTTCACGTCCGTATCCGTGAAGGCAACAAGTCCCGTATCCAGGTATTCGAAGGTGTCTGTGTAGACCGTTCGAACGGCGGCATCGGCGCTTCCTTCACAGTCCGCAAGATGTCCAGCGGTATCGGCGTCCAGAGAACATTCCCGGTACATTCTCCGGTCATTGACAAGATCGAAGTAGTACGTCACGGTAAAGTCCGCAGAGCAAAGCTGACTTATCTGAAGGGTCTGTCCGCGAAGAACGCACGTATCAAGGAAGACCGCAGAAAGTAAGTTTCCGAAAAGAGGAAGGGTATGCTTCCTCTTTTTCTTTGCGGTGGTATAATGGTTCACAGATTCGGAAAGGAACGCGATGAACAGATACGAAGACAGATCCGCTTCGGAAGAGACGGAAGATCTTGGTTTTCTCAGCACCCAGGTGTATGAAACACTGACCTCGGGGAAAGAGGAACCGAAGGCGCCGATGTCAGAGACACAGGTTCTTGAGACGATGACACGCCGCGGCGAAGAAGCCAAAGAAGCTCCGAAAGAAGCGGAAGAAACCGAAGAGGAAGAAGAAACAAGCTGGACCGAAACCGCAGCCGGTGAAGTGCTGCTCTTTTTCCGTGATCTCGGCATCTGCATGGCGCTGGTCCTGATCATGATCAATTTCGTGATCCGTCCCATCCAGGTCAGGGGAAGTTCGATGTATCCGACCCTGCAGAACGGCAGTCTCGGCGTTTCCAATCTGCTTGGCTACAATCTCGACGGTATCAAGCGTTTCGATATCGTGATCGTATATCTGGAAGACAAGAAGGAATATCTCGTCAAGCGGGTCGTCGGCCTGCCCAACGAGACCGTCGCCTATATCGGCGGCAAGCTGTATGTCAACGGCGAGATGATGGAGGAAGACTTCCTCGATCAGAACTACCGCGATTCCTATGAAGGAAGCTTCATGGAGGATGTCGCTCCGGTGACGCTCGGCAGCGACGAATACTTCTGTCTGGGAGACAACCGTCCCCATTCCACCGATTCCCGTTACTACGGACCGTTTGCCGGCGATAAGATCCTGTCCAAGGGCGTGTTTATCTTTTACCCGTTCTCGGCCGTCGGAGTGGAAACATGGTAAAGATCCAGTGGTATCCCGGGCATATGGAAAAAGCCCGGCGGGAGATGACAGAACGGCTCAAGGCGGTCGATCTTGTCATCGAACTGCGCGATGCCAGAATTCCCGAAGCTTCCCGCAACCCTTTATTAAATATGATGGCGAAGGACAAGCCGCGGCTGATCCTTCTGACCAAGACCGATATGGCTGATCCGGCTGTGACCGAACAGTGGGTCAGATATCTCAAACAGCAGGAAAACACATCCTGCATCGCCCTCGACCTGATGCGCGACAATCACTGCGGCCGCAAGATCATCAGGGAAGCGCTGCAGATGATGCAGGAAAAGAGAAACAAACAGATTGCCAGAGGCATCCGTCCCCGGGCTGTCCGGGCAATGGCGGCCGGCATTCCCAATGTCGGCAAATCGACGATGATCAACCGCGTTGCCGGCAAGAACAGCCTCAAGGCAGCCGACAAGCCGGGCGTGACAAGAAGCCTGACATGGCTTCATGCCGACAAGGATCTCGACCTGCTCGATACCCCGGGCGTGCTGTGGCCGAAGTTTGACGACGAAAAGACCGGTACGCTGCTGGCGGCAGTGGGATCGGTCAATGACGATATCCTCGACCGCAAGATGCTGGCAATGGATACGGTCCGCATGATCCAGGAACTGTATCCCGGACTGCTGGAGGAAATCTATGAAGCTGAAGAAGGCGTCAATCCCAACGGCATGCTGAAGGCGATCGCCGCCAGGCGCAACCTGGTAAGGGAGAACGGCGAAGCCGACACAAAAAGGGCGGCCGAACTGTTTCTGACCGAACTGCGCCACGGCAAACTGGGAAGGATCACACTGGAGAGGCCTGATGAAGAAGAAAGCGGCGAAGACCTGCACGAATGAATTCGAGAATATATACTGGCCGAAAGGAATGTCAGTGCTTGGCATCGATGAAGCCGGAAGGGGACCGCTTGCCGGTCCTTTGACTGTTGCCGGCGTCATCTTTCCCATCGGCTATGAAAATCCCGCCATCTACGACTCCAAGACACTGAGCGAAAAGAAGCGGGAGGAACTGTTTGAGATTATCAGGGAAGATGCGGAGTGGTTCGAGATCCTGATCGTTTCCGAAAAGGAGATCGATACCTATGACATCTACCATGCCGATCAGATGGCAATGGCCCGCATCGCCGAAGAGGCACCGGCCGAGGTCGTCATTACCGACGCCATGCCGGTGGAACTGGAAGATCAGAACAAAACCGTCCATCATCCCGTCAAGGGCGACCAGAAATCGATCAATGTCGCCGCCGCTTCGATCCTTGCCAAGGTGACAAGGGACCGGATGATGAAGGAATATGACAAGCTGTATCCCGGCTACGGTTTCGCCGCCAACAAAGGCTACGGAACCAGACAGCATATGGAGGCCATACAGAAACTGGGCATCACGCCGATCCACCGCCGCTCGTTCGCGCCGGTGCGGGCCCAGCAGCAGATACTCGATCTTTTCGGGGAATCATAAGCAACACCCTCTATCTTAATGATGGAGGGTTTATTATGACGGAAAGGGAAAAACTGGCAGCCTATGCCTGGATGTTCAGCGGTGACTGGACCCGGATCGCGGAGGCGGAGAAGAATCATCTTGTTCCGGATGCGGTACGGATCACGGAACAGTACATCACCTGTCTGGACGAAGACTATCCGAGGCAGTTTTGCGCCCTGCGCTATCCGCCCTGGGTCATTTTTTACCGCGGTGATCTTTCCTTGCTGAAAAGGAGAATGATCTCGATCGTCGGCTCGCGCGACCTGCAGCCGTACGGCGCATACGGCACCCGCTGGTGCGCTGATCTTTTGAAACAGGAGTTCGTCCTGGTCTCGGGTCTGGCGAAAGGGGCGGACGGTCTGGTGCACCGCCGTGCCCTGGAAGGAGGAAAGACGATCGGCATCATCGGCTCAGGCTTTTCCCGAAGATATCCTTACTGCAACAAAGACCTGTATCAGACCATGGAACAGGATCATCTTGTGCTCAGCGAGTATCCGTTTCATACCGGAATCAGAAGGCATCACTTTGCCTGGCGCAACCGTCTGATCGCTGCTCTTGGCGAAGCTCTGATCGTGACCCAGGCAAGAATCCGCAGCGGTACGATGCTGACGGTCAACGAAGCGGCAAGCCTGGCGAAAGACATCTACGTGCTGCCGTGGCAGATCCATGATCCGTGGGGTGAAGGCTGCTCGAAACTGATCAGCGAAGGCGCGATGATTCTCTGGCAGGAAGAACAGCTGAAAGATATTATGCGAAATAGTTTGTATTGAAAGATCGGAAATTTTACGCTATTCTTTGGAATTGTAATTTTTCCTACAGGAGTGATTTATGAAAAATCTGGTAATTGTAGAGTCGCCGTCGAAGTCCAAGACGATCGCCAAATATCTCGGAAAAGACTATACCGTCGTTTCCAGCAAGGGACATATCCGCGATCTCGCGATCAAGGGCAAGGACGGCCTCGGTGTTGATATTGAAAATGATTTTGAACCGACCTATATCGTTTCCAAGGACAAGACAGACACGGTAAAGGATCTGCAGAAGCAGGCAAAGAAAGCCGATAACGTCTATCTCGCAACCGACCCGGACCGTGAAGGAGAAGCCATCAGCTGGCACCTGGCGGAGGAACTCGGTCTTGCGACAGATGATCTGGACCGTGTCACGTTCCACGAGATCACCAAGAATGCCGTAACCGAAGCGTTCAAAAATCCGCGGACGATCGACATGGATCTCGTCCATTCCCAGGAGACCAGAAGGATCCTTGACCGTATTATCGGTTTCAAGCTTTCCAAACTGCTCAATACCAAGATCAAATCCAAATCCGCCGGCCGCGTTCAGTCGGTGGCATTGAAGCTGATCGTCGAAAGGGAAAAGGAAATCAATGCCTTTGTCCCGGAAGAATACTGGACGATCGACGCGGTGTTCGAAAAGAGCCGCCGTAAGTTCAATGCTTCCCTGAGCCGCATCAACGGTGAAAAGGCAGCACTGCATAACGAAGAGGAAGCGACGAAGGCACTGGAAGCGTGCCAGGGACCCTTCACCGTCAGCGAGATCCGCTCGGCCGTGCGTACCCGCGATCCAAGACCGCCGTTCATCACCAGTACGCTGCAGCAGGAAGCCAGCACCAAGCTTTCCTTCAGCGCCAAGCGGACGATGTCCGTGGCCCAGCGTCTGTATGAAGGTATCGATACCGGCCATGGCGAAGAAGGTCTGATCACCTATATGCGTACCGACAGCACAAGACTGTCCAATGTATTCATCAATGACGCCCGCATTCGGATCATGAATGATTACGGCAAGGAATACCTCGGCGGATACAGAGTCCGCAACGACGCGAACTCCCAGGATGCCCATGAGGCCATCCGCCCGACAAGTCTCGACAACACACCGGAAGCACTGAAGCCGTATCTGACCAGCGAACAGTACCGTCTGTACAAGCTGATCTATTCCCGCGCCCTGTCTTCGCTGATGGCACCGGCAAAGTACGATGCCCAGACGGTGACACTGAGCCGCGAAGGCCATGACTTCACAGCCCAGGGAAGCACCCTGAAGTTCGACGGTTATCTGAAGGTTTACGGCGATTACGACAGCGCCAAGGACGTGATCCTGCCCGACCTCAAGGAAGGCGAAGTCCTCGTGCCGACAGAAATCAAGCCCAACCAGCACTTTACCGAACCGCCGGCGCGCTATACCGAAGCAAGACTGATCAAGGCCCTGGAGGAAGACGGTATCGGCCGTCCGTCCACCTATGCCATGATCATCGATACGATCCAGGCAAGAAACTATGTCACGCTGGAAAAGACATCGGAAAAGAGCCGTACAAGAGTCTTCCGTCCGACCGAACAGGGAACACTGACGGTTGAGAAGCTGGACGAGTTCTTCAGCGATATCATCAACGTTGACTACACCGCCAGCATGGAAAGCGAACTGGACCAGATCGCCGAAGGCAAGGCGGATGAAAAGACAACGCTGCGGACATTCTACGACCGCTTCGAACCTTTGCTGGAAAAAGCCTATGACGGCATGGACAAGCTCGAACCGGAAAAGGTCGGCGAGACATGTCCGGAATGCGGCGGCGAACTGGTATACAGAACAAGCCGCTACGGCCGCTTTATCTCCTGCGGCAATTTCCCGAAGTGCCGCTATACAAGACAGATCGAAAAGACCGAGAAGGAAAAACCGGAACCGACCGGCAAGACATGTCCGGAATGCGGCGGCGAACTGCCCGCTACGGAACCTATTTCCACGGCTGTTCCAATTTCCCGAAGTGCCGCTATATGGAAAGCCTTGACGGTGAACGCATCGTCAGCCGCAGCAGTTCTGCCAGAACTTCCAGAAGTACCGGCCGCAAAACCGTGAAGCGGACGACCCGCAAGAGCAGCAAGGCATGAAGAAAGCAATTGTGATCGGGGCCGGTCTGGCCGGGTGCGAAGCCGCCTGGCAGCTGGCGGAAAGAGGCATTTCCGTACAGCTCATCGAAATGAAACCCGAGAAAAAAACGCCGGCACATCACAGTGACGATTTCGCCGAACTGGTATGCTCCAATTCCCTGCGTTCCAACGCATTGACGAATGCTGTCGGACTGCTCAAGGAAGAGATGCGCCAGATCGGCTCTTTGATCATGACAGCCGCCGACGCCAATCAGGTGCCGGCCGGCAGCGCCCTGGCAGTGGACCGCAACCGCTTTGCCCGGATGATCACCGAAAAGATCCGCTCGCATCCGCTGATCGAAGTCGTCGCGAAAGAATGCGGCAGCATCCCGGCAGAACCGTGTGTCATCGCCACCGGACCTCTGACATCCGATGTCCTGACCAAGGCGATCGCGCAGCTTTCCGGCGAGGAGTACTGCTACTTCTACGATGCCGCGGCACCGATCGTCACCTGTGAATCGATCGATATGGAAAAAGCCTACCGCAAGTCCCGCTATGACAAAGGGGAAGCGGACTATATCAACTGCCCGATGGACAGGGAACAGTTCGATGCCTTCTATGAGGCGCTGATCAGCGCCGAGACAGCCGAACTTCACAGCTTCGAAAAGGAAGTCTATTTCGAAGGCTGCATGCCGTTTGAGGAAATGGCAAGAAGAGGCAGGAATACTTTGCTGTTCGGACCGATGAAACCGGTCGGTCTCGAGCAGGAAGGAAAGAAGCGTCCCTATGCCGTCGTCCAGCTGCGGCAGGACAATGCCGAAGCGACACTGTACAACATCGTCGGTTTCCAGACCCATCTCAAATGGGGCGAACAGAAGCGCATCCTGCAGATGATACCGGGGCTGGAACACTGCGAGATCGTCCGGTACGGCGTCATGCACCGGAACACATTCATCAATTCACCGAAGTGTCTGAGGGAGACCTACCAGTGGAAGGACCGCGACGACCTGTTCTTCGCCGGCCAGATGACCGGTGTCGAAGGCTATGTCGAATCGGCTGCTTCCGGCATGCTGGCGGGAATCAACCTCGCCCATGTCCTCAACGGTGAAGAACCGGTCATGCCCGGTGTGAAAACGATGATAGGGGCGATGTCGCATTACATCGCGACTGCCGATCCGAACCATTTCCAGCCGATGAATGCCAACTTCGGCATCATGTTCCTGGAAGGCAGGTTCAACAAGAAAGACCGCAAGAACCAGTACGCGCCGCAGTCGCTGGCAGTCATTAAGGAGCTGAAGGATGGCGGACAGCTTTGAGCGTTCCCTTGACCGTTTTCTCGATCATATCCGTCTCTCCCGGACCGGAAGCAGCGATACCGAAGACGCCTACCGGCGCGATATCGAACGCTTCCTGGAATATCTGCGGGATAACAGGATCAGCAGCTTCGAGAAAGTCGGCAAGGAAGATATCAGCGATTATGTCATGAAACTGCGCTCCGGTGAGATCGGCGGCGTGCCGCTGTCCAACAGCAGCTATGCCCGCGCGCTTTCCTCGCTGAAGTCGTTTTACCGCTACCTCAACCGCTCGGAAGGCGTCAGTGCCAATCCGGTGCGGATGTTCAAGGGTGTTTCCTCGCGCCGCAAGCTGCCGGAGTTTCTCACGTTCGAGCAGATGGAGACACTGCTTGACTGGTTCGATCTGGATGATCCGGCCCAGATCCGCGACCGCTGCATGATCGAAGTCATGTATGCCTGCGGCCTGCGTGTGTCCGAGTGTGCGTCGTTGCTGCTGGACAAGATCAATCTGAACGAGCGGTATCTGATCGTCCTCGGCAAGGAAAGCAAGGAGCGGATGATTCCTTTCTATCCCCGCTGTGAACAGCTGATCCGTCTGTATCTGGAAGAAAGCAGACCGCTGTTCATGGCCGGTCAGGAAGAGCATGGATTTCTGTTCGTCAACCGCCGGGGAAAGCCGATCAGTGCCCGCAGTATCCAGATGCTGTGCGAAAAAAGCGGTGAGGCGGCAGGCCTGGCAGTGCATGTCCATCCGCATATGATCCGCCACTCCTTTGCCACCCATCTTCTCGACAATGGGGCGGATCTGAGGATCGTGCAGGAACTGCTCGGTCACGAGAATCTTTCCACCACCCAGATCTATACCCATGTCACCCAGGACAGACTGCAGAAAGCAGTGGATCTGGCCCATCCGCATTCCCGGCGCAATCAGTGAAAAAGCATTGCATTTGCATGCGTCTATGATAGAATTCAGAAAGAAAAAAGGAGATGCCGATGAGACACGACACAGGATGCTTCTTAAAAGTGAACAACACCCTGGTACAGAACGACGGTATCTCTGTTTTATTTCCTGATATGAAAAGCAACAGCATTCCTTCACTTAGGACTGCTGTCTTTTTTTCGGAGGTCACAGAATGAAGACACTGATCAAGAACGGCATTGTCCTCTATGAAGGAGAAATGCGGAAACTGGATATCCTCTTCGATGAAAGCGGCATCCTGAAGGTCGCGGAAAAGATCGAAGAAGAAGCGGAAGTGATCGACGCGGCAGGCCTGGCAGTCCTGCCGGGACTGATTGATGTGCATGTCCATTTCCGCGAGCCGGGATACGAACAGAAGGAAACGCTGAAGACCGGATCGATGGCGGCTGCCCACGGTGGCTTTACGACCGTCTGTCCGATGCCCAATCTCAAACCGTTCCCGGACGATCCGGAAACGATGAAGACATATCTTACGAAGATCGAAGAAGACTGCGTTGTCAATGTCCTTCCCTACGGAACGATCAGCGACGAGGAAAAGGGCCGTCAGGTTTCCGATATGGAAGGCATGAAGAAACTCGGTGTCAGATGGTTCTCGGATGATGGCGTCGGTGTCGCCGATGAAAGCGTCATGGAAGAAGCACTGCGGAAGGCGAAGGAACTGGATGTGCTGATTGCCTGCCATACCGAAGACATGAATTACCGCAAACCCGGTGCCAGTGTTCACGCTTCCGGATACGCGGAGGAAAACGGCTGGACCGGTATTCCTTCCGAATGCGAAAGCGAACAGCTTAAGCGCGATCTTGTACTGGCGGAAAAGACCGGTGCCCGTTACCATGCCTGTCATATCTCGGCGATTCCATCCGTGGAAGCGATACGGGAAGCGAAAAAGAACGGGGCGGATGTCAGCGGCGAAGTGACAGCCCATCATCTTCTGCTGGAAGACAGGGATGTCAAAGGACCCAACTGGAAAATGAATCCGCCGCTGCGCAGTCATGAAGACCGGATGTGCCTGATCGAAGCGCTGGAGGAAGGCACGCTTGACTTCATCGCCAGCGACCATGCCCCGCATACGAAACAGGACAAGGACAAACCGATGGCGGATGCCGCCTTCGGCATCGTCTCGCTGGAGACAAGCTTCGCCTTGCTGTATACGGAATTTGTCTATAAGCAGAAACGCTGGACCTTGCCGCAGCTCGTCAGCTGGATGGCGAAGAAGCCGGCGGAACGTTTTGCCATGACGGGAAAAGGCGAGATCAGGGAAGGATATGACAGTGACCTGATTCTTGTCGATCTTGATAATGAACACCGCGTTGACGCTTCCGCATTCTTCTCGAAGGGGAAGAACACGCCGTTCGACGGCTGGAGCGTGCGGGCGAAAGTCATGCGCACGATCGTCAACGGAAAGACGGTCTATGTTACGGAGGAAGCATGAGAACGGAACAGGCTCTGATCAAAGAAAATACACTGATTGCAAAAGATACCTGGAAGATGGTGCTTGAAACGACCCTTGCCGGGGAAGCGGAATGCGGCCAGTTTGTCCAGGTACAGGTACCGGACTTCTATCTGCGCCGGCCGGTTTCCATCTGCCGTGTGATTGCTGAAGACAGGATCGTACTGGTCTATAAGGTTGTCGGCGAAGGTACGAAACGGATGAGCGAAATGAAAACCGGGGAGAGTGTGGATCTCTTCGGACCGCTGGGACACGGCTTCCCGGTGGAAGAGCGAAACGTCATGGTCATCGGCGGCGGTGTCGGTGTTCCGCCGCTTCTCGAAACGGCATCCCGTTATATTGCCAAAGGTCATCAGGTAACGGCAGTGCTGGGATTCAACGATGCCGGGGGCATGATCCTCAAAGATGAATTCGAAGCCCTCGGCTGTCAGACATATATCGCGACGATGGACGGATCATACGGGACAAAGGGAACCGTCATCGATGCCATCAATGCCAATGATCTGAAGGAAACATTCGTACTGTCCTGCGGACCGCTGCCGATGCTCAAGGCTGTCAGCGAAAAATATACCGATGGTTTCGTATCGCTGGAGGCGCGCATGGCCTGCGGCATGGGAGCCTGCATGGGCTGCGTGGTAAAGGACCAGGAAGGCGGATCGCTGCGGGTATGTGCCGACGGTCCGGTATTTGCGATCGGAAAGGTGGTGCTCTGATGGATCTTTCGGTAAAACTTCCCGGACTCGATCTCAAGAATCCGGTGATTCCCGCTTCCGGCTGTGCCGGATACGGACGCGAACTTGCCCAGCTGTATGATCTGAGCAGACTCGGCGGTATCGCCATCAAGAGCGCGACACCGAAGGAACGCTTCGGCAATCCGACCCCGCGTATCGCCGAAACACCGATGGGCATGCTGAATGCGATCGGCCTGCAGAATCACGGTGTCGACTATATCATCGAAAACGAACTGCCGTTTCTGGCGCAGTATGATACCTGCGTGCTGGCAAATGTCGCCGGGGCGACGGAAGAGGATTACATCGAAGTCATTGAAAAGATGAATGATTCCGATGTCGTCGATGCCTATGAACTGAATATTTCCTGTCCGAATGTCAGACACGGTGGCATCGGTCTCGGAACCGATCCGGAACTTGCCGCCCATGTGACAAGGATGGCGAAGGAAGCCGCGAAAAAACCGGTTTATGTCAAACTGACACCGAACGTCACCAATATCGTCTCGATTGCAAAAGCGGTCGAGGAAGCCGGCGCTGACGGACTGGTCATGATCAATACGCTGCTCGGCATGCGCATCGACCTCAGGACCGGAAAACCGGTGCTGGCCAACAATACCGGTGGTCTTTCAGGACCGGCGATCAGGCCGGTGGCGGTACGCGCCGTCTGGCAGTGCGCCAACGCCGTGAAGATCCCGATCATCGGTGTCGGCGGCATCACCAAAGCCGAAGATGTGCTGGAATTCCTGCTTGCCGGAGCCAGTGCGGTCGAAGTCGGCGCCCAGAATTTTGTCGATCCGTACGTCTGCGTGAAGATCATCGACGATCTTCCCCGCGTACTGAAACAATACGGTTACACATCCGTACAGGATGTCATTGAAAGGAGTAAGAGATGAGCAGAACAATCATTGCCCTGGATTTTTCCAGCAGGGAGGAAGTCCTGGACTTCCTGAAGCAGTTTGACGAACCGGTCTATGTCAAGATCGGCATGGAACTGACCTACGGCTGCGGCCTCGATATCGTAAAGGAAGTCAAGGAAATGGGACACAGGATCTTCCTGGACCTCAAGCTGCATGACATTCCCAACACGGTCAAAGGCGGCATGAAGAACCTGGCAGCCCTCGGTGTGGATATCGTCAACTGCCATTGCGGCGGCGGCATTGCCATGATGAAAGCTGCCAAAGAAGGCATTCTGGAAGGAACGCCGGAAGGCAGGGAACCGGCCAAGGTCATCGGCGTCACGATCCTGACCAGCACTTCCAAAGAAGCGATGAACAGCGAGATGGGCATCGACGGCGAAGTAATCGATACCGTCGTCCACTATGCCAGAAACGCGAAGGAAGCAGGACTGGACGGTGTTGTCTGCTCAGTCCATGAAGCAAAGGCGATTCACGAAGCCTGCGGCGATGATTTCCTGACCGTGACCCCGGGCATCCGTCTGGCCGGCAACAGCGTCGACGACCAGAAGCGCGTCGCAACGCCGGAATATGCCAATGAGCAGGGCTGCGACATGATCGTCGTCGGCCGTTCCATCACCAGGGCGGAAAACCCGCTGGAAACATACAGACTGATTGAAAAGGAGATCAGCAATGGAAGAGTATAAGAAGGAATTTACCCATTTCATGCTTGCCTGCAACGCTCTCAAGTTCGGTGATTTCACCCTGAAGAGCGGCCGCAAGTCACCGTTTTTCATGAATGCCGGCGCTTATGTCACCGGCGGCCAGCTCCATGATCTTGCCTGCTATTACGCAAAGGCGATCCATGACAATTTCGGACTCGACTTCGATGTTCTCTTCGGACCGGCCTACAAGGGCATCCCGCTGGCAGTGGCAACCGCCATGGCCATCCACGAACTCTATGGCAAGGAAGTGCGCTACTGCTGCAACCGCAAGGAAGTCAAGGACCACGGCGATACCGGCATCCTGCTGGGTTCAAAACTGCAGGACGGCGACAGGATCATCATGATCGAAGATGTCACGACCAGCGGCAAGTCGATGGAAGAGACCGTGCCGATCGTCAGAAGCCAGGCAAACGTCGAGATCAAGGGCCTGATCGTTTCCCTCAACCGCAACGAAAAAGGCAAAGGCGATATCACAGCCCTTCAGGAAGTGTCCGAACTGTACGGCTTTCCGACGGCTGCCATCGTTTCCATGCCGGAAGTCGTGGAGATACTGAAGGAAGAAAACATGCTCGATGACGAGCTGCTCGGACGCATCAACGCTTATTATGAGCAGTACGGCGCCAGAGCATAATTAGAACTGATCGAATCCGTTCATGCAAAGCTGCTGCGGCAGCTTTTTCAGTTGACCGTCAGGTATGACAGTGAACATAATTAAGAGGATCAGCGGGGTGACATGCAATGAAAAAGATAATCATTACAATGGCGTCTGTCATGTTTCTTATGATTTCCGGATGCGGTTCCGGACAGATGGATACCGGAAGTACAGACAACAGTACGGCAGCAGAAACCGCGGCGGATAAGACAGGCGGGCAGCAGGAACAGACAGCAGATAATGAAATCAGCGAGGAAGAAGCTCTCAGGATCGCTCTTGAGGCTGCGGGGCTGAAGGAAAGCGATGTGAAGATCACCAAACGGGAATTCGATGTTGACCACGGCATCGCAAAATATGAATTCGAATTCTGGCACAATGATGAAAAGTATGAATTCGAAATCGATACTGCCGGAGTGATCCTCTCCCGCAGCAAAGAATACACCGTGCCGGCAGATACGGCGGCAGCGGAAAAAACGCCGGAAGGATTCATCAGCCGGGAAGAGGCGCTTGCCATCGCCCTGAAACATGCCGGTGTCAGCGAAAATGACATATTCAAGGTGGAAATCAAGCTGGACAATGAACATGGCAGGGACGAATACGATATCGAATTCCATGCCGGCGGCAAGGAATACAGCTATGATATCAATGCCCAAAGCGGCGAAATCACAGGCTTTGAATCGGAGATCGATGACTGAGCGGACCAGGGATGACAAACGTCATCCTTTTTTGGTTGACGGCGGGAAAGAAAGGGAATGATAATGAAGATGTAAAATGCCTGAAGGGGGAAATGATCATGAATTTCTGGGAACAGCTGATCGACGGCGGGGGAACCCGGGAAGACTTGTATTTTAAGACCCGCGATCTGTACGGGAATCTTTTGAAGCACCTGTACAACGACCCGCGCAATATACCTGATTTCCGCATTCACTTTTCCGATGACAGCCGGACAGTGGAAGAAGGAATCGAGAAGGGCTACTGCATCTCCACCGTGTCCATGCGGTCGAACAAGATCACATATTCGATCGTCAAGGATGTCGCCGAACTCGAAAACTTCGAGAATTCCTATAACTGGTTCTACGAAGACGTGTTTGTCGTGTTCGATTTTCTTGAAGATTCCATTTCGCCGCTGCTGTTCATCACCCGTGCCTTCTGGGAGGACCTCTTTCGCCAGTATGACGTGCTGGGCCTGCGCAAGGTACGTATCTCGCACATGTACGAGACACTGATCTCATCCGGCGTATCGCAGTATTTCCACGGCTTCTATCAGCTCGATATCAGTCTGATCCAGACCCTCTCGGCACTGACCTATGAAGGCGACTATATCAACTGTTCGATCCTGATTCCCCGCTATGACCACGGCACGGAAAGAAGGACGAAGAAGAACGGCGGCCTGGATGTCGCACTCAAGGAACCCGTTCCGTTCGCTGTCAGCCATCTGCGCCAGGTCAGGAAACTGGTCGAGATGTCCGACAAGGATGTCGCCCTGGTCGTCAACCGTCAGGGAAAGATCTGCGGTCTTTCCTCCAGCAAGCCTGCCGCCTACGAATGCTATCTGCGGATGTGGGGACACCTGAGCTGGACGATCACCTACAACGAAAACAAGAAGCTGTCATATTACAATGCCGGCTATCATATCCATACCCGCTACAGCCATGACGTGGAGATCACCCGCAGCCTCGGCAATATCGGCGAGATGCTGACAAAGGAACAGAGCGCCAGGATCGAAGCGGTGATCCGTGCCGCCTCGACCCAGAGCCACGGGACGATCCTGATCATCGGTGTGAAGGAAGATGCGGAAAACGAGACCAAACGTCTGTGCGACGCCAGGAGCGCGACCGGCATCAGCACCATCAATCTCAGCGAGAAGATGCATCTGATCCGCTATCTGACATCGATCGACGGCGCCCTGATCATGGATATTGACTGCCGCTGCGGCTGTATCGGCGCGATTCTCGACGGCGACTTCACGACCAAAGGCAATCCGGCCCGCGGCGCCCGCTTCAATTCGACAGTGCGTTATGTCAAAAGACGTTCGGAACTGGGACAGCATTTCGTCGGTATCGTTCTTTCCGAGGACGGCACGATCGACGCTGTCAGCGAAGACCGTATCGAACGCATCAATCTTTCCGAATAAAACAGGCAGAAAAGGTTTAAAATAGAAGAGATCAGCATCTCCGGGATGACCCGGAAGGCTGAAGAAGCAACATTTATATGGCTGTCTGTCCGGCTGCTGTATAATGGAGCTCAGGAGGAAGATCATGGAATACAGAAAATACCGCGTAAGCCTGCAGGTTTATCCCGACCGGCTCTATCGTACCTTTTATATCCGCACCGATGTGACGCTGGATAAACTGGCTGAAGTCATTCTGAAACTGTTCCGTACGGACGAAACCCCTGCCTATGTGTTCTTCGATACGGAGCACAGTTATACGACAGACATGTTCGTGCACATGAACCCAAAGGGTGATTATCTGGATGCCCTGACCAACAATCCCGATCTGAATGATGTCTGGGAAAACAAAAAACCGATGAATGCCTGCCGGCTGTCCGATATGGGGGACGAGTTCTGTTTTCTGTATGACGTGGATGAAGGCTACAGATTTGTCTGCGAGGCATGCGGTGAACCCGTTGATGAAGACCGCGAAGATTATGTTTACGTAACAGAAGGCAAAGGGGCGGGCATCTTCGAAGATGACGTGTACACACTGTGGTCCTATTTTGACGGCGGCGCCGATCCTGACATGAGCGAGGACGACGATGAAAAGGAATTCTACATGCCGGAGAATCTGGAACTGGAAAAACTCGGCGACTTCGAGAAACCGCTGGACCTTGAGGAAGAAACAGAGATTGCCGCAAGTGCTTTCGAAGAGGAATAAAATCCGGCTGTAAAAATGCAGCTGCTGTCAAGTATTTTATCTTTACAGGAGATGACAGGGAGTGCTATAATCCTTCTTGGCATCTCTTTTTTATGCGCGTTTTTACGCGCGCGATGCCCAATACTCACACGGCGGATTCATCATCCCGTGCACGTGGTTCTAATAGACACTTCAGGTGTCTATGCGCGTGTTGATGATGTTCGAAACCGTGGCGGAAAACAACGGAAAGAGAGGTTATGAAAAAATGGCTGTTGTTTCAATGAGGAAAATGCTCGAAAACGGGGTACATTTCGGACACCAGACACGCAAGTGGAATCCGCAGATGAAACCCTACATCTACACTGCCAAGAACGGTGTCTACATTATCGATCTTGAAAAGACAAGAGAATGTCTGGAAAAGGCTTATGCCGAACTCAAGAAGATCACCGAAAACGGCGGCAAGGTTCTCTTCGTAGGTACGAAGAAGCAGGCGCAGGCCACGATCCTGGAAGAAGCACTCCGTTCCGGAAGCTTCTATGTCAACCAGAGATGGCTGGGCGGCACCATGACAAACTTCCGCACCATTCAGAAGTCCATCAAGAGACTGCTGGAAATCGAAGAGATGGAAAACAGCGGAACGATCAACGTCTACACCAAGAAGGAACAGGCTAACCTGCTGAAAAAGAAGGACAGACTGGACAACTTCCTTGGCGGTATCAAGGAAATGAAGAAGCTTCCGGATGCCGTATTCGTCGTTGACCCGCTCGAAGAACACAATGCAGTTGCCGAAGCAAGAAAGCTGGGTATCCCGGTATTCGCTCTGATCGACACAAATGCCGATCCGAACTCCGTCGATTATCCGATTCCTTCCAATGACGACGCAGTGCGTTCCGTCAAACTGATGGTCAGCCTGATCGCCGACGCCATTGTCGAAGCAAAGGGCGGCGTTCTGGAAAATGCCTACCAGGAAGACCTGACAGACGGCGACATCACAATGGAAGATGTCATCATCAACGTCGAACAGCAGGCTGCTGAATACGAGCGCAAGAGAAGACAGAAGTATGAAGAGCGCCGTCAGCAGATGCAGCAGAGAAGATACAACGGCGAACGCCGTGTCTTCCGCAGAGACGCAAACAATGCCCGTCCGGCCCGCACAGAAGCTGCGCCGGCTGAGGTAAAGGAAGAAAAACCGGCTGAAGCTGCCGCACCGGCAGCAGCACCGGCTCAGGAGGAGAACGCATAATGGCTATTACAGCTGCACAGGTTAAGGAATTACGTGAACTGACAGGCGCCGGCATGATGGACTGCAAGAAGGCCCTGACCGAAACAGACGGCGATGTCAAGAAGGCAATCGACTGGCTGCGTGAAAACGGACTGGCCAAGGCTGCCAAGAAGGAAGGCCGTATCGCTGCTGAAGGTCTCTCCAGAATCCTGATCGACGGCAACCGTGCCGTTATGGTCGAGATCAACTCCGAGACCGACTTCGTTGCCAAGAACGAACAGTTCCTGGCTCTGCTTGGCGAAACCGCCCAGACACTGCTGAACGGCAATGCCAAAACAGTCGAAGAAGCACTGGCTCTGCCGTGCGCTGAAGGCACACTGAACGACGCATTCGTCAACGCAGTTGCCACCATCGGCGAAAAGATCACGCTGAGAAGATTCGAGATCGTCGACAAGAACGATGACGAGATCTTCGGTTCCTACACACATCAGGGCGGCAGAATCACTGCTGTCACAGTCGTCAAGGGAACAGATGATCCGCAGGTTGCCAAGAACATGGCCATGCAGGTTGCTTCCATGAACCCGACATACGTTTCCAGAAACGATATGCCGCAGGAAGTCATCGCTCATGAAAGAAGCGTACAGGAAGGCATCGTCGCCAACGATCCGAACCTTTCCGCAAAGCCTGACAAGGTCAAGGCCGGCATCGTCGAAGGCCGTCTCTCCAAGACACTGCAGGATATGTGCCTGGTCGACCAGGAATACTTCCTCGACAGCGACCTGAAGTGCGGACAGTATCTCAAGAACAACAACGCTGAAGTTGTCCGTTTCGTGAAATACACCGTAGGCGAAGGCATCGAGAAAAAGGAAGACAACTTCGCAGCAGAAGTTGCCGCCATGGCCAAATAAGCATTTTCAATAACAGAGAATCATAACAGAAAGACTTCATATCAAAAAAAGATATGAAGTTTTTTATTTTGCCTAACATTCGGTTAGACATAACTAACCTCAAGTGATACCATGCAGTCAGAAATGAATAACGGAGGTAATCATATGATGAAACTTGTGCTGATCCGTCACGGCGAAAGCGAATGGAACAAACTGAATCTCTTCACCGGATGGACAGATGTGGATCTCAGTGAAAAAGGTCATGAAGAGGCGAAGAATGCCGGCAGACTGCTGAAGGAGCAGGGATTTGACTTCGATGTCTGCTATACTTCGATCCTGAAGCGGGCGATTCATACCCTGAATCACGTTCTTGATGAAATGGACCGTGTATGGCTGCCGGTAATCAAGGACTATCATCTCAACGAAAGACACTACGGAGCCCTGCAGGGACTCAACAAAGCCGAGACAGCGGAAAAATACGGCGAGGAGCAGGTAAAGATCTGGCGCCGTTCCTTCGATGTCAAACCGCCGGCACTTGATCCCGAAGATGAAAGAGCACCGCAGAACCAGGCGATGTTCCGCACGGTACCGAAAGAGGAACTGCCGCTGAATGAATCGCTGGAAACGACGATCGAACGTGTCGTCCCGTATTTCGAGAATGTGATCAAGGAAGATATGAAAGCGGGAAAGAGAGTGCTGATCGCCGCTCACGGCAATTCCCTCAGAGCCCTGGTCAAATACTTCGACAATCTTTCCGACGATGAGATCATCGGTGTCAACATTCCTACCGGTTCGCCGCTCGTCTATGAATTCGATGACAGTTTCAATGTCGTGAATCATTACTATCTCGGCATGAGCGAAGATGAACTGAAAGCGAAAATGGACGCTGTCGCAAAACAGGGAAGTGCCAAATAAACAATAAAAAAGAGGCTGTATCAGAACGATACAGCCTCAGCTTTCTGCGCTGATCAGAGATCCTTGCCGGTGAACTTGCGGTATGCCCAGACAAACAGGCAGCCGCCGACGACGGAAAGAATCACGGTCGCGATCGGTCCTCTTGCCGAGAAACCGAGCAGTCCTGCACCCAGACCGCCGACCATGCCGCCGATGATGCCGAGGAAGCAGTTGAAGATCATATTGGAACTGTCCAACTTCATCAGCTGGGTGACGAGCCAGCCGCAGCCGGCACCGATGACGAGTGAAATCAGTAAGTTAATCATTTTCATATCCTCCTTTGGATTCCATACTTATTATACATATAACTGACCGCGAGTCAATACAAATTGTACGGTGTTTTCTGCAGGCAGTGCAGCAGGAAACCTTCACGGATATTTGTCCGGCTGATCAGGATCGTTTCCGCTTCATAGATATCAGCGATTTCCAGGATCATATGGACACCCGGCAGAAACAGCGGCTGACGGGATTTCTTGACGTTGTTCTTGACCGCGGCAACCGCGGCGGGATCTTCGTTCTTCACTCTGTCAAACATTTCCTTCAGCTGCGGTACACTGACGGTCAGGTCGCTTCCGTAGAGTTCATGCAGGACAAGACCGGCTGCCCGCATCGTGCCGCCGATACCGATGATTTCCCGGCAGGTCTTTTTGAGAGCGGGAAAATCGGTCTGTGCCTTGACGAGTGCATTGCGGCATTCCGGAGTGTCCAGAGGCAGGTGATACAGCCTGACACAGCCGAGCGGGAAGCTCAGGGCTTCGACGCACATATCGTTATGGAAACAGATCAGTTCGGTCGATCCGCCGCCGACATCGAAGGCGATGCCGTCTTCGTGATCCGGCCAGGAAAGGCGCATACCGCACCAGTCGTAATATGCTTCCTCATAACCGCTCAGGGGATGGATCTCGATGCCGTTGCCTTCCAGGGCAGCGACCAGTTCATCCTGGTTTTCGATGCGGCAGGGTTCGGTGATATCCGCGAAACGGTATCTGACTTCCATTTCGTCCATGACCCGGCTGTATAGCCTGAGCACAGTCGCAGCTTTTTCGATTCCTTCCCGGTCCATGATGCCGTCATGGACATGGTCGATGAGATGCGCCGGTTCGGAAATGTGCCTGATGCTGACAGGTTTTCCGTCCTGAATTTCATATACGAGAAGCACGATGGTGTTGGATCCGATATCCACGATGCCGAAACGTTCCATAAGTCATCCTCCTGCCTATCCATGATATGCAAAAGCAGGGAAAAAAGCCAGTGACATCGTCTGTCAGCGGCAGTGATAAAATTACAATGAAAACCGGCAGAGTGTTTGTTATAATAGGAACAGTGAAAATCGGAGGCTTACGATCATGTATAAACGTGTATTGCTGAAATTAAGCGGCGAAGCGCTTTCCGGCAGCGAAAAGAACTTTGATCCGGTCGTACTGCACAATCTGGCCATGGAGATCAAGGAAGCCCAGGAACTGGGGACGGAGATCGCTATCGTTGTCGGCGGCGGTAATTTCATCCGCGGCAAGACAGTGTCGGAAATCGGTATCGACCGTGTCCAGGGCGACTATATGGGAATGCTGGCAACGATCATCAACGCTCTCGCCATTCAGGCGGCTCTGGAAGCAGTCGGCGTCGACACAAGAGTACAGACATCCATCGACATGCCGAAAGTAGCGGAACCATTCATTGTCAGAAGAGCAGACAGGCATCTGGAAAAGGGACGTGTCGTCATCTTCGGCGGCGGAACGGGAAGCCCGTATTTCTCCACTGATACGACAGCAGCCCTGAGGGCAAGCGAAATCAAGGCGGAAGTGATCCTGATGGCGAAGAACGGCGTCGACGGCGTCTATTCGGCCGATCCGAAGAAGGATCCGAATGCAGTCAAGTATGATCATCTGTCCTATATGGACGTTCTCAATGAAGGTCTGCAGGTCATGGACAGCACGGCAACCAGCATGTGCATGGACAACAATATCGAACTTGTCGTCTTCAATATGAACGAGAACGGCAATATCGTAAGAGCGATCAAAGGCGAAAAAATCGGAACAGTGGTTTCCGGGGAGGATAAATAATGAGTTACGAAATCGTCGATTCCAGCAGCAAGCGCATGGACAAAACAATTGAACATTTCCAGTCCGAACTGAATTCGGTCCGTACCGGCATGGCAAACGCCAATATGCTCAACAAGGTCAAGGTCAACTACTACGGTTCGCCGACACCGCTGAACCAGATTGCCGGCATTTCCGTCGTCGAAGGCCGCACCCTGGTCATCAAGCCGTATGACCCGAGTTCCCTGAAGGAAATCGAAAAGGCATGCAACCAGGCAGATCTCGGCATTGCCCCGCAGAACGACGGTGCCGTTGTCCGTCTGACCGTTCCCCAGCTGACCGGTGAAACCCGTAAGGAAATGACCAAGAAGGTTTCCAAGCTTGCCGAGGAAGCAAAGGTTCAGATCCGCAACATCCGCCGCGATGCCATGAGCGCCGTCAAGAAGGACGAGACGATGGACGAGGATGTCCAGAAGGACGCTGAAAAGGAAGTTCAGAAACTGACTGACAAATACGTCAGGAAGATCGAAGAGATGGCTGACGCCAAGAGCAAGGAAGTTCTGAAAGTATAAGCATGAGGGAATGCCGCAGGGCATTCCTTTTTTGATATCATACGGGTAGACCGCAGCAGACGCTGAGGGTAGAATGATACTGTTATAAAGACATGCTGAAACTTAAGAACATATGCAAGACATATATCACCGGCGACCTGAAGCAGACCGCGCTGAACAACGTTTCCCTGAACCTCAGGGAGAACGAGTTCGTGGCGATCCTCGGACCGTCGGGATCGGGCAAGACGACGATGCTGAACATCATCGGCGGTCTTGACCGCTATGACAGCGGCGATCTGATCATCAACGACATTTCGACCCGCGACTATACAGACCGTGACTGGGATTCCTACAGGAACCATACGGTCGGTTTTGTGTTTCAGTCATACAACCTGATCCCGCATCAGACAATCCTTTCCAACGTCGAACTGGCACTGACGATCTCCGGCGTTTCCAAGGCCGAACGGACCAGAAGGGCAGCCGAAGCGCTGGAAAAGGTAGGTCTCGGCGATCAGCTGCACAAGAAGCCGAACCAGATGTCAGGCGGCCAGATGCAGCGTGTCGCGATTGCCAGAGCCCTGGTCAACGATCCCGATATCCTTCTCGCCGACGAACCGACCGGCGCCCTGGATACCGTGACTTCGGTACAGGTCATGGACCTGCTCAAGGAAGTCGCCAAGGACCGTCTGGTTGTCATGGTCACCCACAACCCGGAACTGGCCGAACAGTATGCCACCCGGATCGTCCGCCTCAAGGACGGTGTCATCATATCCGACAGCGATCCTCTGGAAGCGGAGGAAACGGAAACTGTCAGCCGCAACCTGGGCAAGGCTTCGATGTCATTGCTGACGGCGCTTTCGTTAAGTTTCAACAACCTGCGCACCAAGAAGGGCAGGACATTCCTTGTCGCCTTTGCCGGATCGATCGGCATCATTGGCATCGCCCTGATCCTTTCGCTTTCCAACGGCGTCAATGCCTATATCCGCAATATCGAGGAGGAAACGATGTCGGAATATCCGGTGCAGATCACCGGCATGGCCCTCGATTTCACTTCCATGATCGCCCGGGGCAGCACCGACGCGGCGGACAGGGAAGAGGAACAGATCGAAAACAAGGCAAGGGAACTGCAGATGGTGACAAGGATGTTCGCCGGTTTCAACAACAACGATCTTGGTTCCCTGAAACGGTTCCTCGACAGTCCGGAAAGCCACATCATGGACTATGCCAAGGCAGTCGAATACAGCTACAGCGTCGAGCCGCAGATCTTCCAGATCTATCAGGGAAAGATCCGCAAGGTCAATCCCGACAATTCCTTTTCGTCGATCGGCATCGGTTCCTCCGGCTCTTCCAACAGCCTGATGGCGACCGCCATGAGCACCAATATCTTCTATCCGATCCCGGAAAACGAGGATCTGTATAAAAACCAGTATGAAGTTCTGGAAGGCCGCTGGCCGGAAAAATACAATGAATGCATTGTCGTCCTGACCTCCTACGGCGGTGTCAGTGATTTCGTGCTGTATGCCATGGGATTCCGCGATCCGGCCGAACTGGAACAGGTCATCCGTTCCTTTGCCGAGGAGACCTATGACGCCAAGACACATGAGCGCATGGTACTGGATTATGAAGAGTTCATGGATGTGACATTCCGGCTTGTCAGCAGTTCCGATTACTACTCCTATGACAGTGAATACAAGGTCTGGGTCGACAAGCAGAACGACGAAGCCTATATGAAGAAGCTGGTTGAAGGCGGTGAGGAGATCCGTGTCGTCGGCGTCGTCAAGCCCAAGGAAGGGGCGACAGCCGCAATGCTGTATCCGGGTATCTGCTATCCCCAGGATCTGATCGCGCATGTCGTCAGCACCGCTTCCCGCAGCGACGTATACCAGGCGCAGCAGAAAGACAAAAAGACGAATATCTTCACCGGCAAAGCGTTCGACGATCCTTCCTCCAGCGGCTTCGACATGAGCAAGCTGTTCACCATCGATGCCGGGGCTTTCGAATCGGCATTTGATTTCGACGCGTCGAAACTGAATATCGATTTCTCCGATATCGACCTGGCTTCCGCCGTCGACATGTCCGGCTTCTCGATCGACCTGCCGCCGATGGCGAATCTCGATATCGCCTCGCTGCTTGCCGGTGTCGAGATCCATACCGACATGAAGAAAGTAACCGAGACCGGTCAGAAGATCCTCGACGGTTTCATGGAATATACAAAGACGCTGGAACCTGAGCGCGACTACAGCAATCTGCTGACATCCTTTACCGAATACCTCAGTACCGACGAAGCAAGACAGACGATCGCCGACAAGGTCAATGAGATCCTCGACGGCCGCCAGCTGATCGACATGGATACCCTGACGGCGCTGATCAATACCCTCAACCAGTCCTATATGCAATGGCTGATCACGGAAGGAAAGACCGTCGATCCCACACAGCCGTTTGCCGACTTTGCGGAATTCCTGCAGACACCGCAGGCGCAGCAGCTGATCGAGGAAGGTCTCGGCACGCTGGCAGGGGATGTCGAGATCACGGAAGAGGACGCTGCCGCCCTGGCGGAGGCGATCTATGACGGCTATACCGGATATGCAAAGGAAAACAAAAAGCCCGATCCCTCGCTGCTGGCCGATACCTTCTCGGAATATCTGAACAAAAGCGAGACCCAGGAAATGGTGCGGAACGGCATCCTTGCCTCGATCACCAACCTTGATGAGATCCAGGCCAGACTGGCCGCCAATATTTCCGCCATGATGCAGGGTTATGCATCGCAGATGGAGACTGCCATTGCCGGCGGTGTGCAGAACATGATGAACCAGATGTCCTATGCCCTGGCCAGCACGATGACATCCAAGATGAGCCAGTTTTCCGGAGCACTGGCCGATGCGTTCCATGTCGATGCCGGCGCCTTCGAAAATGCCATCCAGGTGAATATGGACGAGGATTCCATGCGCGATCTGTTCATGTCGATGATGTCAACGGAGAAAGCGACCTATGACGGCAACATGCGCAAGCTCGGGTATGCCGATCTCAGCGAACCGTATACCGTTTCGATCTATCCGCGTGATTTCGACGCCAAGGCGGAAGTGCTGCGTATTCTGGATAACTACAACGATGATATGGAAAACAGCGGCCAGGAGGACAAGATCGTTTCCTATACCGATGTCGTCGGCACGCTGATGTCCTCAGTCACGACGATCATCGATACCATATCCTATGTGCTGATCGCTTTTGTGGCGGTGTCACTGATCGTTTCTTCGATCATGATCGGCATCATCACCTATATCTCGGTTCTGGAACGGATCAAGGAAATCGGCATCCTGCGCGCCATCGGTGCTTCGAAGCGGAATATCTCCGACGTGTTCAATGCCGAAACATTCATCATCGGTCTGCTGGCCGGACTGCTGGGTGTCGGGGTGACGCTGGTACTGCTGGTGCCGATCAACGCCGTCATCCACAATGTCTCGGGCAATCCCAACATCAATGCTTTCCTGCCATTTGAGGCAGGTGTCATTCTTGTCATCATCAGTGTCGTCCTTACCCTGATCGGCGGCCTGATCCCGGC
>CACYXJ010000045.1 GCA_902778375.1 uncultured Erysipelotrichaceae bacterium
GGTCGGCATCTGTTCCACCTGCACCTTGAGGGCGGTCGTTCTGCCCCGCAGTCCCTGGGGACCGATATTCAGTTCGTTGACCTTTTTCAGAAGTCTGTCTTCCAGTTCCGCGTAGCGTGCGTCGGAATTGCTTTCGGAAAGACTCCTGAGCAGCGCTTTTTTCGACAGCAGCGCACAGGCTTCGAATGTGCCGCCGATGCCGACGCCGATGATCAGCGGCGGGCAGGCATTGGGACCGGCTTTGCGGACGGTGTCGAGAACGAAATTGATGATTCCCTTCTCGCCGTCTGCCGGTGTCAGCATTGCCACTGCCGACTTGTTTTCCGAGCCGAAACCTTTTGCCATCAGGGTGATCTCCACCATGTCGCCTTCCACGATCTCGCTATGGATCACCAGCGGCGTATTGTCTTTCGTATTGGTGCGGTCATAGACAGGATCGTCAACGACCGATGCCCGCAGATAATGATCGCGGTATCCCTGCCGCACGCCTTCCCGCAGCGACTCATTGAAACTGCCGCCGGTAAAATGGACATCCTGGCCGATCCTTGCGAAGGCAATGACCATGCCGGTGTCCTGGCAGATCGGAATGTGTTCCTGTCTGGCGATTTCTGCGTTCTTCAGAAGCAGTCCGAGAACGGAACGGGCCCGCTCGTTTTCCTCCTGCCGTTCACCCTGGCGCAAGGCGTCAAGGATATCGCAGCTGTACTCCGTCGCCATTGTGCCGCAGGCATTTCTGACCGGTTCAATCAGTGTGCTGACATCCACTTCCCGTATTGTCCCCATATCCACCGCCTTTCTTTCTGCTTCCTACTATAGCACAAATCGATATGGACAAATCGGCCTGTTGCATTCCGCAGCAGATGGTGCTAAGATAGTTTAGCAGTCAAACACTTAGAGTGCTAAGGAGGTTTATGATATGGCCAAAAAACAGTTTAAAGCCGAGTCGAAGCGTTTGCTTGAACTGATGATCAATTCGATTTATACCAACAAGGAAATCTTCCTGAGGGAACTGATCTCCAATGCCAGCGACGCGCTTGACAAGCGTCATTATCTTTCACTTACCGATCATGATCACAAGGTTGCCAAAAAGGATCTGACGATCACGATCATCCGCGATGCTGAAAACAGACAGCTGACGATCGAGGATACCGGCATCGGCATGAGCGCCGAGGAAATGGAAAAGAATCTCGGCACGATCGCCCGCAGCGGTTCCGCCGAATTCGTCGCCCAGATGGAAAAGGCAGCTAAGAATATCGATATCATCGGCCAGTTCGGCGTCGGTTTCTACAGTGCCTTCATGGTCGCGAAAAAAATCACCGTCGAATCCCGTTCCGCCACAGGCGATCAGGCTTTCCGCTGGGTCAGCAGCGGCCAGGACGGTTATACGATCACGGAAATGGACAAGGACAAAATCGGCACCCGCATCATCCTTGATCTCAAGGATGATACCGATGATGAGCATTATTCGGAATTCCTGGAAGAGTACCGGATCCGCGATCTGGTAAAGAAGTATTCCGATTATGTCCGCTGGCCGATCAATATGGAAGTCACAAAATCCGTTCCTGATCCGACCGATGAAAACGCGACAATCGATACAGTCGAGACGGAAACCCTGAATTCCATGATCCCGATCTGGAAGAAGAACAAGTCGAAGATCAAGGACGAGGAATACAACGAATTCTACAAGACAAAGTTCGCCGACTGGGAAGATCCGGCCAAGGTCATTCATTACAATATCGAAGGCAATATCTCTTATACAGCACTGATGTATATCCCTTCCAAGGCTCCTTCCGATTTCTACTACCAGACATACGAAAGCGGTCTGCAGCTGTATACCAAAGGCGTCTTCATCATGGACAAGGCCAAGGATCTCCTGCCCGATCATTTCCGCTTTGTCAGAGGTCTGGTCGACAGCGACGACCTGAACCTGAACATCTCGCGTGAGATCCTTCAGCAGGACCGTCAGGTGAAAGCTCTTGCCAAGTCGATCGAAAAGAAGATCCAGGCAGCTCTTGAAGACATGCTGAAGAACGAGCGCGAAAAGTACGAGAAGTTCTTCGACGAGTTCGGCCTGAACCTGAAATACGGCATCTACAAGGATTTCGGTCTGCATAAGGACCAGCTGCAGGATCTGCTGATGTTCCGCAGCAGCAGCGAAGGCAAATACGTCACGCTGAAGGAATATGCCGACAGCATGAAGGACGGCCAGAAGGTCATATATTATGCCTGCGGCAAATCGCTCGATGAGATCAACAAGCTGCCGGCCATGGAAAAGATCCGCGACAAGGAATACGACGTGCTCTGCTTCCTGCATGACATCGACGAGTTCTGCGTGCAGATGCTGCGCGAATACGACGGCAAGCAGTTCCAGTCGATTACCACTGCCGACCTCGATCTTGACAGCGAAGGGGAAAAGAAGGCAAAGGAAGAAAAGACAGAGGAAAACAAGGACCTGCTCGGCGCCCTGAAGGATTCCCTCGGCGACAAGGTCAAGGAAGTACGTATCTCCTCCCGTCTGAAGGACGACCCGGTCTGCATCGTCGCGGCCGAAGGTCCTTCCCTCGACATGGAGCGCTATATGGCTAACGAACAGAATGCGATGTTCGGTACCGTCAAGGCCAACAAGATCCTCGAGATCAATCCTGACCACGCCATCTTCGGCAAGCTTCAGGAAGTCTACCGCGAGCATCCGGAACAGCTGGACGACTTCGCCGACGTTCTCTTCCAGCAGGCTCTGCTGATCCAGGGACTGCCGATCGAAGATCCGGTCTCATATACAAAAAAGATCACCGAAATGATGATCCGTACAAAATAATGATTCAATCTGCAGACTGTCACACGGCAGTCTGCTTTTTTTCCGGCATCTGGGCCAGCAGCACACCGGCGAACACCAGCGCGCATCCCAGCAGTTCCCGCGGCAGAAGCACCTGGTGCAGGATCACGAATCCGCACAGCGCGGCAAACACGCTTTCCAGCGACATGATGATGCTGGCAAGCGCCGGTTCAAGATTCTTCTGGGAAACGATCTGCAGCGTATAGGCAATGCCGCCCGACAGCACGCCGGCATACAGCAGCGGCACGGCGGCCGCGAGTATTCTTTCAACTGAAGGTTCCTCGAAGATCAGCATCGGCAGCGTGCTGAGCAGACCGCAGAACAGAAACTGCAGACGGGAAAGCCGGACCGAATCGGTATGAGGTGAGAAATGATCGACTGACAGGATCTGCACGGCGAACAGGAAGGAAGAAATCAGCACCATCAGATCGCCGAACGCAAGTGTGAAGTCTTCGGATACACTCAGGAAATAGATGCCGGTAATGGCAGTCAGTACGGCAAGCCAGACATTCCAGCGGATCCTGTTTCCAAGGAAAACGGAAAGCACCGGCACGAGAACGACATACAGCGTTGTCAGAAACCCGGCCTTGCCGACGGAAGTATACTGAATTCCGTCCTGCTGGAAATAGGACGCAAGGCATAACGCCGCGCCGCAGCAGAACGCGCCTTTGAGAAGATACTTCTTCTCTGCATCCCCTGCCGGGGCATTGACATTCCGGATCCTGTCCAGAAGCGGCATCAGAAAGCTCAGCGTGACAAAGGCGATATAGGAGCGGACACATAGAAATGTCCAGGGACCGATATAATCCATGCCGGCTGACTGGGCGACAAAGGCGCCGCCCCAGATAAAAGCGCCGAGGATCAGCAGCAGCTGGTACTTCCAGTTGTTTTTCATTGCGCCTCCTCGACATAGCCATGCTCGTAATGGATTTTTGTCTTCAGATCAGGATCTGTCTGTGCCAGTCTCTCACTGACCAGTTTCTTCATCTTTTCCCTGTCGGCATCAAACGGAAGCAGGACGTCGCAGGCCAGAACTTCCCTGCCCCCTTCTCTTTTCAGCCGCAGATCATGGACGGTGATCCGTTCATCCTCCCGGTGCAGGATCTCCAGAAGCATGTCCTCGTATTTCTGACGGCGGGGATCGGCAAGATCCACCGGGTCCATATGCAGCAGCATCTGCACGCCGGTCTTGTGGCGGATCTCTGTTTCCGCTTTGTCCGCGATATCATGGGCATCCACGAAGCGCATTTCCTGATCCATTCCGACATGCGCCGATCCCATCAGAACACCGCTGCCGTAGTCGTGAATGATCACATCGTGAACATCAAGAATCTCGTCATACTCGCTGAGTATGGAAATGATCTCCTCGCTCAGCTGTCTGTCCGCCGGTTTGCCCAGCATCCGCGAATAGACATCTTTGGCGATGCCGAAACCCGACCAGAGAATATACAGGGCGACCAGCACGGCCGCGATACCGTCGAACGGCAGGCCGCCGACAAAGCCGGCCAGCAGCATCGACAGTGCGGCAATGGCGGTCGAAAGCACGTCATTGCGGGAATCGGCAGCCGTGGCGATCATCGCGACGCTGTCGATCTTTCTGCCCAGTGTCATATTGAACCGGCTGAGCCAGAATTTGACGCCGATGGTAATCAGAAGAACCGTGAATACCACCGGATGGAATGTCTGTTCGGCAGGGTGCATGATATGGATGACGCCGTTGTACAGCAGCGTGCCGCCGACGGCGAAGATCATGAACACGATTGCCTGGGTGAAAATGTATTCCAGACGGCCATGACCGAACGGATGGTCCTTGTCGGCGGGTCTTGCGGCAAAATAATAGCCGAACATCGTGATCAGACATGCCATGGCATCGGTCAGGTTGTTGAAGGCGTCGCCGGTCACGGCGATGGCGCCGCTGAACATGCCGATACCGAACTTAACGAGAAAAAGCAGTATATTGCAGACGATGCCTGTCATACTGCTCAGTTTTCCGTATTCCAGCCTGACAGTGTCCTTATGGACATCGTCGGGACTGCTGATAAAATGCCGGATCAGCCACTCTGTCATATTATCCGTATTTTACCGCATTGCCGTCCTGCCTGCCACTGGTTTTGTCTTCGCTTCTTCTTTCAGAAGACCCAGGAAATACATCCCGCAGCCGGGGCCGAAGATCAGCAGAAGCAATGTCATCATTTCCCGGATGCCGAACTGTGAGGAAGGAATCAATACCGCAAGCACTGTGTAGCAGAGACCGCAGATCATCATTCCCCGGCGCACGGTTTCGGTTTCCCGGGGATAATAAGCCGGCCAGATCAGGGCGACATGAACGCCGCATGATGTCACGATGCCAAGATACGGCTGATATTCAGTAAGACGGCAGCTGTGGACCAGCCAGAGTCCAATCAGGGAAAGGATCAGCGAAACCGGCATGATCTTCAGCAGCTGTCTTTTCGTAAATGCACCGAAACTGCAGCATACGGCCAGGATTGCGATCGCCGCTGCGGCTGCGAAATAGCCGTTGACAAGGCAGGCATAGGCCCAGATCACAAGCGCTTCTGCAAAGATATACCGGATACGTTCCATCGTGTTCACCTCAACTTTTCTGTCTGTATTCTAGAACAGTCACTGGTTTTCACTGTACGTCATGGTGTACAATGAAAAAAAGGAACAGAAAAGATGAAAAAAGTTGAAATGATCCGGCTGCCATCCGTGCTGCACCGCATTCTGCAGCAGTATACCGACCGGGAAAACCGTCTTTCGATGCCGCAGATCCTCGCCCTGCTGGAGGAGGAAGGTCTCACTGCCGACCGCCGTTCCGTATACAAGGCGCTGCATGTCCTGGAAGACGGCGGTGTGAAGATCGTCTTCGACCGCTCAGGCGGCAAGATGGGCTATTACATGGAACACATGTTCACACCGGCGGAATCGCTGTATCTGATCAGTGCCGTGCGCAATTCCTTTTCCCTGACCGAAGAGGAAGCGCGGAAGTTTTCGGAAAAGATCACGGCCCTGATGAGTGAAAACGAAAGAGCGATGCTGATGCAGGAAAGACATGATATCATCCGCACTGACAATCCCCGCGTCATGGATTATATCCAGCTGCTTCTGCAGGCTGTGCGCGACTGTATCTTCGTCGATTTCCGCTATTATGACATCACTGTCAGCAGACAGAAAAAATACCGCCGCAGCAGCGGCCGGTATCATCTCGTGCCGTATGCGGTGGTCAGTTCGGAAGGACGCTGGTACTGCGTCTTCTATTCACCCTCCCGCAAGAACTTCGCCAATTACCGGATCGACAAGATGGACAATGTCGTCCTGACAAAAGAAAAAGCGGATCCGGTCCCCTTCTCCCTGGAGAATCACATGCGTTCGGCCTTCCGGATGTACCATGGCGAAGCCAGGACCGTCACCGCCGAGTTCGATCTTTCCCTGACTTCCCAGGTGTTCGACCAGTTCGGCAGTGATATCATTATCAGTAAGGTAACCGAAACATCATTTACCGCCAGTATCCGTACTGCCCTCACGCCTCCGCTTGTCAGCTGGCTGTTGCAGTACCCCTCCCTGATCAGAGTCCTCAGGCCGCAGGAGCTGGTCGCAAGACTGACGGAAATCGCAGACATACTGCACAAGACATACCAGAAAGAAGGTTCGTAAAATGACAGACAAAATTCAGGAACTGCAGCAGATCATCGACAATGCGAAGCACATCGTATTCTTTACCGGCGCCGGTGTCTCCACCGACAGCGGCATTCCCGATTTCCGTTCCCAGGACGGCCTGTACAACATGGAATACAAATATCCGCCGGAGGAAATCATCAGCCATCACTTCTATGAGGAAAACCCGGAGGAATTCTACCGTTTCTACCGCAACAAGATGCTCTTCCTCGATGCCGAGCCCAATGCCGTGCATAAATATATTGCCGACCTGGAAAAGGCCGGCAAGTGTCTCGGTGTCGTGACGCAGAACATCGACGGTCTGCATCAGAAAGCTGGTTCCAAACGGGTCTATGAGCTGCACGGATCGGTGCTGCGCAATTACTGCACCCGCTGCAATAAATTCTTCACGGCGGAATATATCAAGGAAAGCAAGGGCATTCCCTGCTGTGACAAGTGCGGCGCCATCATCAAACCGGATGTCGTCCTCTATGAGGAAGGTCTTTCCTCGGCCGTGATCAACGGTGCCGTAGCTGCCATTCAGAGTGCCGACGTCATGATCGTTCTCGGCACTTCCCTGGTCGTCTATCCGGCCGCCGGACTGATCCGCTATTTCGCCGGAAAGAAACTGGTGCTGATCAACCGCTCCGTCACACCGTATGACAGTTCCGCCGATCTGCTGATCCAGGACAGCTTCGACCAGGTCTTCCCGAAACTGCACATCTGATCAGATGCCCATGATGCCGCGGATGAAGATCTCCAGGCCGATCAGGATCAGGATCACACCGCCCAGCACCGAAGCCTTTGAGGCGTATTTCATGCCGGCGACACGTCCGAGTTTGAGGCCGATCAGACAGATCACGTAAGTCACAACGCCGATGATCAGCGAAGCGATCAACGCTGCCGTGAAATCATATTCGGCGATCGTGAAGCCGACGGAAAGCGCGTCAATGGAAGTCGCCACTCCCTGTACTGCCAGCAGCCGCAATGACACCGGCACCGCTTCGCTTTCCTCGTCCTGGTTCCTTGCTTCCAGCAGCATCTTGCCGCCGATATATACCAGCAGGATCAGCGCGATCCAGGGAATATACGCCTGCAAAGCGGTGAAATACTGCAGGATCGTATGTACGCATACCCATCCCAGCATCGGCATCAGCCACTGGAAGAAAGCAAATGTGCCGGCGATCAGATTCATTCTGCCGGTGCTCATCTTCGGTTCGTTCAGGCCGTTTGCCAGCGATACCGAGAAAGCATCCATGGCAAGTCCCGCGCCAAGAGCGAGACTGTTGACAACAAAAAGAAAATCAATATTCATTTATAAACTCCATCACACACAGAACATCATAGCACAAACCATGCAGTATAAAAAAAAAGAGAGGATGCACAAGGTGTATCTTCTCTTTTACTGATTCACTGAGATCCTGTCGACCTCGTTTTCAAAAAACTCTTTCGATTCCTCGAATGTCATACCCATGGCAACCGCGATTTCGGCATAGAGATACTTTTCCGCTTTCTGCAGGTATTCATCATCGACAGATGCCATTTTTCTGTTTGCCTCGCGTCTGGCCTGGTTGCGGCTGTGAGAGGTCTTGATGATCCGGATCAGGTCGGCGATATTATCAGTTTTCAAAAGCGCCGCATACTGACTTTTCATATTTGCCGGTTTGTTTTCAAGTCTCTCAATATCCGGTGTTTCCTCGATCAGACGGTCGATTTCCTCTTTTGTGATCAGACTTCTGAGATGTCCTCCCTTGTTGGAAACAGGAACCTGCATTTTCACGGAACCATCCTGTTTATCGTAAGGGACAAGAATATAACACTGCTCTCCCGTAAAATCACTGCGGTGTTTGCCGATGATTTTGCAGACATCTCTTCTGTACACGACAATATCATTGACCTTATACATTTCAAACACCTCTTTGTAGAAATATTATACCATTTTCAGGGGTGTCAGATTAAGGTTCAAAGTATGTGAAATAATGTTATTCCGATACTGTCAGACAATCTGGAGCAGGACGAATTTGAGATATTCGGTCTCCGGGATCGCCGGCATGACGGGATGGTCGAAGGATGCTCCCCTGACCTCCGCGACGCGGATCTCAACACCGGCATCATTGGCGGCGTCCAGCAGCATTTTCATGAATTCCTCTTTCGGCATGAAGTGTGAACAGGAACAGGTCGCAAGATATCCGCCCCGTTTCAGAAGCTTCATCGCCTCGCTGTTGATGCTGCGGTAGCCGTTTCTGGCATTGTGGAAGGTCCGGCGGCTTTTGGTAAAGGCCGGCGGATCGAGGATGATGAAATCGAAATGGGCATGTTCGCTTCGCAGCTGCGGCAGAACCTCGAAGACGTCCCCCTGCTTCAGGGTGATTTCCAGATCATTGCGGGCGGCGTTTGCGGCGGCCATCTGCAGTGCCGTTTCGGAAATGTCCATTGCCGTTACCGAAAGTGCCCCGCCCTTTGCGGCATTGAGGGCAAACGAGCCGGTATGGGTGCAGCAGTCGAGGACATGCTTGCCTGCGGCAATGCGGGCCACTGCCCGGCGGTTGTATTTCTGGTCGAGGAAGAATCCTGTCTTCTGGCCGTTTTCGACGTCCACTTCGTAGCGGATGCCGTTCTCAATGATTTCGGTGATGCAGCTTTCCGGATGATCGCTGCCGTACCATCCTTTGTACTGCGGCAGTCCCTCCCTGATCCGGAGTTCGCTTTCGTTTCGTTCATAGATGCTGTCGATCCTGACACCGGTGTCTGACAGCTGATCCAGCAGTGCCTGATAGACGGTATCTTTATGCTGCTCCATGCCGAAGCTTGCCACTTCGCTGACGAGGATGTTTTCATAGCGGTCGACGGTAAGACCGGGCAGACCATCGGCTTCGCCGTGGATCAGCCGGCAGCAGCCAAAGTCTTCCTTCATCGTGTCGAGCCGGTAGCCGATGGCATATTTCACCTTCCTGACAAAGAAGGCATCGTCATATTTCTCGTTGGCATTGCGGCCGAGGATCCTGACCCGGATCTTCGACATTTCGCTGTAGAAGCCGGTGCCGAGATAATTGCCTTTCTGGCCGAATACGTCGGTGAAGGATCCGTTTGCGATATGATCGCTCTGATCCGTGATCTCGTCGGCATAGACCCAGGGATGGCCGTTCTTGATACGGTTTTCCTGTTTTTTTGTGACCCTGATCAAGGGAAATGTTCTGTTCTGTTTCATTTGCACTATTTTAGCATGATAAGACCTTGCGCAGACATCATAAAAACCGGATCGATGATCCGGTTTCCGTGTTATTCCATCGTGAGCGTCAGCACCACATCACCGGCGGTCAGCAGGTCTTCCATATCCTGCACCGTTTTGTTTTCGACATGGCCGAGCCCGGTATAGTTCCAGGAATTGGTTCCGTAGAAGATGACCAGCATGTTGCCGGTATAAAGGACAATGTCGCCGGCAACCGTGTCCATTGCAGTGTCATTGGAAGGAAGCGTGAAGCCCAGCGCACCGACCTGCTCGAAGCCGCCGTACATCGTCATCTTGACGGTCAGCGGTCCTTCCGCGGCTTTTTCCTTCAGGGCAGTGACTGACTCATTGTCTTCCCATGTCACGTCGACTTTCGTATCACCGATCCGCAGTACCAGTTCTTTTTCTTTTTCCGGCTGCTGTTCTTCCTCTGCCGGCAGTTCCTCATCGCCTCCGGTCTGCGGCGCGGATGCGCTGCAGCCGGCAAGAGATACCGCCAGCATCACGGCAGCCATTATTTTTACAAACTGTTTCATCATGTTCACAGTTCTTCGCCGTTGGTGGCGATGACGTTCCGGTACCAGTAGAAGCTGTCCTTCCTGATGCGGCTGAGGTCCCTGAGGTCCATGTCTTCGCGGTTGATATAGACAAAGCCGTAGCGTTTGCGGAAGCCCTGGTGGGAGGAAAGCAGGTCTTCGAAGGACCATGGCGAATAGCCGATCAGGTCGACGCCGTCCTCGATTGCCATGGCGCAGGCCTTGATATGTTCGCGCAGATAGTCGATGCGGTAATCGTCATGCACCTTTCCGTCTGCCGTCAGTGTGTCTGCCATTCCCAGTCCGTTTTCGGTGATGATCATCGGCAGATGATATCTGCCCCAGTAGTCGTTGAGGACAATACGCAGACCCATCGGATCGATCTGGGCGCCGTACTCGCTGGCTGCCAGATTCTCGTTTCTTTCATCCCGGCAGTATCCGTACTGGTCGAAGTCGACTTCGTTGCCGCGGTATACGCGCATGCCGACCGGATGTTCCTCGTCCGCCGGCAGATAGGACGCGCACAGCGTGCGGTAGTAGTTGAAGGCAATATAGTCCGGTTTTCCGTATTTCAGGATTTCCCTGTCTTCTTCCTTCATTTCCGGCATGATATCGCGTTCCTTCAGATAGCGCAGATAGATGCCGGAATATTCGCCGTAGTAATGCATGTCGAGACAGTAGACTGTCTTCATGTAGTCGTTCATGCGGGCTGCCCAGACATCTTCCGGTTTGTTGGTCAATGGATAGGTGCAGGTCGAGGACACAGCCGGACCGATCCTGCCGCCTTCGACAAGTTCATGACACGCTTTTGTCGCCAGGGCATGCGCCAGGAACATGTGATAATCCATCTGGGCCCGCATCTTGTCCGCCTTCCAGGCATCCGGCTCATTGATGTTCATTCGTTCGTCGACACGGATCATCAGGTTCTGTTCGTTGGTGACCTGCCAGTATTTCACCCGGTCGCCGAAAGCCTCGAAGCAGACTCTCGCATAGCGTTCAAAGGCATGGACGCATCTTCTGTCTTCCCAGCCGTTGTATTTTTCGACCAGCGCGTACGGCAGGTCGAAATGATACAGGGTGACAAACGGCTGGATGCCGTTTTCGATCAGCAGATCGATCACCTTGTCATAGAAGGCAATTCCCTTTTCGTTGACAGCGCCGTCGCCGTCGGGAATGATTCTGGCCCAGGAAAGCGAGAAACGGTAGATGTTCATTCCCAGTTCCTTCATCAGGGCAATGTCTTCTTCGTAATGATGGTAGAAATCGCTGGCGACTTTGGAGTCGGCTTGTCTGTCGGAACGTTTGAAAGAGTTGTAGTCGGCAACTGTCATGCCCTTGCCGTCTTCATCCCAGCCGCCTTCGATCTGGAACGCGGAGGAGGAAGCTCCCCAGAGAAATTCTTTCGGAAATTTAGCCATGATATAACCTTTCTTTCAATAAAGGGCACGGATAACCGTGCCCCTGTAACATCAGCGTTTGCTCGGGTCGTAGATTTCACCGCTCGCCTTCGGTCCGACCTGACGGCCGGAGAAGAGAACGATGACAACGATCGTCAGTACATACGGGAACATGTTTACCAGTTCCGACGGTATATGGGAAAGGAACGGAATACTGGAAACATAGAACGACAGGGTCTGCGAGAAGCCGAACAGGATACCGGCACCGAGAATTCCCCACGGGTTCCACTGACCGAAGATCAATGTGGCGATGGCAACGAAGCCAAGTCCGTGAATGGATCCGACATTGAAGTATGTCTGGGTGGAAAGAACCAGCGCAGCTCCGCCAAGACCGGCAAAGGCACCGGAAAGCAGGACACCGATCCATCTGTACTTGACGACACTGACACCCATCGAAGCGGAAGCCTGCGGGAATTCGCCGCATGATCTCAACCGCAGTCCGAAGGATGTCTTGTACATCAGGAACCAGACAACGACGACCAGCACATATGCCATGTAGGTAAACGGATAGTTGCTGGTAAAGAACAGTTTGCCGATCAGCGGGATGTCTTTGAGAAGCGGTACGGAGACACGGCTGAAGACATCGCCGTTGTTGAAGGAAGCAGTCGACTTGGCGTTGAAGAGGATCTCGCACAGGTAGATCGTCAGACCGCCGGCAAGAACATTCAGGGCCGTACCGGAAATGGTCTGGTCGGCACGCATGTGGATCGCCGAGAAAGCATGGATCGAAACAAACAGCGTCGAAGCCAGGATCGCTGCCAGGATCGCCCACCAGATGCCATTCTTGACACCGGCAGCGGAGAGCAGCACCAGCACCGTGGCAGCCGTGAAGCCGCCGATCTGCATACAGCCGTCAAGCGCGACGTTGACAACACCGGAGCGTTCCGAGAAAAGTCCGCCAAGAGCGGTGATGATCAGCGGTGATGCGAGCATCAGCGCGATCGGAAACATTTCAATGAGCAGTTTCATGATTTCGTCGCACTCTCCTTTCTGCGGCCGTCGATTTTATTCAGAACCACCACAATACCGTACTGGATGGCAATGAAGATCAGAATACAAGCCTGGATCAGCTGGGCGATCTCCTTGGAAATACCCAGCAGCTGCAGCGTCGTGCCTGCCGCTTTCAGAAGACCGATCAGCAGGCCGCCGAAGATGATGCCGCTCGTCTTGCAGGCACCGATCAGGGCGACGGAGATGCCGTCGAAGCCGTAGTTGTCGAAGGTGGTGAAGATACGGCCGTAACTGTAGACACCGAGGGTGACGATCGCGCCGGCGATACCGGTGAAGGCACCGGCGATCATCATCGACAGGATCGTGTTCGTGTTGGTGGACATACCGGCATAGCGGGCGCCTTCCTTGTTGAAACCGGTCGCTCTCAGCGAGAAACCGAAACTGGTCTTTTCGATAATGAACCAGTACAGGGCGAGACAGACGATCACGATCAGGAAGCCGAAATGGAACTTCGAGGAGGTTCCGAAATTCAGCTGGGCAAAGGAAGCGGATGCCGGGAACTGGATCGTTCTTGCCAGCGTCTTCTGATCGACCGGCAGGAATGTGCGCACGACCCAGGAATTGAAGTACAGGGCGATGTAGTTCATCATGATGCAGATGACGACTTCGTTGATATTCCGCAATGCCTTCAGCATGCCCGGCAGGAAAGCCCAGCAGGCTCCGGCCAGACCGCCGGCGATGACACAGACGATCGGATGAATGACCGGCGGCAGCGGTACGAACAGCGCCACCGCGGAAGCCGCCAGGGAACCGACAATGAACTGTCCTTCACCGCCGATATTGAACATACCGGTACGGTAAGCGAAGGCAACCGAGAGACCTGTCAGCATGACCGGCAGGCAGTTCAGCAGCCAGTTCAGCGGATACATCAGATTGAATCCCTTCTGCGGGGCGGAAAGGTCGAATCCGGTCAGCGAGCAGAGCAGCGCCGAGAACATGTCCAGCGGATTCTTGCCGGTGACCAGAAGCAGAAGACTTGCCAGCAGCAGACCTAACAGGACGGCAAGCAGGGAAATGGTTCTTGAACTGTATTTTTTCATGCCTGCTTACTCTCCTTTCTCAGGGCGCCGGACATCATCAGACCGAGTTCGTTTTCGGTCGCGTCCTTACGTTCGATGATACCGGTCAGTTCACCGTCATGAATGACAGCGATACGGTCGGACAGATTCATGATCTCATCCAGTTCCAGGGAAACCAGGAAGACTGCCCTGCCCTTGTCTCTTTCCTGCACGATACGGGAATGAACGCTTTCGATGGCGCCGACGTCGAGGCCGCGGGTCGGCTGTACGACCAGCAGCAGATCGGCGGAACGGTCCACCTCGCGGGCGATGATCGCCTTCTGCTGGTTGCCGCCGGACATCGATCTGGTCAGCGAATCCTTTCCTTCACCGGAGCGGACATCGAATTCCTCGATCAGACGTACCGACTGTCTGTCGATTTCGTCGTTCTGCAGGATGCCGCCCTTGACGTACGGTTCCATATCATAATCGTGAATGACAAAGTTCTCACGCAGCTGGAAGTCGAGGATCAGACCGTGCTTGTGACGGTCTTCGGGAACATGTGAAAGACCTCTTTTATAGTGTTCCCTGATCGACATGTTGGTAATATCCGTGCCTTTAAGGATGACGGAGCCGCTTTCCGGCTTGACCAGTCCGGTCAGCGCGTATACCAGTTCCGTCTGGCCGTTGCCGTCGATACCGGCAAGACCGACGATTTCACCGGCTCTGACACTCAGGGAGAAATCCTTGACAGCCGGCAGACCCTTGACGTCCTTGACATTGAGGTTTCTGATTTCCAGTACGACCTCGCCCGGTGTGGCTTCCTTCTTTTCGGTCGTGAAGCTGACAGCGCGTCCGACCATCATTTCCGCCATTTCCTCTTCCGTCACATCGGCGACCTTGCGGGTGCCGATATAGCGGCCTTTGCGCAGGACCGTGAAGGTATCGGCGACAGCCTTGATTTCCTTCAGCTTGTGCGTGATCAGCAGGATCGTCTTGCCCTCCTTGATCAGATTGCGCATGATATCCATCAGTTCGTTGATTTCCTGCGGTGTCAGGACTGCTGTCGGCTCGTCGAAGATCAGGATGTCGGAATCACGGTAAAGCATTTTCAGAATTTCGACACGCTGCTGCATACCGACACCGATATCCGAGATCTTGGCTTTCGGGTCGACCTTCAGTCCGTACTGTTCGCTCAGTTCGGCGACTCTCTTTTCGGCGTTCTTCAGGTCGACGGTACCGAATTTCGTCTTCGGTTCCTTGCCGAGAATGATGTTTTCGGTGACGGTAAAATTATCAATCAGTTTAAAGTGCTGGTGGACCATGCCGATACCGAGATCGTTGGCGATGTTCGGATCGGTGATCTTTACCTCCTGACCATTGACCTTGATGGTTCCGCTGGTCGGCTGGTACAGACCGAACAGAATCGACATCAGTGTCGATTTGCCGGCGCCGTTTTCACCGAGCAGAGCGTGGATCGTATTCCTCTCGACCTGGAGAGTAATATTGTCGTTCGCTCTGATGCCAGGGAAGTCCTTGGTAATGTTCAGCATTTCAATTGCATAATCCATGAAACCCCCTTCTGCTGTAATTATCTGCGGTCTTTCTCTATCCTACATTGTAACAGGTAACGATTCTGAACGGTGGATAAATCCATGAAAAAAGAAAAAGACATATGGTTTTCCATACGCCTTTTCAGCGGTTGAGATCAAGGCCGAATTCGGCCGGATTGAAGCGCGGACAGACGCTTTCCTTGGTGCAGATGACCGCTGCCGCGAGCCGGGTGCCGATGACACACGCTTCGTGCAGGTTCTTGCCGTAGGTCAGGCCGATGGCGACACCGGCGAAGAATGCGTCGCCGGCTCCGGTCGTGTCGATGACATCCACCTTCTGGGGCGGAATGCAGCCGCTGGTGCCGTCCTGGCTGGCATAGACCGCGCCTCTTTCTCCCAGGGTCACGACCATGGCCGGGATATTGGCATACTGGATGCGGTCAAGCAGGATCGCCCGCAGATCCTCCGGCGAGCAGTCCTCGTAATTCTTGGAAAACAGCATTTCCGCTTCCTGCTGGTTGCACACAACACAGTCCGTGCGCTGCAGCAGGTCGCGCCGCTGCATGGCGATCGACATATTTGAAACAACAGCATAGACAGGCTTGCGGTATTTCTGCGCCAGTTCGAAGATCGGCTTCAGGATCTCGACGTCCATATCGATCTCGACAGCGATACTGTCGGATGCCGCGATAATCTCGTCGCCGAAATCCTTCAGGATATTGACAATCTCGGAAAGATCGGGACGCTTGGAAATCGAGGCCGTGACATCACCGTTGTTGTCGAAGATGGCCAGCCAGGTGCCCAGTCCGTCTTCTGTACGGCGGATATAGTCGGTGTTGACCTTGTG
This sequence comes from uncultured Erysipelotrichaceae bacterium, assembly GCA_902778375.1. Lineage (GTDB taxonomy): Bacteria > Bacillota_I > Bacilli_A > Erysipelotrichales > Erysipelotrichaceae > Bulleidia. Next base: position 16,119 of record CACYXJ010000045.1, read on the forward strand.
CTTTTTCAGATTATCGATGACATCGGTGCTGAGACCTGTCCGGTCGGCGACACTGACAAACGTCGGTCTCAGTTCGACATTGGCGATGTCTTCCGCAACGTTGCGGCTGACGCCGCCATGGGTGCTGATCACATTGCCGACATTGCGGCCGCCCGGAATATACTGGGCGGTCGGATAGCCCTTCACATCCACGAAAATAGCTCCAAATACCGTGATTCCCATATTGCTGTTCCTTTCTGCAGTTATGTTTTTATTGTATACTTCATCTTTCCGCCGGGAAAGAACGATCTTACGGTTCGAGGATCTGTTTCAGATAGAAAAACCAGAATGCGTCCATGGCGTATCTGTGCCAGAGCTTCCAGCCGCTGCTGTTTCTGTATTTTTCCCGGTCGGATTCCAGGCCGGAAAAGTACGGCACGATGACCTCCGCCGCCAGCTGCAGCATTTCCTCCCTGTCCCGTTCGGGAATCTGTCTTCCTTCCAGCTGCGGGGCGATCATTCTGACGACTGTTTCGTCAAAGCGCTGACGGCTTTCCGCCTGCAGGACGGGAAGAATCTTTTTTTCAAATGCAAACGTGCATTCCGGCAGTTCCAGCCGCACATTGAGATACGACAGCGGCCACAGGGTCAGACACTGGCAGCAGATATCAGTCAGTCCTTCACTCCTGGAAATATGCTGCAGATGCGTATGGCCGCTGAAATTGACAGACACGCCGTATTTCTTCAGCAGAGTTTCCACCTCGTCATGATTGTTCAGCACGAAACCGTGATACATCAGTTCGTTCTGCTTCAGGACATTCTGGTGGGTCATCGTGATCACCGTTCTGCCTTCCGTCTCTGCCCTTTTCAGGACATCCTCGGCAAAGGCCATTGTATCCGGCGCAAGAAAACCGCGGGCAGACGGCACATTGGCATCCAGGCACAGCAGCCAGATGTCATCGCGCAGAACTGCGGCATAGCTGCAGGAAGACGCGTCCCTGGCAAAAGCCGCGTCATAGCCGTACGGTCCCATGATCTTCATGAAATCCTCCGCGCTGGTCTTTTCCGCCGGCAGGACTTTGTCTCCCCGGTAACATGCCGTGTGCCGGTGTTCGATATCGTGATTACCGCAGATGACAAAAACAGGAATGCCTTCATCCTTCATTTCCTTCAGATACCCGGAGAATTCAATGAGCGATTCCTTTTCGCCGTTGAATGTCAGATCGCCGCAGATCAGCACGGCATCCGGTTTCTCTCTTATGACCGCTTCCGTCATTTCCCGCATGATCACCTGGCTGCCTTCGGTATATTTGCCGACATTCGTGTCGATGATTTTCTGAAACGCCTCGCCTTCATCGTAAAGATTCTCTGCCAGATAATGGACATCGGTAAAGATGATCAGGGACAGCGGCGCGGACATGCTGTTCATGGACAATCTCCTTTTTTCCCATTATATATCAGCCATTCTGAATGATTGTTTTTAACTGCGGAAATTCAGTACAATGGGGAAGAAAGAAGGTCCTTGCCATGATGAAAAAAGAACAGCTTGCCGAAATGAACAACCATGAACTGCTGTGCGAACTTGTCTACTCACAGCAGATGACACGTCTTTATATCCTGATTCTCACCGCCGTGTGCGTCATCGCCGCCGTGTATCTGTGCGTGACAGTATCCTCCGCCGCCTCTTCGATCAAAACCGGCAGCGAGGCTCTTACCCAG